>JAITGD010000085.1 GCA_031280885.1 Prevotellaceae bacterium | reverse complement strand
AAAAATGAAGACGAAGCCGTCAGATATTACCAAAATGCACTTCCCATAGCCGAAAAAATGAACGATTTGAAGTATATGGCTATTTTGTCGAACAATATCGGCAACGCATACCTGACCTTTTCGCAAGATTTTCAGAAAGCCATTCCCTATTTTGAGCGATGCGTGGAATTGAGCGACAAAATCGGATATGTGGCAGGCAGTCAGAATGCAGGTTTCAATCTGGCACAGATATATCAGGAAACAGGCGAATTAGACAAAGCCCTGACCGAAATAAACCGCGTTGTTGAACAGCACGGCTATAACCGTTTTGCCGGCATTGTCATCGGCACAATATACTTCAAAAAGGGCGAGTACCAACAAGCCATCCAAACGTTTAAGGGACTTTTGACTACGCCGCTGATTTCGCGGGAGCAAGAACTGGAAATCAATAAATCTATCTCTGAAGCCTACAAGATGAGCGGCAATTTGGACAGTACCGTTGTTTACCTTGAAAAAACATACGCTTTGCGCGATTCACTTCACAAGCATCAGAGCGTTCAAACGATACACGACCTGAAAATCGCCTACGAAACCGAAAAGAAGGAAACGCAAATTACCAGGCTCGAAGAAGAAAAGCGTTTGATGATATGGCTGGGCGTCGCCGTGTGCGCCATATTGCTGCTGGCATTGACGGTCTTCTTTTTTCTTTGGAGATGGACGGTACAAAAAAGACGCATCGCCGGACAACAAATAAAACAGCTCGAACAGGAAAAACAACTCGTCGCCACACAAGCCCTGCTCGACGGCGAAACGCAGGAACGCATCCGCCTTGCCCGCGACCTGCACGACCGTCTGGGCGGCATACTTTCTACCCTGAAATACAGCATGGCGAATATGAGAAATAACATCACGCAGGACGTCGCTTCTGAGGAAATTTACAATAAATCAATGGAATTGCTCGAAGAATCGATGCGCGAAATGCGCCGCGTAGCCCACCATTTGATGCCCGAAACCTTAAGTCGTTCAGGACTACAAACCGCATTGTCAGAGTTTTGTAAAAGTATTCCGCACGCTAAATTTATCTGGCACGGATACGACGAAAGGTTGGAAACAAAACTCGAATTGCTTGTCTATCGAATAGCATACGAGCTGGTAAACAACGCAATGAAACATTCGGGAGCCTCGGTAATATTGACGCAAATAGTTTGCGAACCCGACCGCATATCGCTTACCGTGCAGGACAACGGCTGCGGCTTCGACACTCGCACCACCGCCGAAGGCATGGGCTTGTCGAATATCCGCACATATATGACTTCTTATAACGGCCTGATTGATATATGTTCAACCATAGGCGAAGGCACAGAAATATATGTTGAATTTCAAATTAAACCCGAAAATTGTTCGATATATTAGACAAAAAAGCATTACTTTTGTCCGATATATAAGACAAATTTTATCATGGATAAAGCATTAATAAAAGATTTGATTGTTGAAAATCAAGAATTTGTTGAAAACGTCAGCGTTTTGCCACGCTCCATAAAACTGGAAAGGCAGGGCAATTATGTTTTTGTCGGCTTGCGACGAACAGGAAAAACCTATCTGATGTACCAACGAATCAGGGAATTGCTTGACGAAGGAAGGTCTGTCGAAGAAATACTCTATATCAATTTTGAGGACGAGCGTTTGTCGGAAATCCGTGTTGGCGACCTTTCTGTGATACTCGACTGTTACAGAGAAATGTTTGAACACCGCCCAATAATCTTTCTCGATGAAATTCAATTGATTGCTGGCTGGGAAAAGTTTGCCCGCCGCCTCGCCGATACAGGCTATCGAGTGTATGTTACCGGCAGCAATGCCAGCATGTTAAGTAACGAAATTGCCACTACACTCGGCGGACGCTTCCTGATTCAAACAATTTATCCTTATAGTTTTAGTGAGTTTCTTGAATCACAGGGTCTTACTATCAAAAAAAATATGGAATACGGCAGTATGCGTCTTAAACTGAAAAAAATATTTGCTGCATGGTTCTATTACGGCGGCTTGCCCGAAGTTCAGCGCTTCGACGATAAACGTCAATGGTTAAACTCATTATACCAAAAAATATTTTTTGGCGACTTGATAGCGCGTTACGAAATACGAAACCCTTCCGCACTCAAAATTATTGTAAAAAAAATTGCGGAAAGCCTCATGTCGCCACTTTCATATTCACGTTTGACAAATATCACTGTGGCGGCAGGCATAAAAATCAGTAAATCAACTGTTTTTGAATATGTTGATCGCTTGTTTGAAACTTGGATTGCCTTTGCTGTACCCAATATTGCTGCAAAACTTGCCGAAAAGGAAAGCGTCCGCAAGTTCTATTTCTATGACAACGGCATACTCAATCTGTTCTTATTCAATCCCGATGCCCGCCTGCTCGAAAACATGGTAGCCATTGCATTGAAACGTCTTTACGGCGACGATCTATATTTTTACAATCGTAACGTGGAAGTTGATTTTTATATCCCTTCCGAACAATGGGCTATACAGGTCTCATACAGCCTGTCGGACATGGACACCGAAAAGCGTGAAACAGTTGCTTTGTTGAAATTCAGCCGTTTCATGCCTGCCAAACGTTTGAGCATCGTAACGTATGACGAAGAACGAATGATTGAAATGGAAGGAATTACAATAGAAGTAGTTCCTGCTTGGAAATGGATATTGTCGATCGAAAATAAAAGTTGAAAAATAAAATATAATTGCCCGATACTATGGATACAAAAAATAATTCTCACCAGCCGTCTCCCGACCCTCAATTAATCCGCGTAGCGATAGCCGACGACCATAAAATGGTAGTCGCCGGATTGAAAAAATTAATCAATGAAACAAGTGATACACAGGTGATTGGCATAGCATATTCGATTGCCGAATGTAGAGATATGCTAAAAGACGTGCAGCCGGATGTATTGCTGCTCGACGTCAGTATGCCCGACGGTAACGGTATCGACCTGTGTCCGAAAATCAAAGCTAAATATCCATCGGTTAAAGTATTGATGCTGACAAGCTACGGCGAACTTGCCACCGTCAGTAGCGCTCTCGACGCCGGAGCCGACGGCTATGTATTGAAAAATTCCATGCCGGAGGAAATCATGGAAGGCATACGCCAACTTGCTTCCGGTCAGCGTTTTCTATGCGGAGAAGTGGATTTGATGCTCAAAACTCGCGATGATAATCCTATGGAACTCACACGTCGCGAATGTAACTTGTTGCGTCTGATAGCCGAAGGCTGTAGCAATGCCGAAATAGCTGAGCGACTGAATCTTGGCTATGAAACTATCAAAAGCTACCGCAAAAATCTTTACATCAAACTCGGAGCTCACAGTACAAAACAATTGATACAGAGAGCAATGACGCTGAGGTTGGTGTGAGAATTTTAAGCGCATCGGCACAAAAAGACGTCGTCATGTAGTAAATTTCGTTTTTTGTCAGTTAAAAAATATTTCCTTACATTTGCGGCAGATTTGCAGTCGCACTGCGAATTTGCCGTGTTTATGTTTATTTAATTATAAATCAATATGTATATAGAGCGCACATTGTCGAAAGTGATTCGCGAAGCAACGGAATCGTTTCCTGTTGTTCTGATAACCGGACCTCGGCAAACGGGTAAAACAACCATCTTTGAACAAAACATAGAACCATCGCGAACATACGTTACGCTCGACGACCCGCAAATCAGAACGCTTGCGGTAAATGACCCGCACCTTTTTCTGCAAACTTACCGTCCGCCTCTGTTTATCGATGAAATACAGTATGCTCCATCGCTTTTCCCGTACATTAAAATGGAAGTGGATAAAACCCGACAAAAAGGCCTGTTCTGGCTCACAGGCTCGCAACAATTTAATTTAATGAAAGATGTATCCGAAAGTCTTGCAGGCAGGGTTGCTATTCTGGAGCTGCAAGGATTGTCGCAGGCCGAAAAAAACGGACAAAATGCTCTCCCTTTCCTGCCCGATACGCTTGCGCCCGACAATCGTCCGACATATAATCTTTATTCTCTGTATGAAACGATTTGGCGTGGCTCGTTTCCCGAATTGCACGCCAACCTCAACCTGAATCGAACACTTTTCTACTCATCTTATTTTAAGACATATATTGAACGCGATATTCGCCAATTAATGCAGGTGAGCGACGAACACCGTTTTCTTACCTTCGTAAAAACGGCGGCTGCGCGTACAGGTCAATTGCTTAATTACAACGATATGGCTAAAGACGTGGATGTGAGCGCAAATACGATTAAGTCGTGGATTTCGGTGCTGGAAACTACAGGACTTATATTTCTGCTTCAGCCTTATCACAACAATATCGCCAATCGCACTCTGAAAACGCCGAAACTATATTTCTTCGACACAGGTTTATGCGCTTATCTGTGCGGCTGGGAAACGGCAAAAACCTTAGCCAGCGGCGCAATGAACGGAGCAATACTCGAAACATATATTGTTTCCGAAATCGTAAAAAGCCACCGTCACAACGGATTATCGGTAAATATCTGGTTTTATCGAGACCGCGATAAAAAAGAAATCGACCTGCTTATCGAGCGTAACGGAGTGCTTTATCCTGTGGAAATCAAACGTAGCGCTTCGCCTAAAACCGACGACGTCAAGCATTTCAACGCACTTACACGTATGGGACTTCAGACAGGAAAAGGCTCACTTATATGTCTGTATGATAAATTATTACCGCTGAACGACCAGGTTACTATCGTACCTGTGGGCTATCTGTAAGCATGTAACTCGCACCTCAAGAAGTATTTACCTGCGTTTCAAATGATTTTGCTCTGCTTGCAGGCAGGGTCAACGCATTAGAATCCATAACACACATTCTGTAAAAAACCTCATTTTTACCTAATTCAAATAACAAAACAACCTCAGTAGCTATGAGGCGTCCACACAAGCAAACCTCATTATACCAACCGGATTGAGCAATGAGGTAATGAGGTCGGGTCGGGTATATTCCATGCTGCTGAGGTTGTTTCGTTCGAAAAATGAAGTAGAAATGAGGTTTTTTTCAGCAAAGCAGATGCGATAAATTTCAATGCGTTGACTCTCTGCTTGCAGGCCTCTTTGTTGCAGTATATAAAAACAATGACTCGCTGAATATCAGCAAGTCATCGAAAAAACGTGACCTCGACAGGATTCTAACCTGTGACCTTCAGAACCGGAATCTGACGTTCTATACAGCTGAACTACGAGGCCGAAAATAGAGCGCAAAGGTATATAAAAACTCGAATATCGAAACTATTCGCCCGCCACTTGATTCTGTTTTCAGACATCGACTTCGGAATAAACAGAAAGTATCCTATTGAAAAACACCGAGTACGAAAGCTTTTTCTCAAACATCTCTTTGGCTTGAACTCCTAAGCTGATTCTTTGTTCTGCGTTCAGAATCAGGCTTTCGATAGCATTTGCCAAAGCTGTGGAGTCGCAAGGAGGGATTAATATTCCGGTCTGTTTGTCGGTAACAAACTCTGGTTGAGCGCCGTTATTCGTTGTGATAACTGCTTTTCCTGCCTGCATAAATTCAATGATAGAAAGCCCGAAAGGCTCTGCCCAAACAGAGGGAACTATCCCAATATCAACCTGGCGGATAAATGATTGAACCTTGTCTAAGAAGCCCGTAAATTTCACCTTATCCGACAATCCGCAGGATAGAATCTTGTTTTGCAATTTCTCTTCGTATTTCTTATCGCCCTTTCCGGCTATAAGCAAGTAGAAATCAAGATGCTTGATCTTGTTCAAGGAATCAATCAATACTTCGACGCCTTTTTCCTGCACGATTCTCCCTGTAAAAGCAAGTACAACCGTCTTGCTATTTATTGAATATCTTGTCCTTATGTCGTCGTCTTCAAACTGCGGCGACGGAGAAATGCTGTTGTGAATAACCCTAATCTTCTTTGCACAAATGGCTGGATGCGAGCTTAAAAAGGCGTCCCGAGCCAAGGCCGAAACGAAGATGATTTTATCAATTCTACGGTATAACCAGCGATATATGAATCCATTTTTAGCTTTCTTTACCAAATGCCGAGTTAAAACAACCTTCGGCTTATTCCGGCTGAGCGCCCTGGCAAAGAGAGCAATAAAGGCGTCCTTGAATTGATGCGTATGTATAAGATCAACCCCGTGTTTGTCGATAATCCGAAACAATCGGTATATTGAGCAAATATCGAAATGTGTTTTCAACGGAAGTGTAAACAATCTGATATTAAGCGGATTTATCTTGTCGTATATATCCTTACTCTTCCGTGAAACAAGACTAAGCTCGTAACCATTTTCAAACAGAGCTTTCGACAAATCGTAAACATACTGTTCGCCCCCTCCCCAAAATCGAGAGGCAAATATCTGTAAAACATGCTGCTTTTGGCTAATATTATCCATCTTTTCAAATCCATAATAAAAAAAAACACCACTAACGACGACAAAAGTAAACATTTTCGACCAATACCCTTTGCAGTGTCAGAAAAAAGTACTTACTTTGCATCCGATTACAATTAACAACACATTAGGTTAACGACATTAATATCATTAATTTAAAACACTAAATATGTCTAAAATCACAGTAGTAGGCGCTGGAAACGTAGGTTCGACTTGCGCCGATGTAATGGCCTCCAGAGAGTTGGCCGCTGAAATAGTAGTGCTTGACATCAAGCCGGGCTTAGCCGAAGGCAAAGCTATGGACATCATGCAAACGGCCGCTTTACGCGAGTTTGACACGAGAGTCTCTGGTGTTACAGGCGATTATGCCGCCACTGCAAACTCCGACGTGGTGGTGATCACCTCCGGAATCCCGCGCAAACCCGGTATGACGCGCGAAGAATTGATCGGTACAAACGCCGGCATTGTCAGGTCGGTAGTAGAAAACGCTCTGCTACATTCACCTAACGCAATCCTCGTTACCATCAGCAACCCAATGGACACGATGAACTATCTGGCAATCAAAACAAGCAAGTTGCCTAAGAACCGCGTCGTAGGCATGGGCGGAGCCTTGGATAGCGCTCGTTTCAAATTCTATCTAAGCCAAGCTCTTGGAGCGCCGGCAAACGACCTCGAAGGTATAGTAATCGGCGGACATGGCGACACCACAATGATTCCGCTTGCTCGATTGGCAACTTACAATGGCCGGCCGGTTTCGGAATTACTCTCGAAAGATGCCTTAGATAAAGTCGTTGCAGATACCATGGTCGGTGGCGCTACTCTAACTAAGCTACTTGGCACCTCTGCATGGTATG
Source organism: Prevotellaceae bacterium (assembly GCA_031280885.1). GTDB lineage: Bacteria > Bacteroidota > Bacteroidia > Bacteroidales > UBA932 > JAIRLF01. The sequence continues at coordinate 5,258 of JAITGD010000085.1, read as the reverse complement.
CTCCGGGAGCTGCCTGCGCCTCGCTCGTCGAATCGATAATGCGCGACCAAAAAAGAGTAATGCCCTGCTGCGTAGCTCTTGATGGAGAATATGGCCTGAAGGACATCGCCATAGGGGTACCCGTGGTGCTGGGAAAAAACGGCTGGGAGCAAATTATCGAATACAAACTCGACGCCGACGAACAAAACGCCCTGAACAAAAGCGCCGACGCTGTGCGCGGAATGAATCAGGTTCTCGTCGATATGAAATTAGTGTAAGACTAAACGCCTTTTCCTTACACGTAACTGCACGCAGATAGGACGATTACAAGCCAACGAGCCTCCTTCTGGCTCAATAGCGAAAAATCGACCCCGTCTGCGTGCTAATCTTTTAGCCTATCTCTATCCGCGACCGTCCGTCGCCAAGAGGAACGACTTCGATGTGAGTTACAATACGTTCCTTCAATTCGGCCAGATGCGAAATCACCCCAATAAGTTTACCCTCGCTTTGCAGGTTCGACAAGGCCGTGAGTGCAACGTTCAAATAATCGGAATCGAGAGTGCCGAAACCCTCGTCGATGAACATCGTGTCAATCTTCATATTACGGCTGGCCATATTCGCCAAACCAAGAGCCAACGAAAGCGATACGATAAACTTTTCTCCTCCGGATAAATTGCGGGCGGTGCGCTCGTCGCAATTCCTGAACTTATCGATGACCGACAGCTCAAAAGGACTTCCTCCATCGACAGAACGTTTCAAAATATAACGTTCCGACATCTTTCGCAGCTGCCTGTTAGCCTGCACTATAAGGCTCTCAAAGGTTAAAGCCTGCGCAAAGTTCCGATATTTCTTCCCGTCCGACGAACCTATCAAAGCATCCAAGCCCTTCCAACGTTTACTGATTAGAGCTTGTACTGCCCTTTCCGACAGCTTATTCCTGTTCCTCTCAAGATTCTCATCATTCGCATCCAAAGCCTGCTTATTCGCTCCGATTTTCTGCGAAATAACATCCGATTCTCCCTGTTTATCATCGTATTCCGCCTGCAATTCTTCGGATGTTCGCTCCGAAACCGTCTCCGACTGCCTTGCCGATAAACGCTTTTCGCACTCAAGGATTATAGCCTTCGTTTTCTCAAGCTCGGTATATGCTTCATTCTTTGCTTTTTCCTTAGATGACTTAGCTCTTTCAGCCTCGCCGATTCGCTGCCTTAATGCCCGCTCCTCCGCATCAACCTTCTTCTCGCCAAACAAAGCAACACGCTCCTCAGCCAGCTCCTGAATTATAGCCTCGCTCTTTTCCTTTTCGGTATTTTCGACGAGAAGACGTCGCTGATTCTCTTCAATTTGCGACTCCGTTAGCTTGATCTTGCCATCCAACTCCAACGCTTGGCGAGTGAATCTCGTGAGCGAATCCTCATTTGCTATCCACAAGTCGCGATATCCCTTCAATTGAGCAGTGTTTTCGACCTCATACTCCGCAAGTTTCGACCTCAGAGCCGCCTTTTCGACCTCGTACTGCGCTTTTGTTTGATGAACCAAATCCTCCGAAGTTTCCACTGCCTTCTCCGCAAGTTTCCTGGCCGTTTCCGCATCGACTTTTACCCCCTCCGCTATCTTCTCAACATGCTGATACTGAGGGATAGTCTTATCGCGCAATTCTGCAATAGAAACCTCTATCTGCAAAGCCGCTTTAACCACATCTTCAAGCGATTGCCACTCTGCGAGCTTGGCAATTCTAAGCTCTTCGAGCCTCGCAAGGCCTTGATCCTCACCCTCGAAATCTATACTAAAACCCTCTAATTCCGATAAAATCTCCGTCCTGCGTAGAGCATTGTTTCTCAACTGCTTCTGCAAGTTCTCTTTATTACGTTCCGCATTTTCGCGGTCGCTCGTAGCCTTTGCAAGCATTTTTTCGGATGTTTTTACCGCTTTTTCAGTCTCGTCGAACTCTTTGCTCAAAGCCTGCAAACGCCTCTCATTCTCGTCGGTAACAGGCAGATTGCCAGCAGCAAAAGGATGAACCGCCGAGCCGCAAAGAGGACATTCCTTACCGTCTTCGAGCTTCTTGCGGTGAGCCTCCAAACTCTGGATAGTCCGAGCAAGGCTGATATTTTCCCGAAGCAAATCCATCTGATTTTTAAGCCCTTTCAACACATTCTTGTCGCGGAGAATATCAGCATTTGCCGCCTCCTCGCAAGCAGAATTATCCGAAACAATCCCTTCACACAACTCTATATCATGCTTATATGCAAGGCTTTCCTTCAGATTATCACTCAGGCTTCGGATCTTAATACCACAATCCTTTATGCTCTCCTTTTCTGATTGTAGCACAGGCAATTCCTTCCCTGCAAGCAGCTCGTTCAACTTCTTCTTCCGATTCTCCATATCTTGCCGTTTCGCCTCAAGCAGACGATGCTTTTCGTCGAAATCCATCTCAAAAGTCTTGCAGTCTGATGTTTTGTCTATCAGAATCTTCGCTGCTCTGTCGGCCTCAGAACGTTTTTGATTCCATTCGCTTAAACGCTTCTCGACCTGCGAGTTCTGGCTATTGATTGCAGAGTAGTTTTCAACTAATGATTCGTAGCGAACAAGCTCTATCCGCCGCGCCTCTTTATCCTTTAAACCGGCAAGTACTTCTGTTTGATCCTTACGCTGTTGGCCGATTCTGTCGTCGAGTTTATTCTTTTCTTCCTTGAGACCCTTCAAGGATTCGAGCGTCGAATTTAAAGCCACATTCCTTTCGGATAATTTAGTATCTAACTCACGGATTTTTACAAAGATAGGCGCAATCATAGCCTCTTCTCGACGGAGTATCTCCAAGTCCTTTTCGCTCTGCTCGAAAGCTGTTTTTGCCGAAGCCTCATTTGCAATCAATTCGGGCAATTTTGCTCGCGCCCCCTCAATCTGTTTATTCAAACTGCTTAGCTCGCGAAGCAAATTTTGCGAAGCCGAAATAGCCTCTAACTCCTTAGTTATTTGTTCCTTTTGACTTCCGAGTGCGGCAATCTCATCCCTAAGAATTTGCACCTCCTCATCGGCCAGAACGCTGATAGCTTCAAGCTCACGGTCGATAAGCTCCAGCCTTTGAATTTCCATCTTATTACGCTCAAAAACAGTGCGCGAGATCTCTCCATAGATTTCCGTCCCCGTTATCTGCTCAAGCAAATCCCCTTTATCGTCCTTATTGGCCTGCAAAAAAGCAGCGAAACTTCCCTGTGCCAGAAGAATAACCTTAGTAAACTGCTCGAAAGTCAGCCCAAGAATCCTCACGATAGCGCTGTTACAGGCGTTAATCTGGTCGGCCACTATGGTATCGTCAGCCGCAGCCACGCTCCTCTGAACCGGCTTCAGATTGCCGCGCCGAGTACGTTCCTGCTTCCAACTCGATTTATGAATCTTACCTCCCGATTCAAAACAAATTTCCGCATAGCAATCGCTTGTTCCTCGCGTCATTACATCGTTATCGGAACCCGTAACATTCACACGTGGAGTTCGCCCGTAAAGAGCCAAAGCGATTGCATCGAGTATAGAACTTTTTCCCGAACCAGTGCTGCCGGTGATGGCGAAAAGCCCATTATCGGTAAACTCGCGGCGCGAGAAATCTATCTCCCAATCGCCAGCCAAGGAATTGATGTTCCGAAATTTAAGCCTTAGTATTTTCATAATTAAATCTCCCTTTCCTTAATCGAAGCCACTGTGTCTCGGTACAATTGCTTTAACTCTTCCTTCTGATCTTCGGGAAAATCCCTGCTGCATAAAAGCTTGTCGAAAACCTCGTATTCATTTAGATCTTCCAAAGGACGAGCGGCGTCTTCCTGTGCAAGAACGGTATCAAGATATCGACGGTTTTGAACCTTCAAAATCTCGGCCTTTGAACCAACGAGCTGCTCCGAAGCCCAGGACGCCAGATCGGGAAAGAGTTCCGAACCGGTGTAAACCACTTCTAACCACACCGATTCGGCGCTTGCAACGATCTCTTGCAGACGCTTTGAAATCGCCTCACGGTTGCCAACTATCGACTCTAAACGCTGAAAACATGGAATCGACCTCTCCGAAATCCGCCTTCTACCTCCCTCGAAATCAACAATTAATACCCTCTTGATTTGCCCTGCCTCGCCAAAGCCCATAGCTATGGGAGATCCAGAGTAAAAAACCGAATCGCTCACCCGCGAAGGTATATGATAGTGTCCCAGGGCAATGTAATCAAAATCAGAAGAAAAGATCTCGCTTCCCACGCACTCGATACTGCCGATATAAGTCTCGCGAACCCCATCATCCTCCGAAGTCTTACCACCTGATACCGAGAGATGTCCGGTAGCAATGACAGGCAAATGCCGACCCGCTTCCCGACGCTTCTCCTTAGCCGCCTCCACTACAAGCTCATAATGCCTGCGGATGCTCTCGAATATCCGTGCCGACCGGTCGGAATAGCTCTCTCCCTCAGCATATTTAGCTATGTCGCGCTCGCGTAGAAAAGGTACCGCGCAGACAATCAGCGAAGGCTCCCCGCAAGAATCGTTCAATACAAAAACTTCATCATCAAGATTAGCCTTGCCAACTACCCTGACATTCAACACCGCCAGAAGCTCCTTTGGCGCCTCCAGCAAAGATGGCGAATCATGGTTCCCGCCAACAATCACTACATAGCGGCATCCGTAATGCCGAACATCCGTGAGAAAATCATAATACATCTTCAGAGAAACATTCCCCGGAGCGGCAGTGTCGAACACATCGCCCGCAATCACAAGAACTTCAATCCCCTCCGCACGAATAAGCTCCGACAACCAAAGCAAAAAAGAACGATGCTCCTCGTACCGCTCCTTCTTCGAGTATAACATGCGACCAAGATGCCAGTCGGAAGTGTGTAAAATCTTCATATCGAATTAACATTCAGTAAACCTTGCATAAGTATAATATACGACGCAAAGATAATGATTTTTGGACTATTGGACGGCGCTGCGCAGACTTTTGGACGGCGCTGCGCAGACTTTTGGACTTTTGGACTTTTGGACTGCGCTGCGCGGATGGCGGTCATCAAAGGAGAACCATAAGCCCATTAATGTCCTTAACGACCATGCCCACAAGGCCCCTACTGCTGCCTTCGTTGGATGGCGGTCATCAGAGGAGAACCATAATGTCCTTAATGTCCTTAATGAGCTTAGCGACCATGCCCACAAGGCCACTGCCGCTCCCTCGCCAGCATGAGAACATCTCTCATGCTGGCGAGGGAGCGTCTCTCATGCTGGGGCGGGAGCGTCTCTCATGCTGGGGCGGGAGCG
>JAITGD010000117.1 GCA_031280885.1 Prevotellaceae bacterium | reverse complement strand
CAGGGCTTCGCAAACAAGATGCTTGAAAAGTTTCAGGTAGGATACGGCGGTGTTTTCCGAACATCGGCGGACAGTCAGCAGGAAGACTTCAAAGTCCCGGATAAATTTGTGGTCGATTTGTGTTCGTCGAAGGCTTCCAGCAGGTTTTTACACCCGCCGTTGATGCCAAGAAAAGCGTTTTTGACTTTTTCGGATGTCACGCTGTTATCCCGTTCCTGCAAATCCCGATATACTTTGTATATCGCCGATTTAGCGCTGTCCACAAGCGCATTGATTTCCGTCGCACCCTCTCTTTGTCTGCATATTCAAGGGGGTACGATTTGGGGCACAAACTTTGTCCGTTTTAGCCTTTTCTGTGTCCTTACCCCATGACAAAAACACACTCTAACTTTATCTAATTTTCTGTATCATAGCTTTTTGTCCTCTTATTGTCTTCTTATTGTCTTCTTTTGTCTGCATAGCCCTTTTTAAGGGTCGAGAATTATGAATTCATAATTCCGAAGGTTGCCCGTAGGGCATTAATATCAATAGAAAGACGTGAACACTCTCGACCCGAACCCCGTCAGGGGTTCCACAACAAATATTTCACATAGCATCTCAAACTTTTTTTGAACCGCTTAAGGTCATTAAGGAATTTAAGGTCATTAGGAATTAGGAATTTTAGCTTGAATTGTGTTTTTTGGATCCATTGGACTTGGATTTACATTCGTCGGAGAGCAATTTACATTCAAAAAAACGTCGCTTACATCCGTCGGAGAGCAATTTACATTCAAAAAAACGGTGCTTACACTCGTCGGAGAGCATCTTACACTCGTCGGAGAGCATCTTACATCCGTCAGAGAGCAATTTACATCCGTCAGAGAGCAATTTACATTCAAAAAAACGGTGCTTACACTCGTCGGAGAGCAATTTACATCCGTCGGAGAGCAATTTACATTCAAAAAAATGGCATTTACATTCGTCGGAGAGCAATTTACATTCAAAAAAATGGCATTTACATCCGTCGGAGAGCAATTTACATTCAAAAAAACGTCGCTTACATCCGTCGGAGAGCATCTTACATTCAAAAAAATGGTATTTACATTCAAAAAAACGTCGCTTACATCCGTCGAGAGCAAGCCGGCCTGCGTAGCGTCTTGGTTCTTGGTTCTTGAAATCCTGAAATCTCCCGAATGTTTCATAATTGAATAAATATATTACTTTTGTAGGCGATTTGTAATCACAAGTAGTTATTGTATAATTAATAATTAAAGCCATGAGACTTCTCTTAATCAGTAATTCTACGAATCCGGGCGAGGCCTATCTGGATTATCCGAAGGAACAAATCCGCGCCTTTCTGGAAAAAAACAAGGTTAATAAGGTGCTGTTTATTCCTTACGCAGCTGTTACTTTTTCGTATGACGAATACGTTGCAAAAGTTCAGGAACGTTTCGATGAGTTTGGCGTAAAGGTTGAAGGCATACATCGTTGCAGGGAATTTCCTTCGGCGGTGGAACGTGCCGAAGCTATTGTGGTGGGCGGCGGAAATACTTTTCATCTGCTGAAGTATGTGCAGGCGGCGGGTATTGTAGAAGGTATCCGCAGAAAAGTGGCTGCCGGAACGCCGTATTTGGGCTGGAGTGCGGGCGCAAATCTCGCTTGCCCGACGATTTGCACGACTAATGATATGCCTATCGTTCAACCTCAAAGTTTCGAGGCGCTGAATTTGATTCCTTTCCAGATAAATCCGCATTATCTTGATGTTCATCCGGAGGGTTTTGCGGGCGAAACGCGCGAACAGAGAATCAAAGAATATATCGCCGCTAATCCTCGTCGTTATGTGGCAGGATTGCGGGAAAGTTGCATGTTGATAGTGGAAGGAAATCGGATGGAGCTTATTGGGCCAAAGTCTATGCGAGTGTTTAAGAACAGGCTAATTCCTGCCGAATTGGAGGCGGGCGATTTGAGCGATTTTCTTGAAACAACGCGCCGTCAAGAGGAATCAGAAGCGGCAGAGCTTTGAAAAATCCGCAGAAGAGCTGAGAGATGCGACGATTCATCAAAAATCTCATAATATTTGCAAGGCTAATTCGCGAAAGTTTGGTCTTTGCTTTGGCTTCGGTGTCGGCCAACAAGCTCAGAACCTTCCTTTCGTTGCTGGGTGTTACGATAGGAATTTTTGCGATAATTTCGATGTTTACCGTTATCGATGCGTTGAAGAAGAATATCAACGAATCGTTTTCGGCTATTGGGGTGGATGTTATTTATATCGATCCTTTTCCTTGGACGCCCGAAGAGGATGGTGAATATCGATGGTGGAAATACATGCAAAGGCCAAAGAATCGCTACGAAGAGTATGTGCATCTTGCGCGAAATGCAAAAACGGTGGGAACGGCTGGTTTTGGCGTGCAGTTTTTGCGTAAGACGACGTACCGGTCGCGAGCTTCAAATTCGTCTTGGTGCTACGGAGTTACCCAAGATATGGATAAGATTATGGATTTCGATATTGAACATGGAAGATATTTTTCTTTGTCCGAATCGCAAAACGGTACCGGCGTTGTGATACTTGGCGCTGTAACTGCTGAGGAGCTTTTTAAGGACGAGGATCCGATAGCTAAGTCGATTAAGATAGGCGGACGCAGCGCAATGGTTATCGGAGTGCTGCGAAAAGAGGGCGAAAGTATGATTCAGGTGAATAATTTCGATAATGGGATGATTGTGCCGTACAATTTTGCAAAGGCGATGGTGAACGTCCGAAGAGCGCAGACCGACATGCCGGTAAAGGCTAAAGCGGGAGTTGGCGTCGATGAAATGCAGGAGGATGTGCGTTTGCAGCTGCGGGCATTCCGACGTTTGAAGCCTGTGGAAGCCGATAACTTTGCGATGAATCGGCTGAGTATCATAGAAAGCATGAGCGAACAAATCTTTGGAGCGATCAATCTCGGCGGATGGATTATCGGCGCGCTTTCGTTGCTGGTAGGTTTGTTTGGGATTGCGAATATTATGTTTGTGTCGGTGCGCGAGCGTACCGGCATGATAGGAATCCAGAAAGCTCTCGGCGCGAAGAACTATTTTATACTAACGCAGTTTCTTTTTGAATCCACATTGCTTTCGGTGATAGGCGGGCTGATGGGAATTGTGCTGATTTTCTTGGGAACGCTGATAGTTAATTCCACTTCGAGTTTCATCATAAGCATGTCGGCAGAAAATTTGTCGCTTGGAATTTCGATTTCTGCTGTAATCGGCATCTTAGCCGGTTTTTTTCCTGCGCTGATGGCTTCTCGACTCGACCCTGTGGTGGCAATAAACAAGCGGTAAAGCGATATATAGGAAATTTACTACTTTTGCCGCAAATTTTATAGTATCAATTAAACGTATTATTTAGTATGGCAAGAATAAAAAGCCTTAAAAAAGACATTGACTTTCTGATGAACGAATTGATTACCGACTGTCAATTGTTTATCATAACCCGCCCCGAACAAAATTCCCCCGAGGCCGAGAAGATCATCAATCAAGCTGTGGAGCTTTGGAATCAATTGTACGAAAGGACGAACAATCCCGACGGAAAACATGATCGCAAGTTAGTGCGTCAGCATTACAAATCGATAGAAAAAGACCTGCTTGTGCAGACGCACGAGATGTTTGCGCAAATCAGCGCGCTTGCAGCAAAGGACTGAGCGAGGGAGACGAGATACAAGTAAATATGTAAAACACATACCAGATGAATGCTTTGATTAGAACGGCTTTTGTGGGAAATTCCGTAAATTTCGACGGATATCGCCGCGCAATTAGCCGGCTCGACGAAGACTTTGCCTTTGCCGGAGCATGGTTTCCTGCCGATAAACCCGAAAACTACCAGGAAACGGAGTTTAAATCGCTCGAAGAAATGCTTGCAAATTGCGATGCTGTGCTTTTATTCGGCGACAAGATGAAGCGAAAGTATGTAGCCGATATAATCAAAGCCTGTAAGCATATTTTTGTAGATGAATACGGTTCGATGCTCAATGCCGATGTAAAAGCTATGAGCCGTCTTGCAGCTGAGGCGGAAATCATCGCACAGGTTTCCTTTCCGAAGATGTATTTCTGGGGAATCGAAGAACTTATCGAAGAATATCCTCGAATAAGAAACATCTTCTTTTCGAGGGAATATCAGTATCATCAACATAAACAGGAAACGGAGGTGATAGCCGAAATACTGTCGTCGATAAAGCTCGTCAAGGATGAAATAATTCGAGCGCATCAATCGCGTTTGCCGCTAATTTCGCGACGTACCGAAATGCAGATCATCAATCTTGAATTTAAAACCGGCGCTTCGGCCAATATTACAAGTATTCCTTTGGGATTTTTCGAGAGGCACGACCTTCGTATTGTGGCCGAGAAAAGCCTTGCATATCTCGACCTTAGAAAGCGCGAATGGCATTCGCTGAAACCGGCAAAAGCAATCACCGGCAATCTTATCAAAGGTCTCGCAGGCTTGCCCGAAGTGGGCGACGTCGAACAGTTTGAATTGCAGGATTTCGTGCGATCGATCAGGGAGAAAACCAATCCTTTTATCTCGCTGAACGATATGCTTACACTTCACAATTGCCTTAAATTACTGAACGGCGAATAACTTTGTTTTGACACTCAACTACATTTGGATAGCTTTCTTTGTGCTGGCCTTCGTAGCCGCCATGTTGCAGTGGATTTTCACGGGTAACTCGGAGGTATTTAAGACAGTTATCGACAGTACCTTTTCATCGTCTAAGATGGCAGTGATGGATCTTGCTCTTCCGCTTGTTGGAGTGATGTCGCTGTGGCTGGGTCTGATGAGCATTGGTGAACGAGCCGGAGCTGTCGGATTTCTTGCTCGAATCGCAGGTCCGTTTTTCAGCCGGCTCTTTCCTGAAATTCCAAAAAACCATCCGGTTACAGGACAACTGCTGATGAACTTCTCGGCTAATATGCTGGGACTTGATAATGCCGCAACTCCATTGGGATTAAAGGCCATGAATGGTCTTCAGGAACTGAATCCGAAGAAAGACGTGGCCTCAAACGCGCAAATAATGTTTCTGGTACTTAATACTTCAAGTTTGACAATAATACCGGTATCAATCTTTGCACAGAGAGCAATACTTGGAGCTGCAAATCCTACTGATGTATTCATTCCCATACTTATAGCTACTGCCTGTTCGACGCTTGCAGGGATGATTTACGTCTGTGTGAGGCAAAGAATCAAGCTCTTTGATCCGGTAATAATGGCGTGGCTTGGAGGCATTATTGCCTTCGTAGCGCTTGCCGTAGTGGGTTTTGCCCGCATGTCGGAAAGTCGGCTTGAAGCAGTGTCGAAACTTGCAAGCAATCTCATTCTTTTTGGTATCATAATAGCCTTTATGACAGCCGCTATTGTCCGACGGGTAAATGCTTTCGAGGCATTCATCGAAGGCGCCAAACGGGGATTTGCTATCATGATAAAAGTAACGCCATATCTTGTAGGGATGATTGTAGGAATAGCCGCGTTCAGGGCTTCGGGAGCTATGGATTTTCTGATAGACGGATTATCGTCGGGATTGAAGTCTCTTGGTATCGACGCCGCTTTTACTCCGGCGCTTCCAACTGCATTGATGAAACCTCTCAGTGGCAGCGGAGCAAGAGCAATGATGATAGAAACCATGTCGGCCTGCGGAGCCGATAGCTTCGTCGGACGGCTATCGTGCGTATTTCAGGGCGCTGCCGATACAACGTTCTATATCATCGCGCTTTACTTCGGCGCAGCAGGAATACGTAAAACTCGATACGCTATAGCCGGAGGACTGATCGCCGACCTCGTCGGAGTAATAGCAGCAATCGCAGTATGTTACTTGTTTTTTAATTATGAATTATGAATTATGAATTATGAATTATGAATTATGAATTATGAATTATGAATTATGAATTATGAATTATGAATTATGAATTATGAATTATGAATTATGAATTA
>JAITGD010000189.1 GCA_031280885.1 Prevotellaceae bacterium | reverse complement strand
ATTTCGGAATACGGCACAAATGCAATTTTTTCATTATCGAAACAGCCAAGAAATGCAGGCGGAAGAATTTCGTTGAAAGTCCGCGCCTTACCAATTGTCAGAACAAGTTGCGCAAGCATCTCAACAATATCTTTTTCATCTTTTTTTGCCTCAGCCCAAAGCAGATATTCGTCATTGATTTCAAGGGCGTTTGCGGGGCGTTTCAATTTTACGGCAAAGTCAATTTTGCCGAGAATTTTTGTGCAGTCGAACTCTGCAAAAAAATCAGCCGCAATTGTATTTTTTACTTCTTCTTCGAGTACATGAGGCTGTTTCATTTTGCTGATTTTCAATATTTCATCTCATTGTGAATACAGAATTTAATTTCATTCAGCAGTTTTAATTGCGGTAACCACAATTTCTTTTTTTTCCTCGTTCAAATCGGCTTTCAGACGGTCGCCGGCTTTTGCGTTGTCGCGGATTATAGCCTCAGCCATAGTATCTTCCAGATGACGTTGAATTGAGCGTTTCAGCGGTCGCGCTCCGAATTGAGGATCGTAGCCCTGTTCTGCGATGAAATTTTTAGCTTCGTCGGAAAGTTCGAGTTTGAAACCCATTTCCGACAAGCGTCCGTAGAGTTTTTCCAACTCTATGTCAATGATTTTGAATATCGCATTTTTGTCCAACGGATTGAACATCACTATCTCGTCGATGCGGTTTAAAAATTCGGGAACGAAAGTGCGTTTTAAGGCCTTTTCCACTATGCTTCTGACATTTGCCTGTATAGTTCGTTCACGATTGGTAGCCGTGGCAAATCCCAAACCTTGACCAAATTCTTTAAGGTCGCGGCTTCCGATGTTGGACGTCATTATTATGATTGTATTTTTGAAATCCACCTTACGTCCAAGTCCGTCAGTCAGTTGTCCTTCGTCGAGCAATTGCAGCAGAATGTGGAAGACGTCGGGATGAGCTTTTTCAATTTCATCCAGCAGAAGCACCGAATATGGTCTGCGTCTGACTTTTTCGGTCAATTGTCCGCCTTCTTCGTAGCCTACGTATCCGGGAGGCGCGCCGATCAGTCGGCTCACGGCGAATTTTTCCATGTATTCGCTCATGTCGATGCGAATAAGATTATCCGAAGTATCAAAAAGATACTGTGCCAGCACTTTAGCCAATTGAGTTTTTCCTACTCCTGTGGGGCCGAGGAAGATAAAAGTGCCGATAGGTTTTCCGGGGTCTTTCAAACCTGCGCGATTACGTCGTATTGCCCTTACTACCTTTTCGATAGCCTCCTCCTGTCCGATAACTTTTCCTTGGATGGCGGTCGGCATTTCAATCAAACGAGTTCCCTCGTTTTGCGCGATACGTTGAACCGGCACATTTGTCATCATTGCAATCACTTCGGCCACTTTGTCATCGTCCACAATTTGGCGATTTTGCTCCATTTCCTTGTCCCATTCGAGTTGAGCGCGTTTAAGGTTCTCTGTCAAAGAGCGTTCCTCGTTGCGCAGTTCGGCTGCTTTCTCGTAGTTTTGAAAATTTGCTGCGTTTTTCTTTTCTGTTTTGACCTCTTCTATGCGCTTTTCTATTTCGGTGATTTTTGTGGGGACGTTTACGTTTGCGATGTGTACGCGCGCGCCTGCTTCGTCCAGAGCGTCAATGGCTTTGTCGGGAAACGAGCGGTCGGAAATGTATCTTTCCGACAATTTGACACAAGCTTTTATCGCTTCCGAAGTGTACATTACATGATGATGTTCTTCGTACTTGAATTTGATGTTGTTAAGTATTTCTTCTGTTTCTTCTGCGCTTGTAGGTTCGATGAGTATTTTTTGGAATCTGCGTTCCAGAGCTGCGTCTTTTTCAATGTGTTCTCTATATTCGTCGAGAGTAGTTGCGCCTATGCACTGCAAATCGCCTCGAGCCAGAGCGGGTTTCAGCATGTTTGCGGCATCGAGAGAACCCGAAGCTCCGCCTGCGCCGACCATAGTGTGTACTTCGTCGATGAAAAGGATTACCTCCGGATGTTTTTGCATCTCATTTAGAATGGCTTTCACTCTTTCCTCGAATTGTCCTCGATATTTTGTTCCTGCGACTATGGATGCCAAATCGAGCGCTACGATTCGCTTATTCAGCAGTATTCGAGGTACTTTCTTCTCGAGTATTCGCATCGCCAGACCTTCTGCAATGGCCGATTTTCCTACGCCCGGGTCGCCGATAAGCACCGGATTGTTTTTCTTTCGACGGCTTAAGATCTGTATAATGCGCTGTATTTCTTTCTCTCGACCGACAATTGGGTCGAGTTTTCCTTCGGCGGCCGATCTGGTTAAATCGGTGCTAAAGGTGTCGATTACAGGAGTGTCGGAATTTATTTTGGCTGCTGTTTGCGTTTGCGTATTTTTTTGCAGCAGCGGATCTTCGTCTTCTTCATCTTCGTCCAAACCATTGATATTGACGGGGTCGAAGGTGGGTTCGCCTGTCAGATGCGATTTCATCGAGTGGTATGTTAGGCCATAATCGGCTAACTTGCGTGTGATCAGCGAAGAATTGTCGCCAAGTATAGCCAGCAGAAGGTGTAGCGCTTTTGGCTCTGGTTCTTTCATTGATCTGGCTTCCAGATATATTTGCCGCAAAATTTTGTCGGAGGCTTTGGTCAGATACAATCCCGCATCCGTCGAGCTGGATACTTCCTGCGTCGATGATAAATTACTTTCTATAATCACCTTATATTCTGTAATATCCACCCCTAAATCTAAGAGCAGTTTCAAGGCTTCGTTCTTTCCATGGCGAATTATTCCCAAAAAGAAATGGTCGGGAGATATTGCCTTGTTCCCGAATCGAATAGCATCTTCTTTGCTGAGATGTATTATCTCACTGACTTCTACCGATAATTTAAGATTCATTCTAATATCCTTATATCCTTAGTAAAACGATACATAAACTTTGCAAAGGTACGAAAAAATCCTAATTCGGAATCAATAACCAAATTAAGAGCCTGTTCAACGGTGGTAGCGTTCAGTTAGACGAGTTGGGCACTCTGCATCTGAGGGTACACGCCGAAGGCATTGATACCGAAGAGGAGGTTGCAGAAGCCCTGATAAAAAGGCTCATCTTGTTCCCTTAGATTCGCTTTCTTCTAAGTAACAATTGGAGAGGGTTTTATCGAAACAAAGATCTTGCTTTCGCGAGGTGAGGAGGTATCTTTCGCAAGAAGTTGTAACCGTGATTATCAATGTTTTACGTCCTTCTATGTAAAAGAATTATTGACTTTTGAGACAGCTTATGTAGAAAACACATCTCTGCTTTCTGCTTTCTGCTTTCTGCTTTTGCCTTATCTTTGCGCAAAATTATATTGATATGAAAAATTTAATATTGACGTGTACGTTTTTTGCTTTCTTTTCGTGCAGTGGCTATTCGGTGGAATCAGATAAATGGAAAATCGTTTATGATCCGGACGGCAGAAGCATCAGCCTTGAAAAAGAATCAAAACGGATATGCTATGATTTGTATGCCTCGTATCGCTGGAAAGGAAGAGACATATCTACAAAGGATTACTCCGGGGTGCGCTATGAAACCGGAGATGTGGAAGACGGCTTCGGGAAAGGACGGACTGTTGTCTTTACTTATGAAGAACCCGGCTTACCCGTGTTGACGCAGTTTTTCTACCTTTATCAGGGGAAAGATTATCTGCTCACCGAATTTACGCTTGAGGATGCCGGACGGGAAGTGTCATCCGCTTATATGGCTCCTGTCAGGATTGAACGGTTTGATTTTTTGCAGAATCCTGCCGGAAACAGAGCCTTGTTCATCCCTTTTGATAATGACTGCTGGATACGTTACCGCTCGCATTCGCTCGATTTTGACGAGCTTACAAGCTATGAAGTTTCCGCCGTTTTTCATAATGACAGCCGGAACGGTCTTGTCGCAGGTTCGGTGGAACATGATAGTTGGAAATCCGCTGTGAAAATGACAGGCAATAAATCCGGCGGGTTAAAATCCCTGATTTGCTATGGCGGCGTTGCCGATACGCTGACCCGCGATTCCAAACCTCACGGCGCCATATCCGGCAAAAAAATCAAATCGCCCAAAATCCTGTTTGGCGTTTTCAACGACTGGAGGGACGGACTGGACGAATATGCCCTGGCAAATTCGACGATCGCTCCTCCAAAAGCATGGAATAAAGCGGTTCCCTTTGGATGGAACAGCTGGGGCGTACTTCAGTTTAAACTGACTTTCGCCAAAGCGATGGAAGTATCCGATTATTTCAGGAACAGTTTGCAGGATAATGGATTTATAAATGCCGATCATACTCTGTATATAGGTCTTGATTCGGGCTGGAACAGTTTTACCGAAGAAGAACTGAAAGCCTTTGTCCGGAAATGCCGCGAAAACGGACAGATAGCCGGAATTTACTGGACGCCGTTTACGGATTGGGGGAAAAATCCGGAAGCGACTGTGCACGACGCCGAAACGTATAAATATAAAGATCTGTACGTTTACGCCGACGGAAAACCGCAGGAATTAGACGGCGCGTATGCCCTTGATCCGACGCATCCGGCAGTGGAGGAACGCATGAAGAAAACTTCGGACTTGTTTCGCCGCTGTGGATTTGAATATGTCAAAATGGACTTCATGACCCATGGCGCCATGGAAGGAGATCAATGGTACGTGCCGGAAATGCAGACCGGTATTCAGGCATACAATTATGGTATGACGCTGTTGAATAAATATTTCGGCGATATGTACATCCACCTTTCCATTTCTCCCGTTTTTCCGGCGCATTATGCACAGTCGCGCCGGATAGCCTGCGACGCATGGAACAGGATAAAAGATACGGAATATACGATGAACGCCCTTTCATACGGATGGTGGATAGATAAAGTATATCAGTACAACGATGCTGATCATATCGTTCTAAGGGACGCCACGGAGGGGGAAAACAGGGCGCGTGTTGCTTCTTCCGTTATCACAGGCATTTATATTGCAGGCGATGATTACAGTCTGGACGGCGACAGTGAAGGAAAAGAGAGATCTCTTCGCTATCTGACCAATGCGGCGATTAACAGACTTGCAAACGGTGTGTCGTTCCGTCCTCTGGAAGGAACCGGCGAAAAATCGGAAAATCAGTTTATGCGCGTGGAAGCAAACGGAGTGTATTATGTCTGTTTTAATTACGGGGAGAGCGAACTGAGCCTGCATGTCCCATTAGAAAGGATGGGATTAGACGTCGGCAAAACGTATCAGGCAACAGAACTTTGGAGCGGACAAACGGTCGATCTGAAAAAAACTTTAACCATCTCGCCGAAAGACGTAGCAGTTCTTTTCATAATTCCCACAAAGGATTAATTCCCACAAAGCATTTTCATAATTCCCACAAAGGATTAATTCCCACAAAGCTCACAAAGCTCACAAAGAAAAGCTTTGTGTGCTTAGTGTGCTTTGTGGGAATTAGAAAAATGCTTTGTGAGCTTTGTGAGCTTTGTGGGAATTAGAAAAAAAATGCTTTGTGGGAATTAGATCTGCTCTGCGAAGTAATTATTTAGTTCGGCGATTGAGTCCGGCGTATTGATTATATCCATTTTGATTAAGCCTTTTTCCAGCAGAATTATACGTTTTGATATTTCCGTAGTATGATTCAGGTTATGGCTCGAAATGAGGACGGTAGTTTCATTTTCGTTGTTTGTCTGAGCAATCAGATTTCGTATTTCGATTTGCGACGAAGGGTCGAGATAGTTGAACGGTTCGTCGAGAATCAGAATTTCGGGACGCACCATCATAGCGGCTACGATTCCGATTTTCTGCTTGTTGCCTGCCGAAAAATTACGGATATATTTCTTTTGATTCAGAATTTCGTCGCTCATAAACCGCGTAAACGTGAGCAAACTTTCTTTGACTGCATCTCTGCTCATTCCATAGGTTCGGCCGACAAAGTAAAAATATTCGTCGGGAGTCAGGAAATCAATCAGAAAGCGATTATCGATAAAAGCGCCGGTATAAATTTTCCAGTTTTCCGACTTGCTGACTTCGATTTCTTTGCTCAACACGGTTCCCGAATTAGCTTTCAGCAGATCGAGAATCAAGCGAAACAGAGTAGTTTTGCCGGCTCCGTTATTGCCAACCAGACCTAAAAGTGTTCCTTTGGCGATGTTCAATTCGGCGATCTCCAGCGCGGTTTTATCGCCAAAACGTTTTACAAGATTGTTTATTTTCAGTTCCATAATATTTTTTTTGACTTTGGGATTTTTGGAGACGCACGCCGTGCGTCTCTACGAGCATTTGAATCCGTATTCGTTGTAGTGGTAGGCGCGCCTTGCCCCTACATGATGCTAAATCCGGCCTGCGTAGCAGTCTTGGCTCTTGGTTCTTGCAATCCTGAATCATTCTTAATTACTTCTAAATCCCTCCATATTTCTATATTTTCGTTTCAGGAAACGTCCGTAAGTCCATTTTAACCATGATTGCGAAGTGATTACAAAACTTGCACCGACAAAGAGCATCACCCACAAAGAAAAAGTTTCACCCCATATAACTCTCATAATTAGCATCGAAACAACAGGAATGAATTGTGCTAATACAGCGATTACAAACATTGAGCCTGATTGTCCTTTCCAATTCATCATTCCTTTGTCGAACAAGTCGATATAAGTTTTATTGTAAACGGCGTTCTGAAACATCATAAAATAGATAGGGCCGATGGTGTAAAAGAAAAGGGCAAAGAGAAAAAGCAGGCTCATTTTCCCCTGAAATACCGGAATCAGGAATAAGATAGTAATTATTGTTGAGCAGATTGAATAGAAAATATATTTGCTTCTTAGCATTTCAAAAATCGAACCTCGTCGCGAGGCCATGCCGTCGAAAAACGACGATTCGGCAGTGAAAATAAACTGTCCCATCGTTATGCCAAACATGCCAATCGACAGTATTCCATACATAAGGAAAATAAAATCTCTTCCGCCTTTCAGGAAATCAGGCGAATATACCATGTACATAAAATAAGCCACAGGTAGGGGATATGCAATGATTATGTTTTTTAAACGTTTTGAACGCAGTATCATTTTTATTTCGAGCATAATATAATCGCCCGTCGTGCCGAAACGTTCCAGAAACGAGAGTTGCGAAAGCGATGAAACTTTGCTGATCCGCTCGCCTTCCAACTCGTTATAAACCGATTCCCTCATTTGCAGCAGATTGAGATACCAGAAAGCGCTTCCCGCCGCCGCAAGTCCAATCCAGACAAAAGGATTGATTGTCAGGATTAATTCGCCAAAATGCTGCATTGTTTCATCGAGTTTGAACTTCAAGACAAACTGCGCAACGAGCGGCGCCGCAATGCAAACGAGGGCAATTCCATAAAACAAGAAATTTCTTCTTGCCAGATAATTAATCCACGATACTAATAAGCTGATTGCTATACACATCAGCCAGATAAATGCGAGGTACAGCAGGCTTGCCAAGACGCCAAAGGCCGGAATGAAAACTTTCAGCGCAAAGGGAACAAGCGTAAACAGCAGATAATAATTCAACGGACTGCTAAATTCCTTCATCAGCAGGAAATTGAACAGGCGATTCCGCTTCACGGGCAATGCGAGATACGGCGCTATCTGCATGGATTGATTTGATTTTATGAGTAATTTTATAGCAAAATCTGCCATAAATACAAAATGCAAGAGTGAATTGAATGAATCGACGGGCGACTGATAAGCGCCGATTTCCAGCAATATTATGTCGAGCATCAGCCCCAGCATCAAAAGGTACAAGGCAATGAAACCAAAAGTAATGAACATCAATACTTTGATAGTCATATTCCTTTCAAAAGCCGGATGCCTTTTGAAGGCTTTCCATTGATGAGATCTTAATTCACTGTTTATCATTTTTTTCCGGTTTAAATGTCGAAACATTGCGCAAAGGTAAGTGTTTTTTATGGGAATGTTATAATCCTGTTTCACAATTTACAGAAATTTTATACTTTTGCGTCAAATTTTAAATTGCTAAAAGACATGGCACGACCAATTAAAGACACCCCGATATTGTCGGCAGAAGAATGGGAACGTTTGGAGTGGGAAATGGAACACGTAAAACCCATATCAGACGAAGAACGCGACGAACAACGCAAAGCATACGAATTGCTTCAAAGTATTGCAACATTTCCGTTATGAATCTGCGGAACTTGCTGACAGCTACAAACAGTCGCCTGATTCGTCTTGAAGAAGATACTCTTATCAAACCATTTGAAAGCGAAGATAATGAGTTAAATGATTTTCTGCATAACGATGCAAGAAACTATCTGACCACATTGTTAGCGGCAACTTATCTTATTCAAACAAACGACGAAACGCTTGCATATTTCAGCCTTTCGAACGATAGTTTGATAAGGAGCGACATGGAATCGGCAATATGGAACCGTATAAATCGCGCCATTCCCAACGAAAAACGGCGAAGAACATATCCAGCCGTCAAGATAGGACGCTTGGCCGTTGCGAAAAAGTATGCAGGAATGGGTTTTGGAAAACTTATCCTTCTGACCGTACGTGAAATGTACGTAACAGGGCAGCAACGTTCTGGATGTCGTTTCATCATGGTGGATGCGTATAGAAATGCCTTTTTATTTTACGAAAAAAATGGATTTCGCTTCCTTACCCAAACCGATGTCGATGACGAAACCAGAATCATGTACTTTGACCTGAAAGCTGTGTAATTTTTGCGGGAATTAGCCAGAACAGCGCGTCTTATAAACACATAGGGGCATTGCACGTGCAAAGCCCCTGTGTAATATATGATTAATTGTGTAGAGAATCTATTTCACCGTTATTTCCAGAATAGTATCAATTTCATCCTCCGGGACATTGAGTTTCAATGTCAGTTTATTTGTTTTCGCTTCCTGTTTCCATTCGGCTTTTGTGGTTGAGTTCAGCCATTTAGCCTCTTTTATTTTGACGGGAAAATCAAGCGTAAGTTCTTCGCTTTCCTTTTGCAGGATATGAATGAAATAGCTTTTGTCTCTGCGAGTTATCGCTCCCCACGATTGTGGATTGACGAAACCTGCCTGCGTTCCGTAAACAGTTTTGCCGTATTTTTCGAGCCAGGCGCCCACACCTACCAGACGTTCAACACATTCGGATTGGATTTCGCCGTTGGGCATCGGGCCTACGTTAAGCAGGAGATTCGCTCCATATCCGGCAGCACGTACAAGGGTGTGTACAAGCTGTTTAGTAGATTTATACTTGTTGTCGGTAATTCTGTATCCCCATGAATCATTGATAGTTTCGCAAGTTTCCAGAGGCAATTTTTCCGACACGCTTTGTCCGCTAAGTCCCGACTTGTTTTCGCCCGGTAAATCCCTTTCAAAAATTTGATAATCTTCGCCGGGGAAAGGCGGCAAGTGATGATTGTTTGCTACGAGACATTGAGGTTGCAGGCTGTGAATCAGCGAATAAATTTCGTCGTAATGCCAATTGACCTTACTCGTCGGGTCGGTACGATTTTCGTGATCGGTTTGATCCCAATGTCCGTCGAACCAGATGGCGAACACAGGTCCGTATTCCGTAAGAAGCTCAGTCAATTGCGCTTTCATAAAATTTATATACGCCGGCCAGTCGCTTTTGCCCGCGCGTCCTGTTCCCTTGCCTGTGCGTCCCGTTTCCCACTGATAATCGGAACGATACCAATCGAGCGTCGAATAATAAAATCCGAGTTTCATGTCTTGTTTTTTACACTCTTCGGCAAGCAGTTTTATAACATCTTTTCCGTAACGAGTTTCGGTTATTTTCCATTCCGATTGTTTTGTGTCCCAATTACTGAAGCTGTCGTGATGTCTCGACACGAAGATAATGTACTTCATTCCAGCGCCTTTGGCCATGCTTACCCATGCGACGGGGTCGAAATCCTGCGGGTCAAAGAAATTAATCAAGCGCGAATAATCGCCGACTTTGATATTGCGATTATTCATAACCCATTCGCCATCAGAAAGAACGCTTGATGCGCCCCAATGTACGAACATTCCGAAACGCGCTTCTTCGAGAAATTTGCGAGCTTCGAGATTCTCTTTGCTTGGCACGTAATTCGCTTGTGCCGAAATTGATAAGCTCAACATTGCGAGCATTGCCGTCAGCAATATTTTTTTCATTACTTAGGATTTTTTTAATTGTTTGATAATTATTTTTTTTGAAGATAAGCCCTGTCTGCAAATTCGCTCGGATGTTTTAAGTCCAACTGAATCAATCGGTTTTCTCCAACTTTGTAGCGATTTGAATAAATATTTTCCGGCATATCAAAAAGCACGATTTCGCCTCCTGCCGTATTCCATCGGAATGGCTTGCCATTCAGTTGAATTGATTCGTTTCCGTTTTTGTAAGCGATGTCAAAAGTATTATTTTGATAAAGCGTAATAGTCGTTTCGACGGTGGGACAATCGGGGCAGGGGATTACCTTTCCTGTGTAAGTTCCGTCCCAATTCAGGCTGTTTTGCGAGTTATGTTCTGAATCAGAGCTATTTTCTTCGGAAATTTTTTTAGCAAGGACGTATTTTTCGTTAAGTTCGCCAATCAACGGTTTTCCCTCGTTGTCAAGCTCAATCAGCCCTGTTTCACCGACTTTGTAGTCTCGGCTGCCTTCATTTTCGGGCAAACCAGCCAGCTTGATATTGTTTCCTGTTGAATCCCAGCTAAATGTGCCGGTATAGACTTTTACGAGATCTTTATCGCCGCCTATGTATATTCGGAACATGTCCCAGAGGCCGTCGGGATACAGTGTAATCGTCGCTTGTGCAGCCGGATAGCCTGCGCAAGAAATCGGTCCGACGTATGTTCCGTCCCAGTTCAAACTGTTTTGCGAATTGTCGGCGGTTTGTGCTTCGACGGTTTTCTCCGTCGCAGTTTTCTTTTTTGATTTACAGGCATTAGCGCCTATCAGCAGGCTTGCCGTCGCCATCATCAGAATAATTTTTTTCATCTTACGTTTTATTTAATGAATTTCAGTAGATAACAAAATAAATAGTTAAAAGTTCGCTCGCGTTTTTATTTGCGATTTTGCACCGACACATACCGTCCGAAGCAGGCTATCACCACAAAACAAATCAGCGGCAGCACGAAGGAAATTCGTACTGAGGATAAAGCGTCGAACCACACGGCTTTATCTATGAGCCAGCCTTGCATTGGCGGCATGATGCAGCCTCCGCCGATGGCCAAAATCAGTCCTGCCGAAGCTAATTTGGCTTCTTCGCCCATGCCTTTCAGAGCAATGCCGTATATAGTGGGGAACATCAGCGACATACAGGAGGAAACGCCAACTAAGGCCGCCAAACCCGACATTCCGTCGATTTGAAAAAGAGCTTGAAAATAAACACTCAATTTTTCCATAAATCCTTGTGCCGATTCGAGTTTCGCTTCCAGCAAGGCGCCTGCTTCGGGATTGCCGCCGCCGAAAATCGTCCAAAGAATCAACAATGCGCCGCCGATGGCAAGCGTAAACAGTAACAAGCCGGGTTTCAGATATTTCAGCAAAAAAGTGCAGATAAAGCGGCTGGATACAAAGCAGACCATAGCTATCATGTTGTAAAACTGTGCGTCGGCCTTTTTCATGCCTAATTCCGCTCCGGCATATTGTATGATGAAAGTCCAGACCATGATTTGCACGCCCACATAGAAAGTTTGTGCAACGACCGACAGGACGTAACGTCTGTTTTTCAGCAAGTTCTTGACTGTCCGACCGACCGAATCTACGCCCGCGTTGGCCGATACAGTGCGCGGCAATCGGGAAACAAAAAAGAGGACGAAGAAGCATAAAACCACAAGTCCCAGCATCAGATAGGGGCCGCTAATCACGTCAAGATCAGCCTGCTGAACCTGCGCCAAAACATCGGGAGACATCGCTTTGCGCTCTTCCTCAGTGGCTTCGTTCAAACGAGCCAGGATAAATTCCTTAGCGACAAACATTCCCGTCAGCGAGCCTATTGGATTGAAAGCCTGCGCAAAATTGAGCCGTCGCGTCGCGCTTGCTTCGGGACCCATCGAAAGAACGTAGGGATTCGACGTTGTTTCGAGAAATGCTAATCCACAGGTCATTACAAAATATGCAATGAGAAAAGCCCAGAATGCCATTGCGTTACCTGCGGGAATGAAAAGCATGCAGCCTGCCGAATACAAGCCCAAACCCACGAGAATGCCTCGTTTATAGCTGAATCGGCGTATAAAAAGCGCGGCCGGAATCGCCATAAAACAGTATCCGCCGTAAAAGGCAAACTGCACCAGCGAACTCTCGAAATTGCTGATTAACAGTATATTCTTAAAAGCCGCAACCATCGGATTTGTGATGTCGTTGGCAAAGCCCCAAAGGGCGAACAGCGAAGTTACTATAATAAAGGGAAATAGATAGTTCGCTCCGTTTTTCCCTGCGAATAAGCCTTGTGTTTCCTTGTTTTTCATTTTATTTCTTTATCTGTAAAATATCTGTAAATCTGCGAATTGCCTGAAGCCATTCCTGATGTTCTTTCGGTTTATACGACGCAAAATTAAAACTCTTTCTGATAATCTCGTGTCCGACGATTTCGTTTTCGACCGTTCCGTCGGCTATGGCCTGCTGCATGATGTTGCCTGCCGCCGTTGCTTCGACCAGACCCGTTATCACTTCCAGGTTCAATGCGTTGGCAATCATTTGATTCAGCATGAGATTTCGACTTCCGCCGCCCACGATGTATAGTTTTTCGACCGACTTGCCTGAACATTCTCTCAGACAGTCGTTTACCACGCGATATTTCAAGGCCAGCGATTCCATTACGCAACGCAGGTATTCGCCCTTGTTTCGCGGAGAAGGCTGAGCCGTTGCACGACAATATTCGTCGATTGCGGCGCTCATACTCTGCGGATTAGCAAAAACAGCCTCGTCGCTGTTCACCAAACTGCGGAATGGTTCGGCTTTCGCGGCTTCGGATAACAAAAATTCATACGATTGTTTCTCACCTTCAGCGCTTTCCCATTCGTCTATCAAACGTTGCAGCAACCAAAGTCCGGTGATATTTCGCATGAAAAGTATTTTGCCGTTTGCTCCGCCTTCGTTGGTAAAGTCGTCGGCAAAAGCCTTTTCCGTCAAAATTGCTTCGTCCGCAGTTATTCCGAAGAGCGACCAAGTTCCCGAACTCAGAAAAGCGCAGTTGTCGCCCTCGAAGGGAATGGCTGCGATGGCGCTGGCTGTGTCGTGAGAGCCTGCTGCATAGACTTTTACATTCTTCGCTCCGGTTTCTTTGGCGATTGCGTCGCTCAGCGTTCCGATTAGCGTTCCGGGATGAACAATTTCGGCGACAAGTTTCGAGGGCAAAGCCAAACGCTCGAAAAGCGAAATGTCCCACTGTTTCGTCCTCACATTCAGCAGTTGCGAGGTGGAAGCGATGGTGTATTCGTTGGCGATTCGTCCTGTCAGAAAAAAGTTTATTAAATCGGGAATAAATAAAAGTTTGTCGGCGACGGCCAGCGCGGAATCTTTTCGTTTGATGAGACTAAGCAACTGAAACAGAGTGTTTATTTCCATCATTTGAATGCCCGAAACTCGGTACATTTCTTCTTTTGATATCGATTTGAAAGCCTCGTCGCTCATTCCCGCCGTTCGTGCGTCGCGATAGCTTACGGGGTTGGAAATCAGGGAACCGCTTGCGTCGATAAGCCCGAAATCTACGCCCCAGGTATCCGCAGCTATTCCGTGCAGATCGTATCCTTTTTTGACGGCTGCCGATATGCCTTTTTTGATCTCGTCGAAGAGAGCAAGAAAATCCCAATAGTCTGTGTTTCCGAGTTTTACACGTCTATTTTCAAAGCGCGACACTTCATCAAGATAAATGCGTCCCTCCTTAAAATAACCGACTATGGCACGTCCGCTGCCCGCTCCCAAATCCAGTGCAAGATATGATTTCATCGTTTCATTTCTTTCCTGATATGTATGCTTCGAGATCGTTTATTTCGTCTTCGGTGAGAGTCAGATAATTACCCTCGCCGGCGCGGACAATTATCCCGCAGGCCATTTCAAAGAACACCGCTCGTTGAAAAGCCTCGTCGAAATCCTTACCGCACACTACCTGACCGTGTTTGCTAAGCAAAGCGCAATTGTGATTTCGCAAAGCCTCGGTTACGGCAAGGGCCAATTCGGGCGAACCGGGACGATAGTATGGAATGACGGGAATTTCTTTTCCGCAATAACATGGAACTTCGGCAGTTACGTTGAAATCGCTCGGCTTTTTCTTCATGCACGAAACGACGGTTGCAAATTCCGACTGAAAATGTAAAACCACATTAACATCCTTACGTTCACGTAAAACGCCCAGATGAAACGAACTTTCCATCGAGGGTTTTGGCCCTTCGATGCGATTGCCTGTGGAAATTTCGCACACAGCTACGTTTTCTTTTTTCAAAGTTGGTAGCCATGAGCCTGTTCCTGAGATCAGTGCAGTATCTTCACCGATTCGCCACGAAAGATTTCCACTGCTGCACAACTGCAAACGCTCGGCGCCAACACGCCGTGCCTGTTCAACAAAAATAGATATTTCCATAATTCATAAATTTTAGAGCCAAGATTGCAGGAACCAAGAGCCAAGACAGCTACGCAGTCTTATTTTTCATAACTAACTGTTCATCAAACCAGACTGCGTAGCTAATTCATAATTCATAATTCAGCAAGCTGTCCTGACTCTTGATTCTTGCAATCCTGAATCCCTCTTAATTCTTAATTCTTAATTCTTAATTCTTAATTACTTATACAGCGGCCCGTATGTTTTACAGGCGCGATAATCTGCATTTTCCTTATCCATTCCGAAGGCGCTCCAGGCGGCGGGACGGAAGATGTCTTTTTCGTCCACATTGTGCATGGATACGGGTATGCGCAGCACGGATGCCAGCGTGATCAAATCGGCGCCGATATGTCCGTAACTGATTGATCCATGGTTTGCTCCCCAATAATTCATCACCGAATAAACGTCTTTGAAATTGTCGTTTTCGGTCAGTCGCGGCACAAACCAGGTAGTAGGCCAGCCCTTGTCGGTTCTGTCGTCCAGGATTTTATGTACGTCGGCTTCGAGTTCTACCGACCATCCTTCGGCGAGTTGCAGCACGGGACCCAAACCTTTGACCAAGTTCAGACGTACCATCGTGCAAGGCATTCCGCCGCGAGTGAGGAATTTCGACGAAAAACCGCCTCCTCTGAAATATTCGCGATTGGCTGGAACCCAAGTAGTTGCGTCGAGACAGGCTTTGGCTTCTTCAGCCGATATTTCGCCGAAAGCTTTCATGACGGGATTTCCGTTTTTGTCGCTTTGACGCGCTGAACCGTCCAAAGTAGCTGCTCCTGAATTGATTAGGTGGATGATTCCTCCGGCGGCTTTGCCCTGTAATTTTTTGCCGCTTACTCTTTCGACGGCTTCGGGACTCCAATAAGTACGCACGTCGGCGAAGATTTGCGCGGTGTTAGTGAGGAGATTACCGAAAAGCATCGCCACTCCGTTCAGGGCGTCGTTTTCGGTGGCGAGGATGTAGGGCGCTCTGATGCCGTTCCAGTCGAAGGACGAGTTGAGAATGGCTTCGGTAAAGTCGCCATTCGGGTAAAAATCAGTCCATTGACGCTGACCCTGGAAACCGGCCGCGATAGCGTTGTGTCCGAGAGCTTCTTCGCCGAATCCTGCTTCTTTGAGTTTCGGATTGCCGCTCATCAAGTCGCGCACTATCAGGGTCATTTTGACGATAAATTCCCAATCTTTGTCTTTTTCTTCGCGACTTTTTTGCAAATCTTTACGGTTGCATACGTCGTCGCCTTCCTTGCAATTCGCTTTTACCCACGACAATGCCTTTTTGTATTCTTCCTTGTCGTATATTTCTTCGGTCATGCGGCGGATGATTTCCACTTCGTCGATTCCCTCGCAACGCATTCCGAGATAGTCCTCGAAAAAGTCGGTATTTACTATCGAACCTGCGATTCCCATGCAAACTGCGCCTATCGAAAGATATGATTTTCCGCGCATTATGGCCGTTGCCATAGCCGCTTTCGAGAAGCGAAGCAGTTTTTCGCTTACATCGGCGGGAATTTCGGTTGTACCAGCGTCCTGAACATCGCGTCCGTATATTCCGAAAGCAGGTAAACCCTTCTGTGCGTGAGCCGCAAGCACTGCGGCCAAGTAAACCGCGCCCGGACGTTCCGTTCCGTTGAAACCCCAGACAGCCTTTACGGTGTGCGGATCCATGTCCATCGTTTCGCTGCCGTAGCACCAGCAAGGGGTTACGGTGATTGTTATTCCGACATTTTCGCGTTTGAATTTTTCGGCGCAGGCGGCGCTTTCGGCCACACGTCCGATAGTAGAATCGGCTATAACGCATTGAACTGCTGTTCCATCGGGATATTTCAGCGATGATTCGAGGAGTGTCGCCACGCTTTTAGCCATGTTCATGGTCTGATTTTCGAGCGATTCGCGCACGCCGCCCATGCGTCCGTCTATGGTCGGGCGGATGCCGATTTTCGGCCAGTCGCCCTGGAATCTTTTAGTAATCATAATGTTGTTTTTATTTTAATTGACACTATTTTTCTGCAAAGGTAGAGGTCGATATTCGATAAGAATTTACGTAATTTCGATATTCGATAACAATATTTCGACATTGTGTCAAGAAAAAAATCTATCTTTGCAAAATGAGAGAAACGGATAATATGCAATTAATCCTGTTGAATGTCGGCGAATCGGCGCACAACGGCGATTGGAACTGGAAGAATATCAGCAGCCCTTTTACTCGATTGTTTTATGTAAAAGAGGGCAAAGCGACGGTGAATCTTCCCGACGGCGCTCGCGAATTGAGGCCGCGTTGTTTGTATCTTATTCCGCCTTTTACTCCGCATAGCTACGAATGTGAGGGATATTTTGCTCATTATTACATTCATATCTACGAAAAACAGTCTTCGACAACAAAGGCGCTGGAGGATATGAATTTTCCCTTCGAGGTCGAAGCTAACGAATCGGATTTGTTTCTTGTAGAAAGACTTATGGAAATAAATCACGGACGGGAATTGAAACAGTTCGATCCGCAAACTTACGATAATCAGCCAACTCTTTTGCGCGACATCGCTACGGAAGCCCATCAGCCGGAATATGCTGTTTTAGAGACTAAAGGGATTCTCTTGCAATTGCTTTCGCGCTTTGTCAGATTTTCGACATATAAATACGAGGTCTCGGACGAGCGGATAGTAAAGGTCTTGAAATATATCCGCAAAAATATAGATAAACCAATTAAAATAAGCGATTTATCGGAAATAGCGAGCTTGTCGAACGATCATTTTATCCGTTTGTTTAAAGCGTCAATGCAATGTACGCCTATCGATTATGTCAATCAAAAGAAAATTGAAAAGGCACAATTGATGCTTTTGCTTAAAAATGTGCAGGTTAAAGACATCGCCTACGGATTGTCCTTCGAGAATCTTTCGTATTTTTCCTATCTGTTCAAAAAGCTTACTTGCTATACTCCGTGTCAGTATCGAAAAATGTTTAACTGAATGTAGGGTAGGGGAGTAAAGTCGTGAAATTGTGATAGATATACTTTCTTGTCTATATAAAAACTTTATTGTTACATGGTATTACATAAATGTTACATAACAGGAATTTCTTTAATTTTCAAGGCTTTTCTATTTTTGCTTCATTGAGGTTTTGAAATATATTTTGTAGCTTTGCGGCGTTTAATACAAATTTTTTATGATTGTTCAAAGTAAATCGTTTTTTGTGTCGTCGGAAGAAAAAATTTATCCGGCTGGCGAAGGAATAAGCCGTCGATTAGTGGCTTACGACGAAAATATCATGATGGTGGAATGTTCCTTTGAGAAAGGCGCTATAGGTGCGCTACATACTCATCCTCACGTGCAAACAAGCTACATCGCTTCGGGAAAATTCGAGGTACAGGTGGAAAATGAAAAGAAAATCCTCAGCAAGGGCGATGGTTTTTATGTTGCGCCCGATGTTTCGCACGGCTGCCTTTGCATAGAAAAAGGCGCTATCGTGGATGTGTTCAATCCCGCAAGGAGAGATTTTTTATAGGAACCAAGAATCAAGATTTCAAGAATCAAGAGTAAGCAAATAATTATGAAAATTCTTTTACTTGGATGCGGCAATATCGGGAAAGCGCTTTTGTCGGCATGGAGCCGCGAAGATGTTCTCGTTGTACAGCCAAGCCTTAGCTGCGCCGCCGAATTTCCAAAGGCTCAATTTATTGCAGATCTATCGCAGACGAGAGAAATTGATTTTAAGCCAGATATAATTGTCTGCGCCATCAAGCCTCAAATGTTTAACTGTATTGCCGACCGTATAGGGCTGTATATCAAAGATTCGCTTTTTGTTTCGGTCATGGCTGGAGTCAAAATAAATAGGCTCGAATTTGAAAATAATCGCGCTGTGCGAATAATGCCTAACATCGCAATTCAGGCCGGACATAGTGTGAATCTCTCGGTTGCCGGAGAAAAAATCACCGATGAGGACGTTGCAAAAATAAACGCTATGCTCGATGGAACCGGCCTCACTGTATGGCTGAATACCGAAGAACAGTTAGACTTTCTTACCACAATATTCGGCTCAGGTCCGGCTTATGTGTATCTTTTTATGGAATTGATGGTCAGTCAAACCGTAAACACAGGCGTAGATCTGGATACTGCTACCGCAATGGTGAGAGAATTGCTCGCCGGATGCGCTTGTACTAACGGCGATTTCGAAGGATTGAGAAAATCAGTAACCAGCAAAGGAGGATGCACCGAAGTTGCACTTAAAGTATTGAAACCTTCTTTTGATAATTCGATGAAAGAGGCCATCAAAGCAAGTCTAACCAGATTAAATGAACTGAATGAAAATCGTAATTAAAGTCGGAACACAAAGTATCCTTGCCACCGACGCAAAACCCGACGAAGGAATCCTGTCGGCTATAATCGACCGCATAATCGCAATGCAGCGCGAAGGTCATCATGTGTGGTTAGTTAGTTCCGGCGCTGTGGGTTCGGGACGTTATATCGCAAAACAAATACAAAATAGAGAATACGGATCGTCGCTCGAAGAAAAACAATTGCTCGCTTCCGTCGGTCAACATGAATTGATGACGCTCTACTCGTCGCTGTCGCAAAAATACGGAGTGCTGGTGTCGCAACTCCTCCTGAGCAAACAGGACTTCAATACCCGCAAAAATCGTCAAAATGTAACGCGACTTTTGCAAACAATCAGCGCTCATGGAGACATTATTCCGGTGATTAACGAAAACGATACCATAGCTACGAAAGAACTTATGTTTACTGATAACGACGAACTTGCAGGGCTGATTGCCATGCTCGTTAATGCCGACAAACTTTTGCTGCTTACTAATGTCGATGGAGTATATCGATCAGATATGAAGACGCTGATTGACACAATCGACCCGTCGGAAGGCGAAATCAAAGTGTCAAAAGCCGCCAGCGCCGGAGGACGCGGTGGAATGGCCAGCAAACTTACTACCGCTCGTAAAGCCTCCGACGCCGGTATAATGGTGCATATAATGTCAATTAAAAATATAGTAAATCTCGATAAAATACTTGCAGGAGAAAGATATGGAACAACAGTTTTACCTCGAAAATCTCAATGAAACAAAAAAAGTCAGCCGACTGCTTCCGCTAATCGACGAAGAATTGCGATGCAAACTGCTGACTTCGCTTGCCGATAGATTGGAATCGGCCTCCGACGATGTAGTCAAAGCAAACAAAGAGGATCTGAAAAAAATGTCAGAAGAAAATCCGATGTTCGACAGGCTGCTTCTTAACGAAAGTCGGATAAAAAACATGGCCGCCGACCTCCGAAATGTGGCCTCGCTCGATTGCCCGCTATGGCAAACGGTCGATAATCGAATCATGCCAAACGGGCTGGAAATTCAGCGAATCTCCGTTCCGATGGGAGTCGTTGCCGTAATCTACGAATCGAGACCAAATGTAACCCTCGATGTTTTTGCCCTCTGCTTCAAAAGCGGTAACGCCTGCGTGCTTAAAGGCGGTAAAGAAGCCGACGAAAGTAATAAAATCCTTGTGAAAATCATCCAAGAATCGCTTGAAGAACACAAAATCAGTAAAAATGCTGTGTACCTCTATCCATCGGGAAGAGAAAATACCCTGCATCTGCTGAACGCTACCGGACTGATTGACGTCTGTATTCCGCGCGGAAGCAAGGCTTTGATCGACTTCGTCCGCAGTAATGCAAAAATTCCCGTAATCGAAACCGGAGCCGGAGTGGTGCATACTTATTTTGATGCGGACGGCGATCTTCTGAAAGGACGTCGTATAATAAATAATGCCAAAACTCGACGTGTAAGCGTGTGTAATGCCCTCGATTGCTTGATTGTACACCGTGAGAGAATCGACGATTTATTCGCACTCGTCGAAGATTTGCTTGCCTCGAAAGTCGAAATCCTTGCCGATAAGGATTCGTTCCTCGCATTGAACGGAAAATATCCCCTGCTGAAGGAAGCTCAAGAATCGGACTTCGGACAGGAATTTCTTGGATACCGAATGTCAATAAAAACAGTAAACAGCCTTTCGGAAGCCGTCGAACATATAACGCACTTCGGAACTCAACACAGCGAAGCTATAATCAGCGAAAACTTGCAAACTGCCGACGAATTTTTACGAACTGTGGACGCCGCTGTGGTGTATCACAACGCTCCAACTTCATTTACCGACGGCGCTCAGTTTGGACTGGGAGCCGAAATAGGAATCAGCACCCAAAAATTGCATGCACGAGGTCCAATGAGCCTCAATGCTCTAACAAGCTACAAATGGACGGTCAAAGGAAACGGACAAGTTCGAGATTGATTAAATCTATCAGAACTTATTACTTTTACATTTTAAATAATACGGTAAATTAACACAAATGAAAATATTATTAGATGCAAGTGCAATAATGGCTGTTATTGCCGATGAACCCGAAAGCAAATTAGTTATAAATTATACAAAGGGACAGTAATAGTTTCTTCAAATGTTGTTGTTTTTGAGATTGCAAATGCCTTAACAAAGATGATGAAAAGAAAAGTAATCGATACAGAAGAAAAGATACTGACACTATTTTGGATTTTTGAAACAATACCTTTAAAACTTCTACAAACTGATTTCAATAAAGCATTAAAAATAGCATGGAAATACAAAATATATGCTTATGATGCCTTCTACTTGGAGCCAGCATTGAGGTTAGGCTTGCCCTTATTGACTTTTGATGCTAACATGAGACGAATAGGAAAAGAACTCGGAATTAAAATAATAGAAAAATATAATGAAAATATTTGAATACTCTGAATTTACTGAAAACATTGGTAAAGTGTTTCGTGCAGCTTTACTTGATGAAGTAATTATTAACGATAATGAGGGAAATAGTTATAAACTACTTCCCGTAAACGACAAAGATAAGCTTGAAAAATCTCCGTTTGAAGGGATCAAGAGGATAAAATTGGACATAACTACCCAGGAAATCGTAGAATTATTACGAGAAAGCCGTGCGGACTAAAAAACTCTAATGGTAATTACAGCCTGCGAAGCCGTCCTGGCTCTTGGCTCCTGCAATCTTGGCTCTATAAAGAATTCTTAATTTTTCGATAAATTCCTTCGACGTCAAATCCACATTCGGCGTGCAGTTCGCGCAAAGTTCCCTGCTGGATGTAAGCGTCGGGAACACCAAGACGATCTACTTTGACTTTATATCCATTACAAGCGAAAAACTCGCAGACTGCGCCGCCAAGTCCGCCTACAATAGTGCCGTCTTCGACGGTTATTATGCGCGAAAACTTAGCTCCGATGCGATGAAGCAAATCCTCGTCGAGAGGTTTCACAAAGCGCATATCGCAGTGCATAATGCTGATTCCTTCGGATTCGGCACGAGCGATTGCTTCCACAGCATAGTTACCCACATGACCTATACTTAAGACTGCCAAATCGTTACCCTCGCGCAAGACGCGAGCTTTACCTTTTGGTATCCGCTCGAATGGCTGTTTCCAATTATCGAAAACGCCATTCCCGCGGGGATATCTTATGGAATATGTGCCGGAATCGGGCAATTGAGCTGTAAACATCATATTACGCAGCTCGATTTCGTTCATGGGCGCGGCAACAGTCAGCCCCGGAACAAGACGAAAATACGCCAAGTCGTAAACTCCATGATGAGTCGGGCCATCTTCGCCCACAATTCCGCCACGGTCGAGACAAAAAACCACTTTTAAGCCCTGCAATGCAACGTCGTGAATAACATTATCATAAGCCCTTTGCATAAATGATGAATAAATGTTGCAAAAAGGCGTAAAACCGGCAGCAGCCAGCCCTGCGGCGAAAGTTACCGCATGCCCCTCGGCAATTCCCACGTCAAAGGCGCGCTCCGGCATCCGCGACATCATCATATTAAGCGAGCTGCCGCTGGGCATTGCCGGAGTGATGCCAAGTATCGAACTGTTTTGTTCGGCAAGTTCGATGATAGTCTCGCCAAAAACATCCTGATACCTTGCCGGTCGGGTAGTGTCGGCCTTAACAATTATCCGTTGTCCGGTATCTTTATCGAACCGGCCGGGCGCATGCCATTCGGTTTGATTCTCTTCAGCAGGTCGATAACCTTTTCCCTTTTGAGTTACAACGTGCAGAAGTTTCGGCCCGCCGATGCTCTTCAATCGCTCAAGCGTTTTAATCAGAAACTCAACGTTATGTCCATCTATAGGGCCAAAGTAACGAAGTCCCATCGACTCGAAAAAATTCCCCTCGCTCAGCACAGCCGATTTGACGGAAGCGCCCATGCGTTGGATTAGTTTCCTCAAACGATTCTCGCCCAAGAAATCCCACACATTACGCTTTAGCTGATTGTACTTTCCCGACAGAGTGATCTTGGCAAGATATTCCGTCAATCCGCCAACATTGGGATCGATAGCCATCTTGTTATCGTTCAACACCACAAGCATATCCGAAGATAAACCTCCGGCATTATTCATCCCCTCGAAAGCAAGTCCGCCGGTTAAAGACCCATCGCCGACCACAGCAATCACGCTACGCTTTTCGCCTTTTAACCTCGCAGCCTCAGCCATTCCGAGCGCAGCCGAGATAGCCGTCGAAGCATGTCCAACGCCAAAAGCATCATAAGGACTTTCGTTCATCTTAGGAAAACCGCTGATACCGCCATACTTACGGTTAAATTCAAACATTTCTCTTCTTCCGGTGATGATTTTGTGAGAATATGCCTGATGTCCCACATCCCACAGCAACTTATCATGCGGAGTATTAAAGACATAATGCAAGGCAACTGTTAGCTCGACAGTCCCAAGACTTGCGCCAAAATGACCCGGATTCGACGAGCATTTATCAATAATAAACTCTCGTAACTCCTTGCAAAGCTGCGTAAGTTCATCGAGATTGAACTTGCGAATATCGTCGGGAGAATTAATTCTCGAAAGTATTTCTTCCATATTTTCAAATATTTATAAGCTATTTAGACCTCGAATCAGAAATTCATAAATTCTACATAATAATCGGCAAAGGTAATACTAAATACGATAGTTATACTATTGTTATACGATTGTTATACGATTGTTTTTGATGGTAAGTGTGATAAATTATAGGTTTTTACCGGTAGAGTAGAGCGTGAACTACTAATAGTCTTCACGCTATATAACAATGTATAACAATGCATAACTATTGTATAACAATGCATAACTATTGTCTAACCATTGTCTAACTAAGATAAAGATATGCAATGAATTAAAAAAAAGTTTAAATTTTTTTCAAAAAAAGAGTACCAAATCCATAAAATGTATATATCTTTGCACGCAGAAACTGAAAACGTTTTTTGAATATGCCAAAGAAATTAGACATCGAAAAAAGCTCGAGCTACCCTTCGGGAGCGGCTCAAAAAAGCAAGTCATATTTTATAAATGATGGCTCATCCTTCGTCGAGATTTGGTCGCACTTCGTCAAGAGCTGGTCAAACTTCGTCGCAAGTTGGTCATATTTCGTCGAGAATGGGTCATCTATCATCAAGAACGTGTCATCTATCATCAAGGATGGGTCATCTATCATCGAGGATGGGTCAGCCATCATCAAGGATGGGTCAGCCATCATCAAAAACCTGATATATATTTAATCAACCATAGTATAAACAATTTAAAATATTTAAGTATGTCGAAGAATGTACCAATAAAAGATCCTGAATTTGATAGTTATCAGGATAAGTTAGTGAAAGTTTCTCATGAAAAAGCCAGCACATGGAGACTTGATGATGAGTGGATTGTGTCGGACGTAATGCCCGATAAAGCAGAGTGGGATGCGTCGTGGGCCG
The DNA here is from genome assembly GCA_031280885.1 of Prevotellaceae bacterium. Lineage (GTDB taxonomy): Bacteria > Bacteroidota > Bacteroidia > Bacteroidales > UBA932 > JAIRLF01. The sequence continues at coordinate 5,996 of JAITGD010000189.1, read as the reverse complement.
ACTATAAGGATCCAAACACACGTACCACCGTAATCACTGCGCGCAAAAGGAACGCGAGGAAGAATTATGAGCCAAAAATCGGTATTCTTACTCAGATGCTTGAGATTAACCCTCGCATAAGCGACGCAGAACTCTTGCAGATTGGAATCGAAAGGCCGTCGAAGATCAAGCACAAGTCAGTGCCTCCGACTACGATTCCCGATTGTTCGATTGACATTCCGATGATTCGTACTTTGACTATCAATTTTCATGATCACGGAACCAAGTCTCGAGCAAAACCTCGCGGATATCATGGTGTAGAAATACGTTGGGGGGTGCTTGATGCGTTTCCGGCAAGCGTTAATGAGCTTACAGAATCGAAACTTTACACAAGTTCGCCAGCGACACTTAATTTTAAGGATAACGAAAGAGGACGCACGGTGTGGTTCTGCGCACGGTGGGAGAATAATGTAGGTGAACCAGGCCCCTGGTCAACAATTCAAAGCACTATTGTGCCGTAAGTTATCAAAGTAAGAAACGAGTTTTGATTAATTTTATATAGATTAGATTTTAGCACACAGACATCCCTTCATAAAGTGTCTTTATATGTCTTTTTAAAGTCTGTGTGCTATTTTTTTTGATGCCTGCGGCTGAGTTTTTTGCCGATTTTCGACCGAAGTTTATTTACACAAGCCCTTCAGCTGCTTCATGCTGCCTGAGAAGACATTGAAATCGACTTTTTCCCTCAACGTGGGGATTATTCCCTCGTCGCTATGTTGCCAGAAAAGCCATTTTTCATCAACTTCGAGGCTTTTTTCGTAGTAATGAGCAATCCAGAGGGGATATTTTTCGAGATCCTCGTCCTTTAGATACTTTTCGTAAAAGTCTATATAAGTATAAATTATGGGTTTTATTCCATAATGTTTCTCCACCGTCCGAAGCCATATTTTGACATTATTTCTTAACTCTTCGGCGCCTTTTCGTCCGAGAGTTTCGACGTCGAGCGCCGGCGGCAAATCTCCTTTCGACAGCTTGACGGTCTTAATAAAGTTATCGGCTTGCTCTTTTGCCTTTCTCGAAGGGACAAAAAAGTGATATGCGCCGCGGATTATTTGAGTTTTTGCAGCGGCTTTCCAATTTGTTTCAAATTTTGGGTCGATGAGACTTACGCCTTCGGTAGCTTTTATAAAAGCAAAACTGATTGCTATACTGTCTTTTCCACTTCGGATTTTTTCTAATTCCGCCCAATTTATTTCACCTTGCCATCGTGAGACGTCGATTCCATGCACGGCAAATCCTTCGGGCATTTTAATTCCGTATGCTTGCCGGCGAGGATCGGCAAACCATTGGTACATAACGAAGAAGGCCACAAGTCCAGCGAAGAACAATATGGTATAAAAAGTTCTTTTGATTTTCCGTTTGATTGTCAAGATTTTGCCGGATTATTGTGTTCGATTTGGATTTTTGTTCCGGTGCCTATTCTCATCAGCATGAAGCCTATAAGAATCCAGAATAACTCTCTGATACGAGTTAGCAAACTCACAATCAAAGCCGGCGCAGAGGGTAAACCCACCGTTTCGAAGGCCAGCATGTAACCGCCTTCCCGCGAACCGATTTGCATCGGCACAAAAAATACCAGATTTGCAAAAAGCGAATATCCGGCGGTTATAATTATCGCGTCGGCCACAGTAACGGATATTTGCGGATAAAGCGGTGAAAGAGCGTACATTATAACACTTACCTCGAAGCATCCTGCAACTCGCGATAAAAATTCGGCAACAAAGGAACAATAAAACGACAATCGTCGATGAGTGTGCAGATGAACTATCTGTTGATCAATTTCTTTCAGTTTGTCGAGATTGTTGTTATATATTTTTCTTGTGATTTTTTTGATTAAAGGTATTTTTGATGATACTCGGAAAGTTCTCACCAGCAGTCCTTTCTTATATCCTCTCAGAAAAAGTGCAACGGCAAAGAAAAAGAAGGCAAAGAGGCATAGGAGCAAAACTGTTGAAAACCAAGCAGGTTTTATGTACAACAGAGCAAGTAAAATTGATGCCATCCAGAAAATTATGTGCGAAAAAACGTGCATCATGCTATACAGAATGACGCAGGATGTAGCTTTTGCGGTATTCATGTAGTCTTTGAGTTCAAAGACTTTATAAGGTTCGCCACCCAAGGCTACGAAGGGGGTAATATAATTGACGGCAAAGCCGCTGACGGTTATTTTCAGCAGTTTTAGGATTGGGATTTTAGCTTCGTTTTTTTCGCTTCGGATGATAAATCGCCAAGAAACAGTGTTTAGTATGTAAATCAGCAACCAGAGAGCCATTATTACAAAGAACCACCATCGCACTTTATATAAACCTTCCAATATCTTCATTACTCCAATCTTATAGACCATAAATCCAAGTATGATCAAGCCAACGGAGAGGAGTATAAACCTGAGAATATTTTTGTTTTTTATATGCATAATACGTTTTATGCCAGCTTATTCGTTCAGTAGTTTATTGACTTCTTCGTCGATAACACGAAGTCGTTCTTTGCAGAATTGGATCAGTTGTGAAGCCCGTTTTACGTTTTTCAAAACATCGTCGATGTCCAGATCGCCTTTTTCCAAGTTAGCGATTATGCTTTCAACCTCTTTAAGAGCGTCTTTGTAGTTTTGATTTTCGTCCATTTTGAGTGTGTTTTTGATTATTTATTATTGATATTTTGCTATTTTTTTCAATCCCTTGCATTTTTTTTGGAATCGCTTACGACCGACGTCAATTTTCCCCAATGAAACAGAGTTTCAATAGTTTCCCCTGTCGGGACGGTGGAATTTATTATTTTGTTCTTGTGCAAAGTCAGTGAATATCCCTGCTTGAGTATTCTATTTGGATCGTGCGCAGCTACTTTACTTTCGATTAAATTAACATGATATAAGTTTTTTGATATAAGTCGTTTAACCGACGAGTCAAGTTTTTCCGGCAATCGTTCATTCACTTTAAGTTCGTCTTTATGTAATAGCTTGAATATGGTTGATTTCAAATTATTAAGCCTTGAGTCGAGATAAAGATATTTATCTTTCATACTTGCTGTTTTTTTCAATCTCATGCTCAAACTATCGATGTACATTTCGAGTTCGACAAAGCAATTCAACAGGAAATCGGCTACCGCCGTTGGAGTTTTTAGCATCTTGAAAGCTACCATATCAAGGATACTCACGTCTTTATCGTGTCCGATTCCTGTCAAGCAGGGTAGGGGAAGCTGGCTTGCGTAGTATGCCAAATCATGAGCGTCGAAACATGACAAATCGCTTTGAGAGCCTCCGCCTCTGATGATTACAATCACGTCGAACTCGTCGGCTCGCTCATACACTTTTTCAAAAGCTGCAATGATAGAGGCTTCGGCAGCGGCGCCTTGCATTAGAGCTTCAAATAATTCGGTTTTGATGCTGTATCCTTGAGCGTTATTGATGAGATGCTGCATGAAATCGCGATAACCTGCCGCTTTGGAAGACGATACTACGGCGACTCGGCGCGGAAGTACGGGAAATTCCAGTTCGCGATTCATGTCAAACACGCCTTCGTCCTTCAGCTGCGCGATAATGCTGCGACGTTTCAACTCCATTTCGCCGATGGTGTACGAGGGTTCGACGTCCACGATATTCAGGGCAAGTCCGTATAATTCATGATATTGCACCTGGACTTTCACCAGCACATTCAAGCCCGATGCGAGCGATTCTCCTGTAGCCGATTCGAAATATGGTTTCAGGATGCGCATCGTTGACGACCAGATTGTTGCAGAAATTTTGGCGCGAATATAATCCGACTCGGCATCTTTTTCGACAAGTTCGAGATAACAATGTCCGTTTGAATTGATTTTAAGCTCGTTGATTTCGGCGACAAGCCAGTAGAAAGCATCGAGATTGTCGGCGATTTCGCGCTTGATAATCCGCTGCAACTGCGATAGCGAGATTGATGAAACGTTTGACATTCGGAGGTTTATAAATCGGCAATCTCTTTTACGGCAGCCTTCCATCTTGCCTCATCAGGCTTTGTACCAATGACTTCTATTACTTTGTCGGCGCATATCGTTCCGATTTTTGCGCAGGTTTCGATATCTCTGCCTGCTGCCAATCCGTACAAAAATCCGGAGGCATAAAGATCGCCTGCGCCCGTGCAATCGACAGGCTGGGCATCGCCTGCCGAAATCGCATGATACTGTTCGCCTTGCTTGACTATCGAGCCATGTTTTCCGAGTTTCACGACGGCAATGTCGCACAACTTTGAGATGTCGAGTATAGCTTCTTCGGGCGCCTTGCCTGTGAACGACTTAGCTTCGTCCTCGTTGGCGAACACTATATCGACATAATTTTCAATCACATACTTGAGAAAATCTCTGTTTTCATCGACGACGTTGTAACTTGCCAAATCAAGCGAGACCAACATATTCAGGTTCTTAGCCGTGCCGACGGCTTTTTCGAGCAAAGAGTGGCTTTGAATCAAATAACCTTCGATGTGAAAATAATCGTATCCTTCGTACATCGATGGAATTAGCTCATCGGCAGTTAGTTCTACGGCGGCGCCGAGATACACGGCAAAGGTGCGTTCCGAATCGGAACTGATAATTACCATTGCTCGTCCTGTGCCGGAATTTCCCGTCAGCAATTTGGGAGTTACTTTATTGATTTTCTGGTCGTTTTCAAAGAAATGTCCTAATTCGTCGGCGCCGATTTTGCCGATAAATCCGGCTTTCATTCCCAGATGCGCGGCTCCGCTTGCGGTATTCGATGCCGAGCCTCCTGCGACTTTTGAACAGCCGATTTTCGCTAACTCATTGTAGATACTATTTGCGGTTAATTCGTTCACATGCTGCATACTGCCTTTGGGAAGAGCGTATTTCAGCAACATTTCGTCGCTATTTTTCGGCGTGGCGAGGATGTCCACCAGGGCGTTTCCCATTCCTAATAATGATTTCATTCTGTAAATCTTTTCTTATTTATTGAAATTAAGATTACTAATAAGTTTTATTTTCGGGTCAAAGATAATAATTTTTGAATATCGGGTAATTGGCTATTGACATTTTACCGCTAAAATCAGGTTAAACAAAGAGGATATAATTTTCCGATAATTTATATTATGTTAAATAGAACTTTGCTACTATACCCCGTCTAAACTTATCTGTCGTTTCTAAATCAAGCGCTTAAAGTGTCGTTCAAAATAGACCGAAGTAATAAAACTATAATTCATTGTTGTCGTCGGGCAATTCGGCTAAAAATTCCTCTATTGTTTTTTTTGGTTTTTCCCCGTCCATCATCAATTTTACATCCCTGAAAGCGCCTTGCAGTTGATAGTAAAGGGGGCTATGTTCGTTTTCTTCCATTACTTGTGCTTTTTCGATTGTCCAGCCCATTTTCTTCGCCAGAGTCTTGAAAAAGGCTGCATCAGCAGAGGGTAATGTCAGGTTAAAATGTTGATTTATTGTTGCCATAATCTACTTTATCTAAAAAAATAACAATGCAAAGATAAATAGTTTTGTTGTATCCGTAATTCATTTATTTTCTTTTGATATTCCATTTTGCAAAATCAATTTCGCGTTCTATTTTTTCTTCGATGCTGTCGGGCAAGGCGGGAAAAAAGTCGATGCCGGTGAGATTTTCTACTTCATCAACACTCATTGCGTAGGTGGACAGGAGTTTATGTCCGCTTTCGTTTGTAAACACAAAAGCGATGGCCGACCATTCGCCTTGCTCGTATTGCAACAGCGTTTTAAAAAAAGCGTCGGGAATCGCCACTTTGTTACGTCCGATTGTTTCAGCTTGTTCGGATACGACAGGGCCGCATACAACATAAATGTTACCCTTTTGTGTGGCCAATTCTCGAACCTGTTCCTCCAGACTTTTCCAGACGCCTGCGTTCAAGCTCCTGTTCTGCGGACAAATGTTCGAGAAATAAAAGGATTCTCGCATCGCTTGTTTACTCCATTTCATGTCGGCGGCCGGAGCCATGTGTCCCCTATCCCACCCCGAT
>JAITGD010000166.1 GCA_031280885.1 Prevotellaceae bacterium | reverse complement strand
CCGAAACGTTTCGGTTTCACGTAGATATTTATCAACGGAACTACTGCGTTCATAATCAGTATAGCGAATGAAATTCCTTCGGGATACGCTCCCCAAAGCCGTATGACGCAAGTTATTACGCCGATACCGAAGGCGAAGATCAACATTCCTCGTTTGGTCATCGGCGAGGTAACGTAATCGGTAGCCATAAAAATCGCGCCCAGCATTATACCTCCCGTAAGTAGGTGAAACAGAGGCGAAGCGTATTTGGTAGAATCGACCAAGTGCATTATTCCCGTAAAAGCGGCGACGGTGGCGAAGATGGTAAGCGGTATGTGCCAACTGATTACCCTGCGGATGAGCAAATAAGCAAAACCAAGTAGCAGCGCCGCCGCCGACACTTCTCCGAAAGAGCCGCCTATTTCGCCAAAGAGCAAATGTATGTACGACAATCCGTTATCGGCCATAACCTGTTCCGGAGTCAATCCTTTCGACAATCCTTCGCTCATCATTCCCAGAGGAGTTGCGCCGGTAATGGCGTCCACTCCCGAGGCGAACAGCGGCGCGGGTTTAGGCCAGGTTCCCATCGAGGCGGGAAAGGAAATCAGCAGGAAAATACGTCCTGCGATGGCCGGATTGAAAGTGTTGTTGCCCAGACCTCCGAAGCTTATTTTTGCAACTCCGGCGGCGAAGGCTGCTCCGGCAACTACCATGTACAGAGGTAGTCCCGACGGCAAATTCAGGGCGAGCAACAAGCCGGTTACTACTGCCGACAAATCGCCGGTCGTAGGTTTTGTCTTGAAAGCGTATTTTTGCAACAGCCATTCCATGCCGACGCAGGTGGCCGTCGAAACCGCAGTTATCAACAATGCGTTGAATCCGAAGAAGTAAATCGATACAAGCAAAGCAGGCATCAATGCTATAACCACGTCTCCCATCAGCCGACGAGTGCTGATATTATCGTGAATATGAGGCGATGGCGAAACGGTTAATATTTTTCCCATGTTTAATTATTTTTCGTGTATTAACAACATCCGTTTAATTATAAAATCGCGTAAAGGTAGTAAAAAAGGATATACACCTGCTGAGACAGGTGCAAATGTCGGATATTCTTTATTTAACTATTTGTGTTTCCGCGATTTGTCTTTTTGTATCGTCTATCACCATTGCCAGGCCGCTTGCCTCCGAATATGGCGCAAGATAGTTTTTTGGACATTTGGACATTTGGACTGTTAGACTATCCAAAAGTCCAACCGTCCAAAAGTCCAATATTTGATTCGGAATCGCAAAATCAAGCATATTTACCCGTTTAGTTATGGATTTGGCTACATTTTTGTCCGAGATCAACAGTCTGTTTATTAGCTATTTGTATTACAACGGATAGGCAAAAAATCAGAATTAAAATCATCTTTGTATATTTGTGCAATGTTTAACTAAATTATTTATGCATTATGGCATATAAAATTAGCGACGATTGTACCGCATGTGGAACTTGTATCGATGAATGTCCTGTAGGAGCTATCTCTCCTGGTGATATTTACCAAATTGACCCGGAATCGTGTACCGATTGCGGAACTTGCGCCGACACCTGTCCCTCGTCCGCGATAAATCCCGAATAATCAACAACATTCGGAACGCAAATGCAGAAACGGGCAACCAGAGAGGTTGCCCGTTTTTTGAAACCAAAAGCCCTGCTTTACAAAAGCTTCGCTTTGTATCCTCTTTTGAGGAGAAATTCCACGACCTTGTCGCGGAAATCGCCTTGTACGATAATTTCCTCATCTTTTGCGCCACCGCCTGTTCCACAGAGAGTTTTCAGTTCTTTGGATAGTTTTTTCAGATCCTCGTCTGTGCCGACAAATCCTGTTATCAATGTTACTTTTTTACCTCTGCGTTGTTTTTTGTCGAGGCTCACAAACAGCTTTTGTTTAGAGGCTTGCAGAGTTTCGGCTTTTGAATCCTGATTGTTTGTTTCGTATTTGAAATCGGGATTAGTCGAATAAACCACATTAAGCCGTTCTTTCCAGTCGTTTTTATTCATGAGTAAATCTTCTCATTTTCAATATTCTATTCTACGTGAAATTACGTTAAAAGTTTTTCCTTCGCTTTGTTCTCTAACGTTAGTCCAATTGCCATGTTCGTCGTATTGATACACGTATGTAAAAACTGTTGGAGAGGCTGTTCCGCCCACATATCCAGAAGTTTCCGTAATCACATTTCCGAACATATCGTATGCGTATTCGGTTTTGTATCTAAGCCGGTCGCTTTTATTGTATTCTTCTTTGGCAATCAGTCGATTCATTTCATCGTACAGATACACAAACTTTTTATACTCATTGCCTTCGGTGCGAATTTCTTCAATCATGTTTTCGTTTGCATCGTATTTTTGGATGAAATTTTCGTCGGTCATACCTTTTTTCTTCAACAGTTTGATATTTCGAGTATTTCCTCCGTCGCTATACTCGTACACGAAAGTCTGTAGAAGGTCTTTTTTTGCTTCTACTTTTATCTGTTCTATTTTTCCCAAAGAGTTGTATTTATAGCTTTTAACCATAACGTAGTTGATAAGATTATCGGTTTCTGTTTCCGAAATCAGTCGTCCTGTTTTATCGTAGGCAAAATCGTTTCTATAAATTGAATTTCCCTCTCTGTCCTCCGATATTTCGGCGGTTTTGTAACCTTTGGAATTGAAAACGTATTTCATTCGAGCTTCATCTTCAGTATCTTCACCTATTTTATACTCTATTTGCATCACAGTTTTCACCTTTCCTTTGAGGTTCATTTTTTCGCGGTCGTTTTTTTGAGCCAGAGCTGTCTGCGCAAACAAAATCAAGATAGCGAGCAGTTTTACAGCGCTTGTCGAATAATTCATCATAATCATTGTCATTTACATTAAAAACCTTGCAAATTTACGATAAAATAAGCAAAGGCAATCACAAATCACAGCATCACCATAGTTGCTCCGTATCCGTATTCTTTGAAGGAGGCATCCTGATAGCGCACTTTTCCAGCATATTGCGTATCGAGCAGGCGGCGAATTTCGTGTTTCAGTTTGCCATTGCCTACGCCGTGAATAAAAACCATGCGACGAGTGCCTGCACTTATGCCGAGATCAAGGGCGATTGTAAATCGATTTTTTTGAATTTCAAGCATTTGAGCGGCATCCAACTCTTCTGGTTTATCGGTAAGAGCTTCGATATGTAAATCGATTTCCTCCAATTCCGACGAGCGTACATTTGTCGCCACAGCGGGTTTATCCTTTTTTTGCCTCATGGCGTCCTGAAGCGCTTTTGCATTGACAGTTATATCTTCGGATGGGCTGCTGCTGTTTGCGATTTTAAGCACGCAGGCCTTTTCGTCGAAAAAATCGTTTTCGACAAAAGATGAAGCTCTTATGAATTTAAGCGGATTTAGCTCGACATTCACCTGTTGTGGAGGCTGAATGAGATATTCGCGATGTTTGTAAAGCATAAAAGTAACATTCAGCGTTTTGCTCTCTTTCATTTCGTCGCGGCGCAGGAGGCAGACCAACTCTTTGGTGTCCGACGAAAGATCGCCTCGTCCCAAGAGATTAAGACAGTTCGACTTAGTCCATTCCGACACGATGTACATGCAACGGTACCCGCTGTCGTTTATAAAAAACACATCCATATCACATTCCACAGCTTTGTTACCGTCGAGCGGAACAAAAGCCAGAAGCAGCTCAAAATCTTCACCTTCTCTATCCTCGTTTTCCTCCGTATTTTCGTCGATTTCCACTTTGACCACCGGCTCTGCGGCAGCTTTAGCACGCTCAGGCTGGGACTCGTATCTGTTTGTAGTAGAGCTTTGTGAATCGGCTTGATTTACTACAATCAAATCTGCAACACGCACCGGAATTTCAAATCCGTCTTTGTCTTCGACGTAAACCATCGTCGCACTGATTATTCGGGTAATTGTACCTCCACCCGTTTCGTTCAAAAATCGCACCTTATCGCCTGTCTTACAGTTCATATTCATCAAATTTAATATTCAATCATTCAAGGCTCAAAAGTACGCTAAAATTGTCATAAACTAAAACATATTACTTTTGACGGCTTGTAACGATAATGTTTAACTTGTAATACACATGATTATACGCACAGCCGAATTTGTCAAAAGCAGCGCCGCTCTGAAACAATGTCCCGAAAGCCGACTGCCTGAATATGCTTTTATTGGACGTTCAAACGTTGGTAAATCCTCGTTGATAAACATGGTCGTCGGACGAAATAAATTAGCCCAAGTATCGTCCACTCCGGGAAAAACACGACTGATTAATCACTTTATAATCAACGGCGAATGGCACATAGTCGATTTACCTGGCTATGGATACGCAAAAATATCCAAATCGAGCCGCGAAGAGTTCAAACACATGATAATGGACTATATCAGCAAACGCGAACAGCTTATGCTGATTTTTGTGCTGATAGATAGCAGATTGGAACCACAAAAAATCGATTTGCAGTTTATCGAACAGTTAGGCGAACTTCAGGCGCCTTTTGCCTTAGTTTTTACCAAGACCGACAAACTATCGAAAACAAAACTCGAAGCAAATATCACACATTATAAAGAAGTTCTCTCGGAAAGCTGGGAAGAACTGCCCGCAATATTCCTCGAATCGTCCGTAACAGGCGCCGGCAGACAAGAAATATTGAATTATATCGACGAAATAAATTTGACTGTTTAGACTTTTGGACTGTTGGACTGTTGGACTTTTAGACTGTTGGACTTTTAGACTGTTGGACTTTTAGACTTTTGGACTTTTAGACTTTTGGACTTTTAGACTTTTGGATTTTTAGTGTATATATGTTCACGGTCAAATCAGCCTGCGCAGAGATTCATAATTCTTCCAACTGTCTAAAAGTCCAACCGTCTAAAAGTCCAACCGTCTAAAAGTCCAACCGTCTAAAAGTCCAAAAGTCCAACCGTCCAAAAGTCCAACAAAAGTATTATCTTTGCAGCGATTTTGGTTTCGTCTTTCTGTTTCGGAAAGGCGATGAAAAGGGAATCGGGTGAAAATCCCGAACAGACCCGCTGCTGTAAGCTCACGGTCAATTGCAAATTACGAATTGATCAAATCAGCGAAACAAGGCTCTTGCCACTGGGAAACCGGGAAGGCGTTTCGCCGACGAGTAAGTCAGAAGACCTGCCGAATCGTTTTAGTTACAGGCTTTCGTGGGAATAAAGCCGGAAAACAGACAATAATTTTCATCACCATGTTTTTCGATTTTCCCTGCAAGCCAAATAAAAAAGGCTGATGAAATCGCATTTATCGACGTTTTTGTGTTTATTTTTCTTTTGTACCTCAAGTCGAGCAAATCCGCAGATAATCGACAGCTCAGAGGTTTACACCATCGACCAGGCTATGGTTTATGGCGCTCGCACGGTGAAGGAAACCGTGCCTGTGCAAAATTTGTCGGGCGAGGAACTCAAAAAACTCTCGACCTTTTCGGTAGCCGATGCAATACGCTATTTCTCAGGAGTACAGATAAAAGATTACGGCGGCGTCGGCGGACTGAAAACGATAAACGTCCGCAGTTTGGGAACTCATCATACGGGAATTTTTTACGACGGAGTGGAACTTGGCAACGCTCAAAACGGAGTGATTGACCTCGCTCGGTTTTCGACGGAAAACATGGAATCGATATCCCTGTACAACGGTCAAAAAAGCGGCGTCATACAGTCGGCTAAGGATTTTGCCTCGGCAAGTTCGGTGTATATGTACACGAGAACGCCGGTTTTTGAAGAGACGAAACGCAACAATATCAAGGCGGGAGCGAAGGCCGGCAGCTTCGGGACGATAAATCCATCGCTACTCTGGGAAAGGCGACTGAGCGCGCAAGCCTCCTCGTCGTTCAACGCCGAATATCTTTATACCGACGGAAGATACAAGTTTCACAACAAAGGCGCCGGATACGATTCGATTCAAACACGGCAAAACAGCGACGTGCAGGCAATCAGAATAGAACAGGGATTTTCGGGAAAATCCGACGGAAGCGAATGGCGTGTCAAAGCATATTTCTACGGCTCGGAACGCGGATATCCGGGTCCGGTGGGACGGGACATCGCTGCCGGTCAGCTAAATAACCAAGACCGACAAAGCGATTTCAACCTTTTTCTGCAAACCTCGTTCAGGAAAATCATCGGAAAAAAATACGAAATGCTCCTGAACGGCAAATGTGCATACGATTATCTGCATTACATGGTGAAATCGAGGAGTGCAGGCGCGTCCTACGACCAAATCTATCGGCAGAGCGAAGTTTATCTCTCATCGGCCAACATGTTCACTCTCTTGAGTTTTCTGAGTTTGAATCTTTCGGCAGATTTCCAATGGAACGGTCTCAATTCCGACAAGGCCGATTTCGTTAGTCCGGAGCGATATACCGCTTTGGGCGCCGCTGCCGCTTCGCTGCATTTCGCACGATTCAAACTGCAGACGAGCTTGCTGGCCAGCTATGTAAGTAATAATACATCCACAGAAACCATCAAAACAAACAAATATTCGCCTGCGGTGGTAATTTTTTGGCAACCTTTCGAGAAGACCAATCTCAACTTCCGAGCCTTTTATAAGGACGTGTTTCGTATGCCTACTTTCAACGATTTGTATTACGATTTCATTGGAAACAAGAATCTTGAACCGGAATATACCACTCAATATAACTTCGGATTTTCCTTTGCAAGGAATTTCGCTTCGTCGGCAGTGAAACGCATAGAAATACAAGCCGACGCATACTTCAACGAAGTGAGAAACAAAATAATAGCTGTACCGCTTAGAAGTCAGTCGCGCTGGACTATGTTCAATCTCGGACGGGTCGAAATATTCGGATTTGACGCATCGGCAAAAAACGAATGGACAATCAACAAAAATTGTTCGCTTAACTCGCGCATATCGTACAGTTTTCAGCGAGCCAGAGATGTTACCAATCCGTCGAGCAGCGCCTATCTGGGTCAATTACAGTATATCCCGCGACACAGCGGCTCGTTCATACTTGGCCTGAATTGCACAAGCTGGACAGTGAATTACAGCCTGATTTACACCGGCGAACGTTTTACAAAAACCGAAAATATCGAGGTAAATCGCATGGAAGCATGGACAACGAGCGACCTCGCTCTCGGAAAAACATTCGCAATGAAACGCACGAAGATAAAACTCATCGCCGAAGTCAACAATCTCTTCGACAGGCAGTACTCGGTGGTGCACGGATATCCCGTGCCGGGAAGAAATTTTTATTTTACGTTAAACATAAATATTTAATTATCATGAACTACAATGTAAAAAGGACGAATTTCGCTCGTCCGAAAATTTGCGGAACAATAGCGATCATCGCCTGCGTGCTGCTTATGTCGTGCGACAAACAGCCAAATGACGAGCAGGAAAAGGTAATCTGCCCCGGAGACAGTTCTTTAAGAGGATTTTTCCTTTTAAATGAGGGAGGTTTGAGCGAAAATAATTCCACTTTGGATTATTTCGATTACGCCTCGGGAAATTATTCGACCGATATATTTTCCCAAAAAAATCCGAGCGTTGTAGGCGGACTCGGTAGCCTGGGAAACGACTTGCAGATATACGGCGACAAGCTGTACGCGGCAATAAACGGCTCGAACCTCGTGGAGGTGATGAATGTCAATGATGCAAAACACATCAAGGCTATCACTGTGGCCAATTGCAGGTTTATCGCTTTTCACGGCGGAAATGCCTACGTCAGCTCCTACATGGGCGAGGTGGACGAAAACGACATATATCGCGGAAAAATTGTGCGAATCGACACCGCTTCGCTGAACATAACCGGCCAATGTATCGTAGGATATCAGCCTGAAGGAATAGCCATTCGCGGCGATAAACTCTACGTGGCAAACTCAGGATGGGAGAGAAAAATGGCCGGAGGAAGCTACGATAGCACGGTTTCAGTAATCGACTTGGTCAATTTTACGAAAATCAAAGATATAAACGTGGCTATAAACCTGAATTTCATTATTTCGGACGCTTCCGGCAAACTCTACGTAAATTCATTTGGCGATTTCGTTAATGTGGGATCGGACGTATTTGTAATCGACGCCAACGACCAGGTAGAAAGGCTTGATATTAGAGCTGATAATATGACTGTTGATGACGATTTTCTGTACGCATACAGCAACGCTTGGGACATTGCTGCAAATGCCTCAGTCGCCTCCTACGTTCTTTATAACACAAAGACGAAAAGCATTGTACCCGGCGGTTTTATCACCGACGGAACGCAGCTAATTCTTCCTAACGGAATAGCCATCAATCCCGAAACGAAAGAAATATTCCTTGCCGACGCCGAAGATAGAAGTAATTCCGGAAAACTATACTGCTTTTCGCACGACGGCAAACAAAAATGGACACGAAGAACGGGAGTCGTGCCAAGAAGTATTACATTTACAAAGAATTAATAGAGATTCAGGATTTCAAGAACCAAGACAAGCAGAAAGCAGAAAGCAGAAAGCAGAAAGCAGAAAGCATGTTCCATGCTGCCTTCTGCCTTCTGCCTTCTGCTTGACTGCGTAGAGCGTCTTGGCTCTTGGTTCCTGCAACCCTGAATCATTTTTTAATTGGGTTCAAAAAAAGTTTGAGGTGCTATGAAAATAGCAACAATCTAATTATTTGCCGGATATTGTAGAGACGCACGGCGTG
>JAITGD010000164.1 GCA_031280885.1 Prevotellaceae bacterium | reverse complement strand
ATCAAAGATGTGGATATGAACCCCGACCTGCTGAATCGGTATATCGCAGAAATGAAATGCGGAATCGGATTCCTTGCCTTTCTGATGTACGACATGTATGGCCCAATTCCGATACCGACGCTCGAAATCCTGAAAGATCCTTTGCAGGAAAAGATTTTACCGCGCTTGTCGGAAGCAGATATGCAATCGTTCATCGAAACAAACCTGATGGAAGCAGCCGAAGTACTTCCCGTTAAATACAGCCCCGAAGATTACGGACGCTTCACCAAAGGACTGGCGAAAACCGTCCTGCTGAAACTCTATATGATGACCGAACGCTGGGACGAGGCCGAGCAAATCGGACGAGAACTGACAAGAGCGCCTTATACATACAGATTGCAAACGGATTATCATTCGCTCTTTTCTCTGGCCGGAGAAGTCAATGACGAAGTAGTTTACTCTGCCCTTTGCAAGGCTGGAATAATACATACACAGTGGTTTGCCCATGTCTTGCCGGGCGATTTTCCTACTTCCTACGGAAATGAAATAACACGATGGGGAGGGTTCAAAATGTCGTGGCCTTTCTATGAAACCTACGAAGCCGGCGACAAACGCTTAGAGCGAATCTGGGGCGAATATACCGCAACGGACGGCATACTGCATAACAAGCAGAAAGACCGAATTGAAGGAAATGCCGGAAGCGTGCTTTGGTATGGAGCCGTTCCTCAAAAATTTGCAATAGAAGGCGTTGTCGGAAACATGTGTGAAATCGACTTGCCCATCTATCGTTATGCGGATGTAATAACACTGTTGGCCGAAGCAATCGTACGAAACGGAAATAGCGTTACCGCCGAAGCGCTTGGCTATCTGAATGACGTCAGAAGAAGAGTAAATCTACCCGCTTATACCTTAGCCGAAGTAGGCAATGTCGATGTCTTTCTGGATAAAATATTAATCGAGCGCGGACACGAATTTTATATGGAAGGCATCCGCCGGCAAGACCTCATAAGACATCGTAAATTTATCCCTTATGCAGTAGCAAAAGCAGAATGGGCCGGGCAATCAACAGAAAAAATAGAAACCTTTGTTGGAGGCCGATACAAATATGAACGTTTCCCTATCCCAACAAAAGTGATGAACGAAGGTAAGGGAATCATAGTGCAAAATCCGGGATTCTAAATACTAAAAATTACATAAAATGAAAAATTTAGCAAACATACTGTGCTTTGTCTCATTGCTGCTACTTTGTTCCTGCCGCAGCAATGATATTATTGAAGTAGAAGTGCCGCTGTCGGGCATCATGCTCGCCTCGCCGTCGGACGGAATAGGAATAAACCTCAACGACAACAATGTGCTGGAATATACCTTCACGTGGGACGAAAAAAGCGGAACGGAAAATTATACGCTCATCTTCAGCCTGAATGAACATCTGCTCAATCCGGTTTACATATCTGCAGGAAACGCAACCAGCAAAACGTTTACGGCAAAACAGATAGACGAATATTTTGCAATCTTCGGAATCGTTGGCGGCGCCACAAAAACAATCTACTGGTCGGTAAAACCCTCGGCGGCCTTAGGCATTGCCTCAAACGAAATCCGCTCCTTCGCGGCCACAAGAGTGAAAACAAGATTGTTGAAACCCGACGATATGTCGGAAATACAGCTCCTTTGGCCAGAAACCTCCACAACTCTTCAATTTATCTGGGATACCGAAGGCATCGATCCCGAAACCGAGTTCGATATTGTGCTGGGAAATACCGCCGAAATGAACGGCATAGTTTCGACAATCCCTGTCGGAAAAGTAAATACCGCCGACATAACGCATGAACAGCTGCAGGCGGCGCTAACACTGTTTCAGGTCAGCAGATTCTCGTTCAGCAACGTTTACTGGAATATCAGAAATCGGACGAAAAGCGAACTCATATCCAGCATATCGGGAGTGATAAATCTGGGCGACATGATGATGTTTGAAGATGTTCGCGGAGACGAAAGAATCAAATACAAAGTAGCGCGAATCACCTACTCCGACGGCAGTTCGCACATCTGGCTGGCCGAAAATCTGAGAGCGAAAAATTATCCCGACGGAACAGCCATAGAAAGCGCAAACGTAAAGGAAGCTTCCGAAACTTCGGCCATAACAGCCGGACATGTAAAAGCCTACGGATGTTATTATACCTATTGGATTCAAGACAGAATCGCACCGCAAGGCTTCCGCTTGCCGACATTCAGAGAATGGGAAATCCTTTTTGAAGATGCACGTATCGTCGGCGGTTCTTTCGCCGTAATAAAAGACCCTGTTTATTATGAAACATTCGACGGCAAAAATTCTCCCGAAGCCAATTCATGGGGATTAGGACTTGTTTCTGCCGGAAACTTCAATGGCGGCTCGTTAAGCAATGCGAAAAGAGAATATTGTTACTATTACGCATCGGGTCTTATGTCTATGCCTGCGCCTGGACCTTATCATAATTTTGTGCACGACGGAGGATGGACGCTCTGGCCAACATGGGGCACTCCCAGTCCTGCGCGATTTATTTACACAGGAGAATGAATATCGAACAATCACTTAAAAATAAAAAATCATGTATAAAAATATTTTTATAGGACTTATCTTCGTTTCCGTGCTTGCCGTAGCATGTAACGAAAAGCAGCTTATTCAGGCTACTGAATGGCCGGTACAAGAGCCAACTCCTCCGGTGCCGGACCCGCCGCCAGGAGATATTGAACCCATTGCCGCGCTCAATAACCCCGATAGAGGATTTCATGTGGAAGTGGATTATTTTCTGCATAACCTCAAAGAACCCTGGCGAGATGTGTATTATCCTGACGGATTTGTGGACGAAAAGTTAGGCACATACCGAGCCGAAAACGACGGAGTAACTTTGACGCAAATGTATATCTATCTGACGGAATGGACTACCAGAGATATTCCACAAACAGGACTGAACAGCCTTCAAACCATGTTCGACAAACTGAAAACCGACGGACAAAAAGCCATACTCCGCTTTGCCTACAAATGGGATGGCGAAGGATCGACCTCCGGCTCTGAAACTCCCACCTGGGTAGAACGGCATCTGACGCAGCTAAAGCCCTTATTGCAGCAGAATTTGGGACTGATAGCTGCTATGCAAGCCGGCTTCGTCGGAACATGGGGCGAATGGCACAGCTCGCCGATGGATAATAATCAGCCTGCAAAAAACAGAGTCGTCAATGCTTTGATGGACGCATATCCGGCGCCTTACTGCATCGAAATGAGGCATCCCAGATATAAAAATGCTTTGACTCTCCAGAATGAATCCAACCGAACAAGAATCGGCTTTGCTAACGATTATTTTACTACGGGAGAACATCGCCTGTCGCCCGATAATGACTTTTGCTTCGGCGACCCTGCTTATATCGAACTCAAAAACGAATCGCATACCTACTACGTCAGCGGCGAAATTCCTTATTCCGGATCGACCGATTGGGAATTTAACGCGATTATGAAACCGGAAAATGTAGTTACCACACTGCGCGATCATCATTATTCGGCCTTCGACATCAGTCAGAATTTCGACCTAAATATTTCCTCATGGAAAAGGGTAAAGGTATATCCTGCTTGGCTGAAACAATACAAAATATTGTTTTCTGACGATTATTTTAAAAACGATGAGCAGGAAACCGTATCGCGCTCGTTCTACGATTTCGTCCGCGACCATTTGGGTTATCGACTTAATCTGCTCGACAGCTCTAAGATCACGGCCGAAGGTTCAACTCTGAAATATGATCTAAAGCTAAGCAACACAGGATTTGCAACCGTCCTGAATCCAAAACCCGTATATCTTGTCTTTATCAACGAAAGCAACAGCGTGGTAAAAGAAATCCTGCTGACGGATGTAAATCCGCACGATTGGCAACCTTTCGACCCTGCTGTTAAATCGTACGAAGCGCTAATTCATTCCATCAGCGGCTCGGTTAATACCGCTCTCTCCGGAAAACATAAGGTCGGAATATGGATTCCCGACGGTCAAAGCCCGCTTGTACACAACAATCGATATGACCTTAAATTTGCTCCCAGCGACCTTGTGTCGCACTGGACAGACGCCGAAAGCAAATATACGGTTAATGTAATCGGCGAGCTTGTCTTTTGATAATGATTAATGATTAATGATTAATTGGCTACGCAGGCTGGATTGATAGTCTTTTTGCACGCAGTGACGCAGATCTTACGGATGCACGCAGATCTTTTTTATCAAGCCGGACTGCGCAGCCAATTAATCATTAATCTTTAAGAATTACGTGAGGGGCAATGTGCCGACGGCGCAAACAATCACAAAAATCAATCAAATCATCCTAAAATAATAGCTCGGACAAGCTCATTTAATATTTTTGCCGGCTATGATGCGGTGAACAACAACAAGATTGCCATGAACAGTATAAATAATGGTCATCTTTTTATATCTTATTGTTCTCACGCTGGCTCCGTATTGTCGTCGAAGGTTTCTGTTGAGGCTGACGCCTATAATGCCGCCAAGCCATTCCAATTTGTCGATTGTCGCTTGAATTCCTTCCAAATATTGGTCGGCAGTTTCTTTTTGAAAACACTCATCGGCAATATAATGATACAATCTTTTGGCGTCATCCTGTGCACTGGGATATACCCATACTTCGTAACGAGGCAAGGTCATCACATTTCATTTAAAACAGCTTATAATGATGTGAACCTTTCCGGTTCCATCTCTCGCGACGGGCGTTTGCCATCCGGCGACCTTCTTCGCCAAACGTTGCCACAAACTTGCTGTCGAGTTCGTCAAGCAGTTCTACAGGCGTGCAACAGCCAATCGGACGACCGTTCTCGTCCAATACGAGTTCAAATTCAAAATCGTATTCAGCCGCGTTTTCCAAGGTTTTCCTCGCCGTTTCTTCCAATACATTTTCCATCTTTTGAATATTTGAATATTTGAATATTTGAAAATTTCGACAAAAATAGATAATAATTATGAATTGACGCGCTGGCTGGCTTGCTCTCTGACGGATGTAAATACCATTTTTTTGAATGTAAATTGCTTTCTGACGGATGTAAATACCATTTTTTTGAATGTAAGATGCTCTCCGACGAGTGTAAGATGCTCTCCGACGGATGTAAATACCATTTTTTTGAATGTAAGATGCTCTCCGACGAATGTAAGATACTCTCCGACGGATGTAAATACCATTTTTTTGAATGTAAGATGCTCTCCGACGAATGTAAGATGCTCTCCGACGGATGTAAATACCATTTTTTTGAATGTAAATTGCTTTCTGACGGATGTAAATCCAAGTCCAATGGATCAAAAACACGCAATTCAAGCGATTCAAATTACTGTGTTCTTTGGTGCAAACCTTGTGTTCTTTGTGGTAAAAGGATTATTGACTTTTGAGACAGTCTCACGACGAAAAAAACCTTCGTTGTGGAACGTTCCACAGCAAATATTTGCATAGCAGCTCAAACTTTTTTTGAACCCAAAAGTCAAGAATTTTTTATCACATGGTCATAAAGAAAATCGCAAAGGGAGCAAGATAGCGACAATCAAAATTGCAAGCTTGCGTCCTTTGCGATTACTTTGCGTCTCGTCCTATAACAACCGTATAACTATCGCATAACTATCGTATAACAACAGTATAACAATTGTCAATAAACCCAGCCTGGGGTTTTATTCAGTTTCGGATTTTTTTCTACTTCGTCGCTTGGCACAGGCCAGATGCTATAGTCGTTTATGTCGGACCATTTTACGCCGCCATTATTGTTACTTTGAGTTCCGTGGCAGGCGTGAGCTGCTGGTTCATAGCCCATGTAGGTCGAATATTTTGTTTGTCGCAGTGTTCCCCAGCGAAGTTCTTCGTAGAAGTTTACGCTTTCGTTGACGAGTTCGCGTCGCGATTCGTTGCGTATTTTATTCAGAGCATCGTCTTTGTTAGAGAAGGAATATGCAGGCATTTCCACCGATTCTCTTTCGCGTATCAGATTGATTTTTGCAGCTGCGCCGCTTAGGTCGTCCATTTGAGCAAGAGCTTCGGCCCACATCAAAAGCACGTATGCGTAGCGGAGTATTGGCTCGTCGATGGAGCTGTTCGATATGTATTGACAGTCGTATCCTTCCATAACGAATTTGCGGTGTCGGTAGGCGAACTCCACGTTTCCGGTGCCGTCCTGACGGAGGTCGTATGGCGAGGCTATATTCATGCTGATTTGCGAGGCTACGGATTGATTTGCGGCGCCCACAGGCCAGCGGTAAACGTATGGTATGGGGTTGTTGTTGCCTGTTTTGAAAAGATTCGCATCTGTTCCGTAATAGACTTCTCCATAGGGAACGATAACGTTGTATTCCAAACGAGGGTCGCGGTTTTGCCATGCTCGACGCAGGCGAGCTTCGTTTCCTTCGGGGAGATATTTGCTGCGCATTGACTCATTTGTCATTTTGGCGTCGATTTTTGGCGACATTTGTGGGCTGATTTCCGAACCTCCGGCCTCTTTGTCGCGAAGGAAGTAAACGATGCGCTCGTCGCCTGCTACTGCAAAGTATCCGGGGATTATCGTTTCCCAGTCGAAAGCCGTACCGTCTTTATATTCGTAAAGATCCACAATGGCAGTCGAAGCGCTGTATTGCGAATAGCCGGTTGCGTTTTCTCTATCGCCGGCCGAGCGCGAGCCGGCCATCAGTTGCATACTGGAACCATATCCCGGTTTTGCGATGTTTTGCAGCGAAAAGATCATTTCGATACAAGCCTCGTTAGCTTCGGTGAACATTTCGCGGTATCCGCCTCGGAAGAGATCGTATCCGCAATTTTTCACTTTGGAAAAGTCATCCGCAGCCTTTTCGAGCAAAGTTCTGTCGATGGAAGTGCTTTCGACCCTGCCAGAAGCGTTCACGTAATTATATTTTGCTCCCTGCATCAGGTAGGCTCGTCCTCTGAGAGCGTAAGCAGCGCCTTTCGATGCTCGTCCTTTTTCGAGATAGCGGTCGGGGAAATCCGTAGTGTTGATACAGTCGGTCAAATCCTGCACAATGAGCGCCCAGACTTCCGATTCGGGCGATTGTGTTTTTGTACATTCTTCAACTGTGGATATAGGTTCGGTATAAATCGGAACGCCATGTCCGTAGCGTCCGTAGAGTTCGTTGAGACGCATATAATAATAAGCTCTCATGAATTTACATTCGGCAAGCAGTCGGTTGCGTGTTTCTTCATCGACGCCTCCTTCGCCCGCTTCGTCGAGATGAGTAATAGCGTCGTTTGCACGGTGAACTCCTTCGTAGAGATTTTTCCACATTGTTGAGAAGAGAGCGTCGCCCGAGCCGGCCGTTCCGCTGAGATATGGAACTGAGCGGTAGGCTTCGCCCGTCATTCCGAAGCACTCGAAGGGAACGACATTGTAGCTATATCCCGATGCTCCGTACACACCCCAGTTACGCATTGAGGCATAAACGCCGGCGACTCCCTGATTTGTCAAAGCCTCGTTTGTCCACATATTTCCTGTGGCCACTTTGTCGTAAGGCGTCGTATCGAGTATATCGGTACAAGCCTGTTGCAGGCAAAGCGTTGCAAGTATCGTAAGAGAAAAAAATATCTTTTTCATGATCCAAGTAATTTAATTGTCAGTATAGAATATTCGTACATTTAAAAAGTGATATTAACACCGCCCGAGAACATTCGCGGAATGGGGTATGATTGGAAGCCAAGACCGCCCATTTCGGGATCAACTCCGGGGAAGTTTGTAATCGTCAGCAGATTTTCGCCCGAAACAAAGAATCGAAGTTTGTTGATGAATACTTTCGACGTCCAGGCTTTCGGCAGCGTGTAGCCGATTTGCAGAGATTTTAGTTTGATGTATGAGGCGTTGTAGAGTTCCGATGTGTTATTTCGGTGAGCTGCCAAGATATTTCCAATACGCGGATAGGGAGCGTTGATATTTGCATTGGGATCTGTTGCTGGGTCGTAGTTTGGGTTGGTGGCAGCTTGTTCGGGGTCGCTGTAGTAGTAAATTTCTCTGGCGTTTTCGGCAATAACGGCGCCTTCTTGCCAGTTGGCGTTACTCATGTTGTTGAATCCGCGTGAGTAGATGTGGTAATACATACCGGCGTTTCCCGACCAGGTCATATTGAAATCGATACCTCGCCATTCGGCAGAAATATTGATTCCGTACGAATATTTTGGCATTGACGATTTGCCGGTAAAGATGCGGTCGTTGTCGTTTGTTCCGTACATACCGTCGCCGTTTACGTCGGCATAAACGCACTCGCCGTACCAGAGACCTCCGCCTTGCGCCACCGATTGATTGTTGAAGTTATACACTTTGTTTCCGTTGGCGTCGGTATGCGCAACCATGGCTCTGACCCAGTCGAGGTCGGCTTTGGTGCGAATCATTCCGTCCTTCGGGCCTCCTTTGGGGTCGGGCGTTACACCGTCGGCAAGATAGATATTTCCGTTACCGCTGTGCCGTTCCCAGATATAATATTCGTCGAAAGCATGTCCTTCGACGCGGATGGTATTGCCCGAAACATCGGCCACTTCTCCGCGATTTGTCATCCATACTTGGTTATTGCTTGCATCCTTTTCCCAGCCTTCGCTGTATTTGCCTTTATATTTGACTATGGCGTTGTGATTGTACGAAAAGTTTACGCTCACTCCATAGTTAAAGTCCCGTATTTTGTCGCGCCATCCGAGGGTAAATTCCAGACCTCGGTTGCGCATATCGGAAGTATTTGTAGTCGGAGCGCTTATTGTGCCCATGGTCATATATACTGAAGGAGAAGCAAGTATTCCTTTGGTAAGACGCGAATAATAGTCGGCTTCCAGCGTGAGGCGGCTGTTGAGGAAAGCGGCTTCCAGACCGACGTCGCTCGACGTTACCGATTCCCAATGCAGAAGCGGGTTGGCGATTTTGCTTTGACGCAGGCCGTCGTAAACGTTTCCATCGAAAGAATAATTAGTTGCTCCATAGCTGGCTTGCCATTCGTAGTATCCCGAAGTGGTGTTACCGAGTTGTCCCCATGATGCTCGCAGTTTCAGGTTCGATAGCCATCGGCGGAGCGCTTCGCTCTTCATGAACGATTCTTCGCTTACGCGCCATGCTGCGGAAAATGAGGGAAATGTTCCCCATCGATAGTCGGGTCCGAAGCGCGACGAGCCGTCGCGACGGAAGTTCACTTCAAAGAGATAACGATTTTTCCAGGCATAGTTAAGTCTTCCGAAGTACGATACCACACCGTAGTCCTGTTCGGCAGTACCGTCAAATTTGGGGTCGGCCTTATCGAGAGCAGCAGTAAAATCGGGCAAAGTCAAATCGAGTAAACCTATGCGTGTAGCGCTGAATCCTTTGACATTCCAATAATATCTTTCGGCTCCGAGAAGGGCAGCGAAATCGTGTTCGCCTACGCTTACAGCATAGTTCAGCGTAGCGGTAGCCGTGTTGTTCCAATATCTGGTCGAAGAGCGCGTTACAGAGGCTGCCGAGCTGTTTGTTCCGAGTTTCACTTCTCCTGTGCGGAAATTATATCTATCGATTTTTTTCGAGAAAGTATTGCTTTCCTCGAACAAAGTCTGATAGTTGTAGCGCAGTTCGGCGCTCAGACCTTTCGCAAGTTGAAGTCCGGCATACCAAGTTGTGTTCAATCGGGTTTGATTGTGTTCGCCTCCTGTGGCAAGCACGTCGGCCAGCGGATTGTTGCTCGGCGAGCCGTCCACCGGCAATCCGTACATTCCGTTATGCACGAGAGTAAGAGCAGGAACGGTCGATAATAAATATGTGAGCGATGTACTTCCCGGCTCTCTCTTTTGCAGCGTTGCGTAAGTTTGCGTGCCTACTTTCAGGAACTTGTTTATTTGACTTTCGAGATTGATACGTCCGGTGTAGTTCTTCAGTCCGGTATTCTGAAGCGTGCCGGGGTTATTCAGATGTCCAAGTGAAAAAAGATAGCTCGAATTTTCGCTGCCTCCGACTATGGACACATTGTGTTTGTGCGAGGTAGATGGCAAAAACAGATGATCGACCAACTGTGTGCTTGGATAAGCCAGAAAGTTCGGCACTCCGTATGGATTATCGGTTGCGTTTGGATTTTTACCTTCCGCTGCGCGCCATTCGTCTATCTCCGTCTGCGGATATTTGCCCGACACGTCCCATTTCAGATTGGTTGACCATCGATTAGCCATTTCCATGTACTCGGCGTAATTGCTTTCAAACCGAAAAGCTTTTCCGCTCATTTTGACATTCGACAGCACACCGGTGTAGGTAACGCGCGGAGCTTCGCCACGCTTTCCTTTCTTGGTGGTAATCAGCAGCACTCCGTTAGCTCCTCGCGAGCCGTAGATGGCGGCGCTGGCTGCATCCTTCAGGAAGGAGATCGATTCCACATCCTCGCTGTTTACCGAATTGATGCTGGCCTCCGAACCATCTACAATCACCAGAGGCGAGAGATAACTGCCGTTGAAAGTGCCGATTCCGCGTATGCGAATCCCCGCTCCATCGTCGCCCGGTTTTCCCGAACTTTGGGTAACGGTTACGCCGGCAGCCAATCCGGAGAGCGAAGTTGAAAGATTGGTCGTCGAGCGGCTTTCCAACTTGGCAGCCGACACTGTCGATACCGCTCCGGTGAGGTTCACCTTCTTTTGCACGCCGTAAGCCACCACTACCACTTCGTCTAAGAGCCGTGAATCTTCCCGCAAAACAATCCGAAGCTCAGTTTCGTCGCTCACAGTGATTTCCTGCTGTAGATAGCCCACAAAAGAAATCTGCAGAACGGAACCTGCCGGAGCGTCGATAGCAAATCGACCATCGACGTTTGTGTTTGTTCCTGCCGAGCTTCCTTTAAGCACAATGCTCGCTCCGACAATGGTTTCTCCGTTGGCGTCTGTAACCGTACCGGAGTATTTTACCGACACGCCTTTTTCTTTTGTCTCCGTAGCCCTGAGGTCGGAAATAACAATAGATTTTGGAGAAACAATGCTGTAAGTCAGATTTTTTCCCGACAGAACCTCGTCCAATATCGCCGATACCGAAGCATCTTCTTTGGATACGGTAAGTCCTTTGAGAGAATCGACCACAACATTACGATACGAGAAACGATAACTTGTCTGTTTCTCAATCGATTTTAGAACCTCTTTAAGTGAAACATTCTTTACATTGATCGTAACACCTTTCTCCTGCGCCCGTCCGCCGACAGAGCATAATAAAAGGAACATCGTGGCAAATGCAAGAAACATTGATTTGTAGTTGTTCATTTAATAACGTTTAATTAAGTTTTACCTTACAGGATCACACTTTTTGATCCCTGTTAAGAGTAAAGACAAAGCATTTTGGAAAAAGTACCGAAAAAAATTAAGAAAATGATTCAGGATTGCAAGAACCAAGAACTAGGACGCTACGCAGGCAAGCAGAAAGCAGAAAGCAGAAAGCGTGTTCCATGCTGCCTTCTGCCTTCTGCCTTCTGCGTCCTGATTCTTGGTTCTTGCAATCCTGAATCTTTAGTTTAAAAATAAATACACTTTTTTTGCGTATATCCGAAATATATACTTACCTTTGTGCCGAATAAATAAGCGATATGGATATTGTTTTTGAAAAAGCGTACTTGTCAGACCTCTATTACAAAGGCAAAACAACGGATAAAAAGCACCGTTTTCAACCGGAAGTAATAAAGCGATATCAGTTACGTATTGAAGCCCTCGAAAACGCTGACAGCATTGAAGATTTATATCAAATCAATGCACTTCACTGTCAAGTGTTGAAAGGGAATAAAAAAGGGATTTTCTCCATACGTGTAAACAACCAGTATCGCATTGAGTTTACCGTAAGTACAGTAGAATCAGAAACGATTGTAACAGTGTGTAATATTTTAGAATTGTCGAACCATTATAAATAAATTAATTATGGGTAATTTAGGATATGGATTTCGCCCTGCTCATCCGGGCGAATTACTTAAAGAAGAAATAGAATATCGCAAACTCTCACAAAGTTCTTTGGCAAAACAAATGGGACTTTCATACACCGTATTGAACGACATACTTAACGAGCGGCGTCCACTTACAGCTAATACGGCAATGCTGTTTGAAGCCGTACTGGGAATAAATGCCGATTTACTTATGCGAATGCAATTGAAATACAATATGCAGCTTGTACGACAAGATAAAACCTTTGCCGACCGCCTTGCTCAAATACGTAAATTAGCAGTAGTGATTTGATTTGTCCCCGCCGGCGGGGGATTTCGTCGGAAGACGGGAAGCTTTTTAAATTTCAATACCGTTTTGTTTTAAAAGGGTGCATTCCAGATTGTCGCGGATGCTAATCCAGCCTGCGTAGCTCTCTTAATTCTTAATTTTTAATTCTTAATTGCCTGCGCAGCATCCTGATTCTTGGTTCTTGCAATCCTGAATCTCTATAAATTCTTACTTTTGCAGAAATTTAAGTCATCATAAAAGATTATGGCACGATATTTAGACCCTAAAAATGATGTGGTGTTCAAAAAGATTTTTGGACGGAATCCGCATCTGCTCATCAGTTTTCTTAATTCGCAGCTTACCTTTGAAGACGGTAGCATTATCGAGAGTATTGAATATTTGAAAGATGAACTGATACCCGATAATCCGCTGAAAAAGCGCTCTGTTGTT
>JAITGD010000111.1 GCA_031280885.1 Prevotellaceae bacterium | reverse complement strand
GTGGCAAGTATGCGAAAAATCGTGGTTTTTCCTGCTCCGTCGGGACCTATCAAACCGAACAATTCGCCGTTGGCTACGTCGAAACTGACTTTTTTCAGAGCTTCAAGTCCGGCGTATGCCTTTGATATTTTGTTTATTTTGACGGACATCGTTTTCTTTCGCTCGTTTAAATCCGTCGATTCGCTTACATTATGAAATTCGAGCTTATCGACTTGTAATTATACACTTTATCGATAACATCAGCAAAAATATCGGCCACCGACAGGACTTTTATTTTCGACAGACAGTCGCCACAATTGCCGTTCAGCGGAATGGTGTTAGTTATAATCACTTCTTTTAGAGCTGATTCGTTTATTCGTTTCGGCGCCGGACCCGAAAATAGCGCGTGAGTGGCGGCTGCTCTTACGCTCAGCGCGCCTTTGTCTTTCATCATATTGGCGGCCATGGTGATGGTGCCTGCTGTGTCGATCATATCGTCCACAATCACAATGTTTTTGCCTTCTACGTCGCCAATCGCCGTCATTTCGGATATGACGTTAGCTTTTTCGCGGGTTTTGTGGCAAATTATCATCTTGCAGTCGAGTATGCGCGCGTATGCGTTGGCTCGTTTTGCACCGCCCATATCGGGAGCGGCTACGGCCAAATTTTCGAGTTGAAGTTCCTGAATATAAGGAACAAACAGAGAACTTGCATAAATATGGTCGAGCGGTACGGCAAAGAATCCTTGTATCTGGTCGGCGTGCAGATCCATGGTCATTACCCTGTCCACTCCAGCGGTAACAAGCATGTCTGCAATGAGTTTTGCGCCTATCGAGACTCTCGGTTTATCTTTACGATCTTGACGCGCCCATCCAAAATAGGGTATCACAGCTACAATCTTATAGGCTGACGCTCTGCGTGCTGCGTCTATCATCAACAAGAGTTCCATCAGATTGTCGGTCGGCGGACATGTCGATTGAATGATAAAAACCGTCGAGCCGCGAACGCTCTCATCATAAGACGGTTGAAACTCGCCGTCGCTAAATTCGGTAACGGTCGATCTGCCAAGTTCTATCTTGAAACTTCTCGCTATATTTTTCGCAAGTTCGGTGCTTCCTCTTCCTGCAAAGAACTTTATCCGGTGATCAGAGTGCATTTTAAATTTATTTTCAGACTGCAAATGTATAACTTTTTTGCTTGTCATCCCGCAAAGCTGTCTCTTATGTCTCCCACAAAGCTCACAAAGCTCGCAAAGTTTTTCTTTAGACGCAAAGCTCACAAAGTTTTTTCTGTTGAGATGAGGCACAGGCTGGTTAGGGCGAAACATACATAATGAATATTTTTACTAATTTTGCCCCGTATTGATTTACATGCGTTGTTTGAACCATCAACCGGCAATTATGAAGTATAATATGTTTAACATTAAAAATAAGTGCATTATGAAAAAGAATTTAATTGTTGTCGTGGCATTGCTGCTGCTGGCCGGATGTAACAAAAATGAGGATGTGTCTGAAAATGAAAAGACAATAAGCCTGTCGGACACAGTTTTGCATTTTACATCAAAAGCTTACGAGGTTAAAAAGGTAACTGTCAGTAATTTGAATGGCCGAAATGTGTTCGTGGACGTCGATTGGATATCCATAGAAAAACAGGCTGATACTGTGATTATTAATGCAAGTCCGCACCGGTCGCTTACAAATCGCGAAACTTCTATAAGTATTGTCGATGCTGCTGATCCTCAAAATAAAGCGAGCATCAGAATCAGTCAAGAGCATGGAACTGCAAAGTATTACAGGATGGATTTCGGAGGTATTCCCATCGAACATTTTTCCTATAACGGACGCTGGGCTATAGGCGAATGGGAAAACTATGGTATTGTGCTCGACTTGCATCATATCACCGACCCAAGCTATCTGGGAATACTTTACAGAACTGTTGAACGCCCGGATCTTAGCGTTGATGGTATATTATCGTTGCGCGGTGTGTCAAACTATGGCGAGCCTTTTGCCAAAGGCGTAACTGCCGACGGACGCATAACCGTTTATACGGAAGGCGAAATGCCGGAACATATTCCTTATGTGAAAATAAACGGCGTAGGCTATCCTCTGTCTTATCCCGAAATATGGCGCACTGGCGGCGATTATTATGGTGTTATTCCTGATTTGATTTCCAGCGACGGCAAATATATCTTAGGAAGAATAGAAAACTATGGAGGAGTTTGGGTTGCGTGTAAATGGACGCTCATCGGAGGAAACTACGTATTCGCCGAAATCGCACCCGAAGAAATAATAGAGCAGGTGAACGGACCTTATATTGAATTTGATAAATACCCAAGACCACAATATATCAACGGATTAAGTCCCGATGGGAAATATTCGTGCGGAGTGCTTCGCTCACGATCCGGCCTTTTTGCTCCCGAAATTAATATTCCTTACATTTACAATATGGAAACAGGCGATTTGGTTAAACTTGAAGACGAAAGAGACGCTATTGCAAGTTGCGTTACCGACGATGGTACGCTTTTCTATGCTACTCCGAACAGATTTCCAATTATGAGCGACAGAATTCCCTACGTATATGAAAACGGGCAAAAGCAAACTTTCAAGGAATGGGTGCAATCAAAATACAATATCGACATAGGCGAAAACAAAGGCATAGTTAAGGTGGTCAGCAAAGACAGAAATGTAATCGTATGGATGAAAGGCGATTATTCCAATCATTTCATCATCGCGGAACCGTAAATGTTAGAATTAAAATACCCTTCGTCGGTTTGGAAACATTGCCCGTATTGCGGCTCGACGGATTTAAAATGGATAAATGGCACACATCGAATGTGTTGCGAAAAATGCGGTGGTATATTTTATATCAATGCTGCTGCAGCTGTTGTAGCTATCATTCAGAACGATAGAGGAGAATTTCTGTTTACCCGTCGTAAAAACGATCCATTTGCCGGAACTCTTGATTTCCCGGGAGGATTTGTCGATTTGGACGAACGCGCCGAAAACGCAATCATACGCGAAGTGAAAGAAGAATTGAATTTGGACATAAGTGATATTCGCTTTTTTATGTCGATGCCAAATCGTTATCTCTTTGGAGGAATAGTGTATTTTACTTTGGATTTGGTTTTCTTTTGCGATTACGACAAACTATCGAACATGAAAGCCGACGACGATATAAGCGAATATTTGTTTATCCCTGTCGATAAGGTAAATATAGAAGACATTGGTTTGGAATCCATCAAAATCATCGTAGAGAAATTAAAGACATTGCAGAAAACAGAATGAACATGTTTTATCATTAATAATAAATAATTTAGTACGCATGAAACAAAGCAGTTATTTTTTAAAACAAGAATATTTCGTGGACTTTGATCCATCGATTAAATAAGTCTAACAGTCCAAAGGTCTAACAGTCTAACAGTCCAAAAGTCTATCATGAAACGAGTTCACGATTTTGATTTAGCATATCTCTTCGTAAAACCTTACGTAAATTTTTGTTTTAAACAATATTACGGTTCTATTACTATCGAAGGAAAAGAAAATTTACCCAAAAACAGTTCATTTATTCTTGCGCCCAATCATCAAAACGCTCTGATGGACGCCATTGCTATGCTTATGACCCAGCCCGGTCAGCCGGTTTTTCTCGCCCGCGGCGATATTTTCGGAAATAAAACCGTGAACGCGATATTGTATTTTTTGAATATCCTGCCGATTTACAGGATTCGCGACGGAATGAGCGAGTTAAGCAAAAACAACGAAGTCTTCGAGCAGTCGATTCAAGTACTCAAAGATGGTGTAACTCTGTGTCTTATGCCCGAAGGTCAGCAAAGTTTCAAGCGCAGTTTACTTCCTTTGGTGAAGGGCATGTTCCGAATCGCTTTCGCAGCTCAAAAAGCGATGAATAACAGAACGGTAGAAATCGTTCCCGTAGGAATCGATTATGGCGATTATCTGAAAGCCGGAAATCATCTGATAATCCGTTTCGGCAAGCCTGTCAATGTAAAAAATCGAATGGAAAAATACGATGAATATCCGGCCAAAGCGCTGAACGAAATTCGTAACGAGCTGTACGAAAGCATGGATAATTTAAGTCAAAACGTGCGATCGAAAATTTATTATGATGAATTTTATGCGATTTCGACCATGTTCGACGAAAATTTCACCGCAATCGCCGCAGGAAAAAATCGCGCCGTGCAGAAATTAGAAAATCGCCGTGCAATTACAAAAATTCTCGACGAAGTCGAAAAAAACGAAGCCGAAAAAATTTCAAAACTGATGGCTTTATTTCAGTCGTACAGAACTTTACTCCTCGAATACAAATTAAGCGATTACGCCTTAAAGCAGGAGGCGCAAAATTTTTTCGCAGTCAAAAATCTGCTCCTGTTGATTTTTTTTCCTTTAGCTATCATTGGATTTATTATCAACGCTATACCAGCCTTTGCGCCAAAAATTGTTACACGCAGAGTTAAAGACACAAGTTTTTTATGCTCATTCAGTTACGTGCTGCACATGATAACATTTCCGATATATTATTTAATCCTTATAATCGCCATGAGTTTAACGTTTTTATCATGTTTGCAAAGTTTGGCTACAGCAGTCCTCAGCCTTGCAGCGGGAAAAATAAGCCTGATCTGGCTATGCCGATTCAAACAAATCGCCGCTCGTTGGAAATTCATTTTCTTTGAGTTACGTAATCGTAACGAAGCTTTGCAATTGAAAGAAAAACGCAAGGAAATAAGAGCCGGTCTCGAAAACACGGATATTCAGGCTAAAAAATAAAGCTGTACTTTTGTAGTCGAAATAATTGCGTATTTACGCAGAAAATTATACTTTATGGAGATAAAACGCGACCTGCATTTAAATAAACTGATTGCCCGCAAGCATAACGGAATGATTAAAGTTGTTACCGGCATACGACGTTCGGGAAAATCGTATCTGCTTTTTAATCTTTTTTATAATCATTTGAAAAAAGAAAGAATTGATAACCAGCATATTATAAAAGTAGATTTGGAAGACCGTCGCAACAAAGCATACAGAAATCCTGATGAACTGCTTGCTTTTATTGACGCAAAAATTATTGACGAACAGATGTATTATGTGCTGCTCGACGAAGTGCAACTCGTTGATGAATTTGAAGATGTGCTGAATAGTTTTCTGAAAATCAAAAACGCAGATGTCTATGTAACAGGCAGTAATGCTAAATTTCTTTCAAAAGATGTAATTACGGAATTTCGTGGGCGAGGCGATGAAGTGAAAGTCCATCCGCTTTGTTTTCGTGAATTTATGTCGGCATATCCGGAAAGCAATCGAGAGCAAAAACTGTTGGAGTATATGACTTTCGGCGGACTTCCACAGACGGTAACGATGGAAACTCCGGCGCAAAAAGAAGATTATCTGAAAACGCTTTTTTCGCATACCTACTTGAAAGATATTAAAGAGCGGTACAAAATAAAACGCGACGACGATTTGGAAGAATTGATTAATGTTGTGGCGTCTTCGATTGGCGGACTTACCAATCCCTTGAAGTTGCAAAACACTTTCAAATCGGTGAAAAAAAGCAGTATTTCATTCGATACCATAAAGCATTATCTTGATATACTACAAGATGCTTTTCTTGTCGAAAAATCTGTAAGATACGATATTAAGGGGAAAAAATATATTGATACTCCGGCAAAATATTATTTTGAAGATTTGGGATTGCGTAACGCCCGATTAAATTTTCGCCAAATCGAACAAACTCATTTGATGGAAAATTTAATATACAATGAACTGCGAATCAGAGGGTTTTCGGTGGACGTCGGTCAAGTGCTTGTAAATACGAAAAACGGGAATGGAGTTAGCCAACGCAAGCAATTAGAAGTTGATTTTGTTTGTAACAGAGGGTTTAAACGATACTATATCCAATCTGCTTTGGCCTTGCCGACACAAGAAAAAATTGAACAGGAATTTAGTTCCTTACTGCATATAAACGATAGTTTTCAGAAAGTCGTGATTGTTGGCGGCTTAGCGCCGACATATCAGAACGACGCCGGAATTATCGTAATGAATATTTTTGATTTCTTGATGAATGAAAATAGCTTATCGTCTTAATTGAGATAAGATTGCCAAATAATTCTCCGTGCTTTTGCATCCATAATTTTAATAATTTTTTGATCAGAATCAGGATTTCTGTCGCAGTCATCCTGGTTCTTGGTTCTTGAAATCCTGGTTCTTGGTTCTACTTGAAACTAATGTAAGGGCAGCACTTTGCTTGTTATCACCAGCACAAGTTTTCGTTGGCGGTTGCCGAAGCAAGTTTGCGGGCCGGTGGTGTAATTGAACGTAAATGCGGCTGCATTCGTGTCGCCGTTGTATGTTATTTTGTAAGCGCTCAAAGAGCTACTTGTTGCTGCCCAGGCAGTTGCGGCATCGAAAATGTACGCGCCGGCAAATTTCGATGGAGGCGTTTTCGCTGTTACATAAGGATTCAAGGGAAAGTCGTAGCCCCACGTTCCGCCGGCTTCGAGTCCAAGCATCTGATTCAATTGAAGATGAGCCGCCGAAGGCGTGGATTGACAAATCACAATGGTATCAATCAAAGACGGAACCACAGGCATCGAGGTGTATTTGATATAAACTCGAGCATCGCTGACATTGCCGCATATATCTGTTATTGAGTACTTATAGATGTGAGTACCAAGCGAGAAATTTGCAATGTTCAAGGAGCCGGTGCTGCTTGCTGTGCTGCCTACGAAATCGGGCGAGCCGGTAGATACTTTGCTCCATGCGACGCTTGCAAAATTCACAGTATCAAGATATGCGCTCAGATGAATCTGACCTGTCAAGCCGGAGCAAAGTTGCAGACGGACGTCGGGATATATCATCGCTTGCATGAAAGAAATTTTCAAACTTCCTGTGGCGCAGGCCGAAGCCGGAATTCCGTTGTCTTTAATGCCATATTCTATCTCGAATTGATACGTCGGCGAAAGGATTACGCCCGATTTGAGAGTTACTGCTATTGTGCTGTCGGCAGAATTTACCGTCAAATCGGCGATAGCGTAATCGCTGGGGTTCACAAAGCGAGCTTCGGTCAGATAGATATTATGGCCGTCGGGGTCGCTGTCGTTACGAAGAACATTAACTCCAACTCCCTGACATACAACGGCTACATCGGGCGCAGTAACCGGAGCTTGATTGGTGTTACACATCAGCACGGCGGGTTTGGTAAGACCGGTGGAAAAGCGGAGATAATATTCTGCCGTCAAACTTAATTGGAATCCGTGTATGTTGTACCGCACGCTGAGGGGTGTGCCGGAATCGAAATCAGGATCGGATATTACACCCACGTATTGTGAGCGAGATTGTGAAACATATATTTTCCCGTCGGGACCCAGTTTCATTCCACCACCTTTATCAGTATAACTGGTTTGTTCCCAGTATTGTACCGGAGAACCTACCTGAATTGGAGTGGTGCCGCTGACGTCGTATTGATAAATATTGGTACTGCCAGTCCATCCGGCAACATACAAATATTTTCCGTTTGGAGAAAAAGCGACGCCGTATGCACTTGTCCATGAGACATTTCTGATATTTGAAAATGTGCCGGTTTGATTATCAAAATCAACAACACGGAATAAATGTGAAGTATGATATGTAATCGCCAGCTGGTCACCATTCAACGAGGACGTGATAGCGGTGTTGAGATTGGCGGCGGCTATTGTATTAATAGTTGATGTGATCGGATTAGTCGGATTGGATACGTCCACCAGACGGGATATTAACTGGTTATTATTTTGATAAATCAGCCAGTACTGCGTACTTGTTCCCGCACGGGAAACAAGTTCAACGCCTTCCGACAATGTAGCCCCGTCAGGCACCACAGTAAACACATCCGCAGTTCTCGCTCCCAGACCATTATCTCCGTTCATATCCACTATGTACGCTTTCATTCCTCTGGGAGTTGTATGCTGATCGTTGGTTACTGCAAATAGAAGATATTTATTATTGCCCATATAACACGCTGCCAGACCGTCGGCGCATCCCGAATGTCCCTGTATGCTGCCGTTCAGCATATTAGTATGCTGGTTGGTGTACAGTTGATCATGCTGAGTATAAAATATAGCTTGCCCATCGCAATAAGGAGAGGACACAACTAAGCATTGCTCCAAAGTGTTTACTTTCGAAACGCCCGAAGCGTCGTGTGGTTCAAACTCTCCGAAAGAGTTCTTTTTGAAGATGATGCCTGGGGAGTTCAATGGCGAATTTCCAAAATACCACAGATCATCAGTAAAAGTATCGCTATCGTCAAGCAAATCAATAAATACCCAGGCTGTGCTGATGCGTCCGTTGCAATTGATGCTGTATTCGAGGCTGTCGCGTCCGACGAAACCGGGCGAAAGCGTATAAACCAGATTATTACTGCCGTCGAAGGCGGCTCCCGTACCAAGCGCCGGAGGAGTTACGACGTTCATTATCAAATCGGCACGATTGCAGATAAAAAGGTCTTTATCAAGCACATCTATAGTAATGGACTGATCTAAGCAAGCTCCGGCGCTAACTGTGTCGTTTCTTGCCTCAAGTACAATGACTTCCACTTCGGCACGGTCGCAATTCGCGCCTGTTGATGGAATACTGTCGCCATTCAGCACGACGTAGGCTATGTTGGGAATTATGCTATCGAGCGGGTTGTGCAGCTGCGGAGTGTCGCTTATGGTAACTTTGAACTTGTAGGTTTTTGATGCTCCGGAGTTTATTGCCGAGCCATCCCATCTTATGGCGAGTACCGACTGTCCGCCTACGATTATGGTTTGCGTTGATACTCCGGTAGTTGGGTCGGCGCTGGCGGCCGCGTATGTCGTATATAGAGGAAAAGGGTCGATAATTGCGGTGGGAGTCAGCGAGGTAACTGTTGGCAACTTGTTTGTGATGTTGATGGTGTATGTTAGCGTATCGCCCATTCTTGCCGCAGTTGGCGACACAGTTTTGGAAACTTCCATCACATTGAAATTAAGCTGATAATCTTCTACTTCGCCGTTGAAAAAGAGGCCGTTGGATTGGCCGTCGGCTATGTCGTCCGTAGTCAAACGAATCCGCAGAAAAGTTTTGCCGTTGCGCATTTTGCCGGCGGCATTTGTCCAAGTCAGCGTGATGTCAGAGTTGT
This sequence comes from Prevotellaceae bacterium, assembly GCA_031280885.1. GTDB lineage: Bacteria > Bacteroidota > Bacteroidia > Bacteroidales > UBA932 > JAIRLF01. The sequence continues at coordinate 3,516 of JAITGD010000111.1, read as the reverse complement.
TTGTACCTATTGATACAGTGGCGATTGCCGAAGCTTCGTCCGTGTCGAAGAGGCCGTTTTGATTAAAATCTATCCATGCTTTCATTTTGGCTGCTTCGCTGCTGGCGTTGGTCGCGCGGATTTTGATGCTTAAATTGCCGCTGGCGTCCAAAGAATGATTGGCGTGAGTGAGATTTGTGAAGCCATTTAACAAGTTTTGTGCAAAGCCGTCGTCGTTTTCGTCGCTGTCGGCCTCGGTTGAATATGCGGGAGATTCTTGCAATTTTGCGGGATCCAGAGCGCCGATTTTAAGGCAATTGCAGGTATAATGAACTGCAAGTCCGTAGCTTTCGGGCGCATCGCCAAAACTGGAACCGGGCAAAACCGGTTCGGAATCAGCATCCTGCGAATAGAGCGCCACAAAACCCTGCGAGTTCGTGCCGTCGGAAGTTATAGGATAAAGCCGTCCGGCGGGATCTACCTGAAGCGAAGGACTTTCGTAGGTTCCGCCTATCAGCACGTCGCCATTGTCCGAAAGAAAAAGCGTAACATTATTGTCGAAATTTGCTCCGCCCATTTTGACAGCATATACGCAATCGCCTGTAAGATTGTTATATACGGCATAAAAACCGTCGGAAGAGCCTGAGGTGCTGGTCAAGTTATTACCATTGCCAAAAGGCACATTTGTTCCGTTGAAATGTCCTGTAAGATAAGTAAAATCGCCTTTGGTTTTTATGTCGTAAAAATAAACTTCGTCGGCGCCGCCTGTTCCGGCGCTGCCTATCTGCTTAGCCCATATAATGTTTAAGGATGTTGGATCGAGTTTCGACAGCACTACTTTGTTCTTTTGCGGCGCGGTAGTAAAAGTCATGCTGCTGCCCAAAAAGTTTGTTAAGATGTTGGAGTTAGAAATATCAGCATGGGTATTCCAATATTGACTTCTGCCGAAATTTGTGGCTAAATATACGTTGTCGCTGGCGTCGCAGGATGCGGCAGGCGGGTAACTTGCATCTATTTCTCTTGCGGATATTAGCTTTCTTGCCAGATGTGTGTTGAATAACGCAGAATATTTGTCGATATAATAGGAGGGAACTCCGGCGCCACCCGCCTGATCGGTGTAGTCGTGTGCATAATGTATCATTATGTGCGAGCCGCTCGAAGGCAGGCTTATATGTTTTCTGATTCTCGATCCGTCGCAATTAGCAGGGTTAGGACTTAAAGGCTGATTGGGATATAAGGTATTTGCAAAATTGATAGATCCATCGGAAACTTTGAAGGAAGAAGCTACCGAATAAGTGGCGACTCCATGTCCTGTCGGAGGATAAATACTACCCCAGCCAAAATGAACCACAAAAATATTATCTCCTTCGAGGCGCGCTGCAATGTCGGAAGTCCCCGTGATAAAGCCGTCGCTCGGAGCGCCTATGCTTGTTTCCAAGGCGCCTGTAAGGGCGTCAATAATTTGAAATGAATGCATATTCCAACCATTCGACGGGGCTCCGTCTTGAGAGGTGATGCCTGATATGTTTTTTATCTGTGAAGAAGAATTTGTATATTTTGTCGTCAAGGGCAAACTGTTTCCTGCCGTTGGTACATGCATCCTATTTCCGAACAGAATTTTTCCATTAGCATAATCCAAAGCATTTATCCTCGCCCTGCTTTTATTGGTATTGGAACTTACGTCTGCTGCCGTTACATCCCATTGGTATTTGCCTTCGGCATTGAACTTGACCAGAAAAGTAGCGCCTCCATTAGTTGAAGCGGTACGCATAACAGGGTTACACAAATCGTCGCTGAAATTGAGCGTGCCGGAAAACTGCCCGGCCACATAAACGTTACCCACTTCATCCACAACGGAGTGCGAGATGCTTGCCGAGCCTCCGCTGCCGAAAGCGGCTCGTTTAACCCAAAGCCCGTACAAATCGTGTGTTTGCGCCGGAGCAGCAAAAGTCAAAACACAGAAAAAAATCCCAAGCGCAAAGCGAGGCACAAGGGAAGCAAGATTGTGAGAACCAAGAGTCAACAAAAGTCCTGATTCTTGGTTCCGAAAAGCCATCCTCCCAAGGAGACCGCATGAGTACGAAAGCGAAGAAGTTGAGGGTACAACAAGTGGGGTTTTTTCGTGCTGACATGCTGTCTCCGTGCGAGAATGGGCCTCGTAGCCAAGATTACAAGAATCAAAAGTCAGAACTTCCCGACTCGCCAAAAGTCCTGAATCTTGCCATCTTGAATCTTGGTTCCAAAAACTGTGTTTTTTCATGTCTGGGGATTTTTTAAGGGTAAAATGTTTGAGAATGTCGGAATCTAATGCCCCAACACTCCAACAGTTCTTTTTGTGTAATTTGCTGATAATAAAGCCGCCCCCTCCCCTCTCCAAGTATATGGGTAGAGAACGCGCCGCCTTCCGTCAAAACGGAAACAGCTACCGATATGTGAAGCAACATTTGCATTACAACATGGCTCGTTTATTACACAAAACGTTCAACCCGTCCTCACTTATTCTCGCCGCAAAGGTAAACATTTTTTTGGATACAAGATTTCAAAAACCAAGGCGAATAAAAAGGAGGAAGATATTTTTACTATTTTCCAATTTCTTTTTTCAACATTTCGTAGATTTCTGTCCACGAGCGTTTATAAAGTTCAGAAGTTTCGTCGGCAAGTTGGGTAAAGGTTTTGGATGTGTAAAACAAATCGGAGGCTTTTTCTTCATTTATTTGTTTTTCGAGCAACAATTGTGAAATTATGGATGCTACGATTTGTTTAATGTAATATACAGGTTTTCGGTTCAATACCACAAAATCAAGCCATTCCTCACAATACTTTTCAAATCTAACAGTTTTCAAATCTTCATCTTCCCATGCAAACTCATCAAATTCAAATTCGGTAATCACCGGTTTATTGCCCGTCCATTTTGCTACACGGACAGCCATTTCTATTGCCTGCTGTTTTATCGCTGTTACATAAAAGCCTCTGCCAAAATCTTTATTCGGCTTACATTTCAGCAAATCAACTTCCTGAATAAAAATATCGCTGCCGTGAAAAACTCTCATCGCAGACCTCCATTATTGCGGCAAACTTTGTAAATATCGCGCAAAGCCCAAAACGGATTGTCGATATGCAGCGCCCACCAACATTCGTTTATATAATCCATTCCGCCGTATTTTTTCAAATAAAAATACGCTTGCTGAATATTCATTTTATAAGCCGCCGCAAATTCCGGCACAATAAATGCTATAAAACTCACTTTATCACTTGTTTCCTTGTCTAATTTTTCAGGCATAATTTTAATTTTTTATGGTGTAAATTTACATTTTTTTATTTATCCATTTCTTTTTTCAACATTTCGTAGATTTCTGTCCACGAGCGTTTATAAAGTTCAGAAGTTTCGTCGGCAAGTTGGGTAAAGGTTTTGGATGTGTAAAACAGCTCAGTAGCTTGTGTTTCATCAATTCGGTTGTCGAGCATCAGTTGTTCGAGAAGCGGCTCGCCGATATGAGAGATTCCGTAGGGAATATCATTTATGGGCGCTACATAATC
>JAITGD010000108.1 GCA_031280885.1 Prevotellaceae bacterium | reverse complement strand
CTCCACATTCCGTACCTACGGCACGGTGCTTGGAAGGCGTTTTGCTTTTTCTACCAACATATCGTCCCTAACGGGACGACTTGCCTCAAAAAATAGCACCTCAAACTTTTTTTGAACCTTTAATTCATTTTTTTGTGAATATAAAGATAATGCTTACTTTTGCCACGTCAAATGATACGGCATGGAAGTTACTTTTGTACAGTAAAAGACAATGGCATTGAACCTTTGATTACCGTATGCAATATTTTAGAATTATCAAACCATTATAAATAAGTTAAATATGATTACCATTCCGGGCGTTGCCCCCAATATGATTGCAAACAACATCGAGCCGGCTTACCCAACACACCCCGGCAAAGTGTTGAAAGATGAAATAGAGTATCGCGGCATATCACAAAAGAAATTTGCTGCGCAAATCGGCGTACAATACACAATGCTTAATGAAATTTTGAACGGTAAACGCTCTGTAAACGTTCAATTTGCAATGCTCGTTGAGGCCGCATTGGGGATTGACGCCGAATTGTGGGTAAAAATGCAAACACGATACAATATGCTAACAGCAAAAAAAGACAAATCCTTTGCCGACCGCCTTGCGCAAATCCGCAAGCTTGCTGCTGTGCTGTAATCTCTAATTCTTAAAAATGAAAGTAAGATGATTTATCTTTTCAAAGATGAATAAAGGCGGAAATAAAAAAGGAAAACATCAGACGAAACGACGAGTTGCAACGCCTCACAAGACATTGAAAACAGGTATTTCAAAAACACAGTTCGAGCGAGGTTGCAACGTGGCGCACAAGATGTTCCGTCTTTTGGGTCTTGACCCGGCAATTTTCGACGGATTTACCAAAAAACAAAAGCTGTTTCTGCTTAATAACGAAACACAACCGCCAATTATATGCGCCGAAGCGGGAAGTTCTGTTCCGCGACAATATCTGAACAAAATCCGTAAAGAAACATACGCCTACTTGAATGGCGAGTACGTCGATCAAGAAACTAAATTCTCTTATATGGAGATGCTTACATACGGTATCTCGATTTGGCTGATGCTCGAAATTGGCGGCGAAAGGAACATGTTTGCCGATACTTGTTCGCGGAATAAAGTTTTTTCGGATTTTCTTAACGAACGGGGCGAAAGCAAAAACGTGTTGCATAGCAAGTGGTTCGGACGTCTGTACGCATTTCTCGAATTTCAGATGACGCTCTATTCTCAAATGAATTTCAGAACCTACGGATACAATATATCTCACGACATAACCGAACCGCAGATAAAAAACGGTTTTGGAACAATTCGACTCGAAATCAAAATAAACTCCATAGAAAGCGAATCGATTTATTTTACCCATAACGGCGTCAGTCGCAAAGCATTCAAGGTGATGAACGGCGCTAATAGCTTAGGCAAGGCTACTCATGCCTTCATCATGCAATCGAAACTGTTTCCCGAAAGTAAAGAACGAGACAAACCATACTTTTTGTATATACAATCACATGTCATACAGCGATTTAAAGAACGGATGAACATCTTAGAGACCACCGGTAGAAACCATCTGCTCAATATTTCGATAACTCTCATGCAGGACATCGTGCGCAACAACGAAGGGCAATTGCTGCTCGTATGCTCGGCCAATAATAACACGATGGGCTACTTTCCCTTTGTGATTAAAGGCAATAAGCTACTCATTCTCTCGTTTTTGCCCTTTGTTTCCGCAAGCTGTCCCGAAGGAGCTAAACTTCACAAACTGCTTGGTCTTCAAAAAGAAGACATAAAATATCTTGGTATGGACAAAATGAGTTTCTATGTGATGGTGGATTTCGACCAAATACCGGTTTTGCGCGACGCACTGAAAGAAACAGGAATATGGAAAACAAAGAAAATGTTTGTTGAAGACGACCCCGATCCTCCCAGCTTCAACGAAGAAAAAACCTCATTTGTAAAGAGTTTCTTCCAAAAACTCGCCCTGCGAAATGCCGCGCAATTCCCCGACGAAACCGAAGCAGACCTTTAGACTTTTGGACTTTTAGACTTTTGGACGCCGCTCAATCAGCCAAAGCTCACGCATGTTATTTTATTTCGTAATTTTGCGGCGTAATAAAAAATCGATAAAATTATGTCGCATAATTTACAGATTCAACGACTGTTGATAAAACGGGAAACGCTTACAGCGCCGGACGATAAAATTGCTTTGATTAAACAGGCAATCAATCTGGCTGATGCTCACAACGATATAGAATGGGGCTTCGACCTAAGGCTGGAATTGATTCGCGACGAAAAAGATACCTCCCGATGCGACGAAAGTTTTCCTGCTTTTACTTGGATACTCGATACTTACGACCGTAATCCCGACGCTTTCGACGAAAGCGAATTTCTCTGGGAATACAAATGGATGCTCGGCGCAGCAAGACGCAATAGCTCAATATCGCTGGAGCAAATCGAATCTATTGCAGAAGATTACAAAGTTCGACTGCAACGCAACGGATACAGCCTGCGTCCGTATTACGCCGCAAAAACACATCTGGCTTTCTTTTTAGATGATATGAAAGCTGCAAAAACATACATCGAGCTGCGCGACAAGGAATTACGCGACGATATGGCCAATTGCCACGCCTGCGAACTCGACGACAATATCGAACTCGAACTCCGACTTGGCAATTTCGACAAAGCCCTCGCCGTCGGAAACGAAATGCTCACCAAAAAAGTTACCTGCACACACATGCCATTTTCGGCTTACTGCGCCTGCATCAAATACTTCCATAAAGCAGGCGAAATGAAACGCGCACTCGAATATTTCAACAAGGCCGAAGAAGATTTGGCCGCCTTAGACGACACTTCCCAAGTGTCGGAAATAGGAAATATGATACGCTTTCTTACTGATTATGACAGAGAAAAAGCCTGGAACTATTTCGCGCAATACGCACATTGGAGCGTTGATAGCGAGGAATATCTCGACTTTCTCTTTTCTGTCAGCCTACTACCGCTGCTCTCGGAAGAAGGAAGCAGAACAATGCAAGTAAGTCCGTCATTATCATGGTATCGAGCCGATGATACATACAAACTCGACGAACTTTACAATTACTACGCCGACAGAGCTAAAATCCTGGCCAACAAGTTCGACGCCCGCAACGGCAATGATTATTTCAACCGACAACTTGCCGAAGCCTGAAAATCGCAATATCAAACATGAATATCTCGCTTAAAATAATCGGACTTTCTTTTGTGTTGATTCTCACCGCCTCCGCAGGACGAGCGCAGGAATTGCGATGCAATGTAAACATCAACACATCGAAAATACAGGGAACAAACAAAAGCGTGTTCACCACACTGCAAAGTTCTCTGGTTGAGTTAATGAACGGCACAAAATGGACAAATAACGCCTTCGCAGAACAGGAACGCATCGACTGTTCGTTTTTCATCACACTGACCGAACAGGCCGGATCGAGCCGATATTCGGGTTCGCTGCAAGTTCAGGCGCGACGACCGGTTTACGGCACATCGTATCAAACGGTTACACTCAATTTTATGGACGAAGACTTCGTGATAGAATACATAGAATTTGATCGCATCGATTTTGACCTTAAAACATTCACATCCAATCTGTCATCGATAATGGCCTTTTACGCCTATCTGATTTTGGGAATCGACTACGACAGCTTCGCGCTGAAAGGAGGAAACGAAAACTTCGAGAAAGCGCAACTCGTTGTAAACAACGCACAAAAAGAAAATTATCCCGGATGGAATCCATACGAAAGCTCCACACGGCGAAATCGTTATTGGATCATAAACAACATAATAGACGCTAAATACGCCTCAGAACGCAGCGCATATTACAAATATCACCGTCTGGGGATGGATTTGATGAGCGAACAGCCAGCCGCAGCACGCGAGCAAATAGTTGTAGCATTGAAAGATATACAGAAAATCTTCCGCGAAAAACCCGACCCCTATCTGCTCTATCTGCGCATGTTTTTCGACGCCAAGTCCGACGAATTGGCCAATATATTCGTCGAAGCACCTCAAACAGAACGAACTGAGGTTCACAAGATTCTGACCGAAGTGGATAATAACAACTCAAAAAAGTATGATAAAATCCAGAAAGGTACAAATCTGAGATTTTGAAGATAAATAGCAATTAAAATAAAACAGTATGAATAAGTTACAGGTATTTCGCAGCTTCCGCATCTTTGCGATTGCGGCGTCGATAGTGTTGATGCTTGCTTCATGCGCATCGAGCAAAAGCAGAACACATTACCCGATGAAGAAAAAGTTGAACTGCGGAAAGTAAAAAACGGGCTAATTGCCATGAAAAGAGTGCTTTTGCGAACCGGAATCCTTTTCTTGTGCGGCTTTTTGCTGCTGACTTCCTGCTCGTCGAGCAGAAATAAACTGCGCTATCCAACGAAAAAGAAATGCGACTGCGGAAGATGATCCTCGTTTATGTTATTGATTTTGAGTGATTTGTTTCATAAAAGGGTAAATAAAAAAGAGGCGGGATTGGGTGTCCCGGCCTCTTTTCTAACCTAAACTATGAAAAAACCAAATTCGTATAATAAGACAAACGAAACGCCAAAAAGTTTAATAAACGAGTAAAAAAAATTAAAAAAAACAATCTGTTTTTTATATTTTGTTGATTTTATGAAATATCATGTAATAGAAGTTAGCGATAAACGCACGGAACGAGAGTTCATGGAAATCCAAGGTCGCTTGTACGAAAACGACCCGAATTGGATTCGACCATTGGATTCGGAAATGGAAAAAATCTTTAATCCAAAGAAAAACAAGATGTTCGCACATGGCAAACTTTGTCGATGGATAGCTTGCGACTATGATGGAAAAACTGTGGGCAGAGTGGCCGCATTTGTGGATTACGAAACGGCGGAACTCAATGATCAACAAACAGGTGGCATGGGATTCTTCGATTGTATCGACGACCGAGACGCTGCTTTTGCTCTCTTTGAACAGTGCAAAATGTGGCTGAGAATGAACGGTATGCAGGCTATGGATGGCCCAATAAATTTCGGGTCGAGAGAGCGATGGTGGGGCGCGCTTGTGGATGGCTTCTCTGAACCATCCTTCGGAATGAATTATAACTTCCCGTATTACAAGGACTTGTTTGAAGAATATGGATTCAAAAATTACTATAATCAATACTCGTATCTGCGTCCGGTAAGCTATGATAATTTTTCTACTGTGTTAAAAGACAAGGCCGAACGAGTGGCGCGCAATCCGGAATACCGCTTTGAACATCTGTCGAAAAAAAAACTATCCGAAGCAGGGCGAAACTTCCGCCAAGTTTACAACAAATCGTGGGTGAATCACAGCGGAGTAAAAGAAATGAGCGAAGAACAGGCGCAAAAACTTGTGCAGGAACTTAAACCAATCATAGATGAACGCTTGATACTCTTTGCTTTTCATAACAACGAACCTATTGGCTTCTTCGTCCAAATTCCCGAAATCAATCAGATAATCAAGCATATCAACGGAAAATTTTCGCTGTATCATAAGCTGAAATTTTTGTATCTGTTGAAAATCAAACGAATATGTACTCGAATCATGGGTTTGGTTTTTGCCATCGTTCCCGAATATCGCGCTCATGGCATCGAAGCGGCTTTGGTTATGGAGTTTGCAAAAACGGCCTTCAAACCTGGTTTTCAGTATAAGGACATCGACCTGACTTGGGTTGGCGATTTCAATCCTTTGATGATGCGTTTTCAGGAACAGATAGGCGGGAAAATCTATAAAACTCACGTTACCTATCGTTTACTCTTCGATTCCGAAAAACAGGCTAACGAGTTCAAACGCTGTCCGCGTATGGGACGCACGCGCGAAAAATCGACACAAAAAGCAGATTAACAATGTTTTCGCCACACGATGAATTATAAACTTGAAATTCAAAAGCTGCTCGTCAAATCGGAAGTTCTTTTGGCGCACGATAAGATTAACTTTTTGAAACAGGCCGTTAAACTTGCCGACGCCAACAACGACATCGAATGGGGCTACGAATTGAGAATGAGGATTATCGAAGAATGTGGCGGAATTCTCAAAGATATCGAAGCATTGCCGTCATTTACTTGGATACTCGATGCTTACGACGCTGAACCGGATAAGTTTGACCCTGTGGACATGCTGTGGAAATACAAGTGGATGATCGACTCGGCTGCGCGATGCCATTTTGTGTCGATAGAACAGCTGGAACAAATGCTGGAAGATTATAAAAAACGCTTGATTACAGCTGGTTTCGGGCTTCGCGCGTATTTCTGTGCGGGAGCGAGCGTGGGCTTTATATGCGAAAATCTTGTGAAGGTGAAAAGTTGTCTCGATGCTCGCAACTCGCTTCAACGCGATATAATTTGCGATTCGCTGGCGTATGAATTGTACGATAAAGTGCTGTACAACCTTATTATACGAGATTCCAAAGCGGCTTTCGACTTGGAAAACAGGATATTGTCTTTTGCAAGTCGAAAGGATTTGTTTTACGTCGATTGCGCATACGCAGAATATCTTGTGCGATACGGAGAATTTAAACGGGCTAAACAATTCATAAAGAGAGCAGAACAGATGTTTTCGCAGATTGATAATAAACAGTGCTGGCTGACGGTATCGCTCGGCGGCTTGATTTATGCTCTGACTTTCATCGATAAGGAAAAAGCCTGGCGCTACTTGTCGGAACATATCAACTGGATTCTCGAATGTCAAGAATATGACGCTCTTGTGTTCGGAATCAACATACTGCCGCTCTTGAAATACAAAGATAAACGAAGGCTTAATCTCTCGCACGAGTTCCCGATTTTTCGTAGTGATAGTCAATACGATACTAAACTTTTGTTTGATTATTTTTACGAAATAACTCTCGACAAGGCTAAAAAATTCGACGCTCGAAACGGAAACGATTCTTTCAAAAAACAGTTGAAGCAGGCTTCTGCCAGCAGATTCAACTCATTTATTCGCCGATATGTACGTTTTTTATAAGATATATGCGACGGATTTTAATGCGTTGATCCTGGTAATAAAAACTGCGCCACATCCTGCCGGAGAATATGGCGCAGCGTAAGAATCATTCTTTATTTCAAATCAATGTCCCCACTGAAACTGCAATGTTGCATTATTGGGTTTTGTGGTGGTATAAGTAGCAGAAATACCATCGCCATTATAGATTTCATAAATCCAGTTCCAGCCGGCTTTTAAATCCAGATTGTAAATTGCTATATCGTCAATGATGCCGTCGCCGCTTCTATCACCTGAGTAAGAGCCGGTAATCGTACAATCTCTGTCGATATAATATAAATCATCCGCATCTACATCCTCATTATCAGTTCCCATATATAGAAGGCACAAGGATTCAGCCCCATTGTATGCATAAAAAGAACAATCTTCAGTTCCTTTTGCATTGGGGGCGCTGAAAGTAAGCGAATCCGTATTAAAGTCTCTCGATATCGAAGATAAAAATTTGTTGTCGATGGTTGTGGGCAAAGTCATTGTAAAACTGCCATTTTGATATGGCACGGTAGTCAGCACTTCATCATCGCCCTCATTATCGTGAACCATCAGTTTGATGTGGGTAACGATTACAGTGTCAGGAATATCGACAATACTACCCGTAACGATAAACGGCGCAACAGGGCTTGTACCATCTTCTTTTTTTGATGTTTGCGTAAGATTGATAACAATTTGCTGACCCTCGCACGAGATAGTGATAATTGCCGAGCGATCGTCGCCCGAATAGTTTGGCTCAAGCGTGATGACAATGGCGTAAGTGCCTGCTGCATCGCCGCTCGACGGCGAAATGGAAATCCACGTCGGAATCGAAGTAGCTCTGCTTGTTGTTGCTTCGGCAATGCTCGAAGTCCACGCGCCGGTGGTAGTGATGTTTACGTTGCTTGCGCCGGTGGTTTTGTCGGCAAAAACAGATTGCGTCAATTGCTGAGCGTCGGCAACGGTGATTGATTTCGGTTCTTCTTTTTCGTTTTTTGAACAACTCGAAAACATTGATAAAACTGCGAGGCAGGCTACTATCGAAGCCACATTCCTCAAAAAGAAATTCTTCTTTTGCATAAATGTAGATTTAATGATGATGTTAAAAAAATATTCAACCTTTTCTCCGGTTTTCTCGCCGCAAAGGTAATGCTATTTTTTTAATTCACATTAAATCCATCGGAACCCTCCAAAATCTCAAAATTTTATAATTTTGTACTGAATCGCGCCGATGATGGTTTGCGAATATATGTTGATTGTTATGAAGATAAGATTTATTTATGTGTTTTTTGCGGCTTGGATTCCGTTTTCGTGCTACACTCCCGAACCCCTGCCCAAGGTAATCGAAAACGAATACGAACTTGCTTTCCCTCTAATAGATACCGCACTTGAGGTGATGAATTTCCCCTATTTTTCAATATCGTCGGCGCTTCCAGACAATATGCTGCTGCCGGCAGGCACTGTTATCGAAAGCGAAACGCAGAACTTTCCGTTTTATATAGGTGATTGGACCGAAAAAGGCCAAAGCGTCGAATGGGTCGAACTGAATCTGACGCTTTCGTATTACCGCATGAACAAAGGCGCGATAACGATAAACATATACACCCAAAACGGAACCAATAAAGAATACTTCTGGCTGCCGCAAAACTATGAAATCAAAACAAATATGGCCAATTACGAAGTAGTGGGAAATCCAACGAAAATAGCCCTGACGCCGGCTCAATTGAACGCCGTCAAAGACGCCGGACGAATTTATTTCGACGCCGGACTGATGTTCGACGAAAACATCAATGGAAAAGATCTAACAACCTCGTACATAAGAGCTAAACTAAGCATGAAGGTAAAAGTAAGGATGTCGCTGAAAATAAATATGTAGCCGAAGCCATGAAAAAGTTTATTCCACTGATACTGATGACCCTTTGCGCCGGCGCTTCCACTGCCCAGCGTAACATGACCCTATATCAGATGCACGAAATTGTGCAGTCAAACTCCTTGAATCCTGCCGTGCCGGGCGATTGCCGATGGACAATTGGCCTGCCTCTGCTAGGCAATGTCTCGATGGCCGCAAACATGCCGATAGCCTATAACGACCTGGGAGCCGGCAGCAACCGCCCCCTCCATGGCGATGAAATTCTGGCTAAAATACCTAATACCGTCGCATTTTCGGCCGACGCCAGCGTAAATCTGATAACGATAGGCTACAGAACAAACAGCTCCTATTTTCAATTCACCCTAAACGAGCGTTTTGAATTTGCCGGCTCGGTATCGAAAGAACTCATAGAACTTGCCCTCAAAGGCAATGCGCAGGTTGTCGGAAAAACCATTGATGCACAGCCAAAAACAGCAGCCGCTTATTATCGCGAATACGGTTTCGGAGCCACGCACGATTTCGGCTCGGGCCTCTGGGCGGGAGCAAGGCTCAAACTTTTCTTCGGACGACTGGGATTCGCCGGAGCCGACAATAAAATATCCCTCTACACCGACCCCTCTACATACGACCTGACGGCGATGTCGGACCTTCTGATTCGCACCTCAATACCCGGACGCACAGTCGAATATAATCCCGACGGAAGCATCAAAAAGATGAAAGCAGAGGTCAATGCCGGCGATTTTATTTTTAATCCCTCCAACCTCGGCGGAGGGCTGGATCTCGGCATAATAAAATCGACCGAAAACGGATGGAAATTCTCTGCCAGTATTCTGAATATCGGCATGATAAAATGGAGCAAAAACCTCAGTTCTCTGAAACAAAATTCAACAATTCGATACTCCGGCCCCAGACCGGCAATCAATACCTGGAACGATTTGCTTGATTCGATAAAATCGGTAGTCCGTTTGCACGAACACAATGAAAGCGGTTACACTCAATGGCTTTCGCCCGTGCTGATGTTAGGCGCAAGCTATCCTGTCGCCGAGCATATCCGCGCCGGCCTGACCGGAATGAGCGAATATCGAGCTAAAAGCGTCTTCTGGGCTTTGACAGCAACAGCCTTTACCGAAGAATATGAGCATTTTACCGCAGGATTGTCATACACTCTAACTCCGTCCTCGTATCTGAATCTCGGATTAGGCTTCGGTCTGCGTTTTGGCGCTTTCAACCTTCATCTGCTCACCGACAATGTGATTGCCCTGTTTGTTCCCTTTTCGCAACGCTACGCCACTGTGCAATGCGGCATCCATTTTCGCTTCGGATGCCATGGAGCAGGCAATTCCTCGTCCGACAGAAGAGTTTATCCCTGCGCAGCATACGCAAAAACTGCCGGAGCCGTAGGCAATTAAGAATTAAGAGAGATTCAGGATTGCAAGAACCAAGAGTCAGGACGCTACGCAGTCAAGCAAAAAGCAGAAAGCAGAAGGCAGAAGGCAGAAAGCAACATGGAACACGCTTTCTGCCTTCTGCTTTCTGCTTTTCATGTTGATTTAATGCGTCGTGCGCAGGGTAGGGAGGCGATTAATCATTACCAAGCGACGATATTGATTGTCCGAATTGCCCGTAGGGCATTAATATCAATAGAAAGACGTGAACACTCTCGACCCGAACCCCGTCAGGGGTTCTACAGCAAATATTTACTATCGTAATTTTGTTATCGGATTTAGCCAGTTATATATACACGCATAGATTTTGCTATTGGATATTCTTTGAAAGTTTTGGTAATACAATGTTTGAAAAAATACAAAATATCGCCAATTCCTTCGGT
>JAITGD010000072.1 GCA_031280885.1 Prevotellaceae bacterium | reverse complement strand
GCTCTTCCGATCTTTTTCGTACTTTTACTTCCAAATCTGGACGAACTTGCTCGAATGGAGCTGTGCCGGCTGGTTTTATGCGAGTCAAAACGGCTACTACAGAAGTGTTTCTGTTGTCGATTTCTATCACTTCGGATACTTCGCCTTCGTTGGCTTCGTAGAGCCATCTCACTAAGTTTCCGGCGTCGTTTAACGAGGCTATTTTTTTTGTTCCAAGTTGGATATTGTATTCTTTACGCACCTGTACTCCTGCTTCTTGTGCTGCTTGACGGAATTCTGCGAGCGATCCGCCGGCTATTGCATTTGCCCGCGCATGAAGCTGAGCGTATGTTTCGCGCCCCGGCGTGGCTGTTTCCTGCACGGTGGCTAACTGTATTTTCTCGTTTTCGTTTTTAGTACCTGTAACTTGCACTATATGAAGGCCAAATTGTGTAACGACTTTCATAAATTTACCCTTAGGTCCGTAGAAACACGAATCGCTGAAGGGGCGTACCATCTGCGAAAAAGCAAACCATCCTAAATCGCCGCCTTTCTGATTCGCTGCCTTATCAACAGAAAATTCCTGAGCAAGAGCGGCGAAATCGGCTCCGTCCTCCAACAACTTTATTATACTGTCGGCTTTTATTGCGACGCTCATATCAGTCAGCAAGATATGATGTGCTTTTACCGAGTCGGGCAAGGTGCGCATCTTGGCTATTCGCGAAACATAATAAGTGTCGCCGATTTGATAATAAGGGAAAATGTCGCCGATTTTTCCTGCGGAAACTAAGGAGTCGATTTCAACGGGAAACTCGCCTCTTTTCTTATAGATATTATCGAATGGAACTTCGGAATTGAGGGTTACAAAGTCCGGAAGCTCGTCGATAGGAATGGTGGCCATTTCTGCTGCGGTTTTCTCGATAGCGGCAAGCGCTTTTTCGAAATCGTAGGCCGATGGAGCAACTGTAAATGAGACATATTCCATGTCGCGAGCGCGCGTCTGTTTGTACTCATACTTATGATCCTCGTAGTATTTTTTCATATCGGATTCGGTGATAACAATCAGCGAATCAGGCACCGAGTTATAATCCTTCAGGATATAGCTAAACTCGTAGTTTGTTTTGTTGCTTTCGACCATTCTGCCGACGTCGAGCGAGTTGTTATAATCGCTTTTGGATACCAGATCTGTCATTCGCACAACAAGTTGCTGGTCGCGGATTTGATCTTCGAGCGAAATCCAGAATGTTTTCCATTCGACGCTCTGATCTAACTGCTGCAAGATGTTGCTTATAATAACTCTATTGACGACTCCTGTTTGCGGGTCGGCAAAAAAGTTTTGCATTATGGGCGAGAGGTTTTCGCCCGTCATCAGGTCGCTCAATTCTTCGTCGGATACGCTCAAACCCACCTTTTCGTATTCGGGTTCAAGGACAAACCTTCGTATCATTTCGTTCCATGCTTGTTCTCTCATGTTTTCCGAAATCTGTTCTCCCGCAGGAGCGTCCTGGCCAGTCATAAGCTGATACATCAGCTTGTTCAAAGCGGTGTAGCGATCTTCTGCCGACTTAAAGTCTTCGTAGGAAATCTTGTTACCTGCTATTGTCCCGACATTGTTTCTCGACGAAAATATATTCTGCGCCGTGGTAATCGTGTCAGGATTGATGATGAATGCCAGTAAAGCAAGCCCAATAATTACGGAGATTAATACTCCGGCTTTGGTTCTAATAGTCTCTAATGTTGCCATTTTAAGTAATTGTTATTACAACTTTCCATCGTTTTTTAAAGGTGCGAAGATATAAAAAATCCTAATTCACTACCTAATCAGCAAAAAAATCATCTATACTACTGACATTTATACCGACCTCAATACACGGTCGATTTCAAGCAGACGAGGTAATATTGGCTGTTTATCGTCGTTTACGATTACCATATCCGAATGTCGGATTCGTTCTTCGTCCGACCACTGCGCTTTCATGCGACGTTTGATTTCGTCGCAAGATATTCCGCCGCGCTCCATTACACGCCTCATCCGCAGCTCTTCGGGAGCAACGACGCTTATTATCTTATCGAAATGTTGCGACATCCCCGATTCGAATAGTATGGCTGCTTCAAAAATAAAATACGGAACATCGACGGATAAGGCTGACACTGTTCGCTCAAGGTCGCGCTCGACAGCAGGATGAGCCATCGAATTTACTGCCCGCAATGCTTCGTCATCAGAAAAAACTATGTCGGCTAACTTCCTGCGATTGAGCTGTGAACCCTCGTATATCGCAGCGCCGAAGACAGCCTTCATCTCCAAACGCAACTGTTCATCGGTATCGTATAGTCGTTTAGCAGCCTCGTCGGCATTATATATGTATGCTCCAAACATAGAAAACACCCTGCACACAAGCGATTTCCCACTGCCTATACCTCCTGTTAATCCTGCTTTTAACATCGCATCCTATTTAAAATTACTGCTGCAAAGATAGTTCTTTGGACTTTTTTTGGACTTCTTTTGGACTTTTGGACTTTTGGACTTTTGGACTTTTAGACTTTTAGACTTTTAGACTTTTGGACTTTTGGACTTTTTTATGATTAGGTTGGTTGCTAAAGTCTGCATCCTTTGTGAGCTTTGTGAGCTTTGTGGGAGAAAAAAGGTGAGCTTTGTGGGAGAAAAAAGATGAACTTTGTGAGCTTTGTGGGAGAAAAAAGGTGAGCTTTGTGGGAGAAAAAAGGTGAGCTTTGTGGGAGAAAAAAGCCAGCTTCGTGGGAGAAAATGCGTGAAAATGCTTATTTTTACGGCTTGAAATCGGCAGATGAAGTCCTGCAAATACTTGCACATAAACTTATTACTGATTTTATTTATTATACGGAACACATATTTTTATGAAAATATCTTATAATTGGTTGAAAAACTACCTATCCTTAGAAGAAACGCCGGAACAGACGGCTAAGATTTTGACTTCTATAGGGCTTGAGGTTGAATCGGCAGAGCGCATTGAGGCTGTGCGCGGTGGCTTGCACGGGGTTCTTGTGGGGAAGGTACTTTCCTGCGGACGTCATCCCGACGCCGACCGGCTTAGCGTAACTTCCGTTGATGTGGGAGCAGCTGAACCTCTGCAAATTGTATGCGGCGCGCCTAATGTTGCCGCCGGGCAGATGGTGGCGGTAGCAACTGTGGGAACGAAGCTTTTCTCGGCTTCGGGTGAGGAACTTAGGATCAAAAAATCAAAAATTCGCGGTATTGAATCTTCGGGGATGATTTGCGCCGAAGACGAACTCGGTCTGGGTACCTCGCACGAGGGAATTATGGTGCTTTCGGAAGACTGCACGGCAGGCTCTGCTCTGCGCGATTTGCTTAAAATTGAAGACGATACTGTCTTTGAAATTGGCCTCACGCCAAACCGCATAGATGCGGCTTCGCACTACGGAGTGGCTCGCGATTTGGCTGCGTATCTGCGGCGAAAGGCCTCATTACCGGACGTTTCGGACTTCAAGATAGACAACCGAGCGTATCCCGTTAAGGTGGAAGTGCAAAGCATGGTAGATTGTCCTCGTTATTCGGGACTTACGATTTCCGGCGTTAAGATTAAGCCTTCTCCCGAATGGTTGCAGCGAGCGCTAAGGGCTATCGGTATAAATCCAAAGAATAATGCGGTGGATATCACCAACTTTGTCCTCCACGAGCTGGGGCAACCTCTTCATGCTTTCGACGCCGACAAAATCGAAGACCGCTTGGTAGTAGTGCGCCGTGCAACGAGCGGAGAAAAGTTTAAAACTCTCGACGGGGAGGTGCGCATCCTTGATATTGACGACTTAATGATCTGTGATTCTGTTCGTGAGATGTGTATTGCAGGAGTTTTCGGCGGCGCAGATTCGGGCGTGAGCGACGAGACTCGTAATATTTTCCTCGAATCGGCGCATTTCAATCCCGTAAATATCCGTAAAACAGCACGTCGGCACGGACTTTTTACCGATTCCTCATTCCGTTTCGAGCGAGGCACAGATCCTAATATGACGATTACAGCTCTGAAACGCGCCGCCTTATTATTCAAAGAGTTGTGCGAAGGGGAAATTTCTTCGGACATCGTAGATATGTATCCCTTCATCGCGCGTCCCTGCAAGGTGCGGATGAGCTATTCCAGACTTTGTCGTCTGGCAGGGAAAGCGATTCCGCGTGCAGAAATCCGCTCGATAATCGAAGCTCTTGAAATGGAGATTCTGGAAGAATCGAGCGACGAGTTCCTTGTGATAGTTCCACTGTACAGGGTGGACGTCCGACGCGAATGTGATATTATAGAGGATGTTCTGCGTATCTACGGATACAATAATATAGAGCCGCCGCGCCAAGTACGCTCGACGCTGAGCCACGCCGTCAAGCCCGATAAGGACAAAACTATTAATGTGGCTTCGGACTTCCTTTCGTCCAACGGTTTCAACGAGATAATGTGTAATTCTCTCACTTCGTCGGATTATTATGCAGGATTGAATACCTATCCGCCCGAATCTTTGGTACAGATACTCAACCCCTTGAGCAGCGATTTAAATTCTATGCGTCAGACGCTTCTATTCGGCGGTTTGGAAGTTGTGGCACACAATCTGAATCGTCGAAATCAGGATCTAAAGTTGTATGAAACAGGCAACTGTTACCGCCGCCTTGCCGCGCCTGAGTCTTCGGATGTGCTTGATAAATACGGCGAAGACCTTCGCTTAGCGCTCTTCTTGACGGGCAACGAGCGAACGGCTTCATGGAATCAGCAGTCGGAGCCGACATCCTTTTTTACGCTGAAATCCTGGCTTGAGCGTTTGCTTGCACGCTTTGGCATTGATGCTGCTACTCTGACATTTGACTCCGCCCCCTGCGACATTTTTTCCGAAGGACTGAACATGAAAAATCGTGCCGGCCATTTGCTTGTCGAAATGGGAATCGTATCGAAATCTTTGTGCCGGCAATTCGACATTCGTCAGGATGTATATTTCGCCGAACTACGCTACTCGGCTCTGTTTGAGTTCATCCGCACTCACCGGATTGAATACTCCGAGATGTCGCGCTTCCCCGAAGTTCGCCGCGATTTAGCCTTAGTTATCAACAAAGATGTAACTTTTGCTACGCTTCGCGACCTCGCCTTTCGCACCGAGCGTAAATTGCTGAAGCGCGTGGGTTTATTCGACGTATATGAGGGCGATAAACTGCCCGCAGGTAAAAAACAATATGCCCTGAGCTTCGTCCTTCAGGACAGAGAACGCACTCTTACCGACACTGATATCGACGGAATTATGTCGAAAATGCTGAAAGTTTTCGATAAGGAAGTTGGCGCTCGCCTTCGTTGAGAAGCAGAAAGCAGAAAGCAGAAAGCAGAAAGCACCTCTAATGGGCGAGTGGAGATACCTCCAATGGGCGAGTGGAGATACCTCCAATGGGCGAGTGGAGATACCTCCAATGGGCGAGTGGAGGAGTTGCAGATATACGTATGACACAAAGTATGAATTATGAATTATGAATTATGAATTAGCTGCGCAGTCCGGTTTGACAGTATTATGCGGCCTTCTCATATTTCATCAAACCAGCCATCGTAGCTAATACATAATTCATAATTCATAATTCATAATTCATAATTCATAATTCATAATTCATAATTCATAATTCATAATCGGAGGGCTATTGCTTCCTATATCCGAAGAAATGTGTAATTTCGCGGAGATTTTAATTGGTTTTTTCTTAAAAACTATTTATGATGAGACGTACTATTGTGTTTATTTTCAGTCTGCTTTACGGAGCGGCGGCCTTTGCAGAACCGGCAGATTCGCTTTGGAATCGGGCTAATCGGAGCTACAGCGAGGCAAATTACGTTGAAGCGAGTGCGCTTTATGAGCAGATTCTGTCGGAATCGGGCGAGTCGGCCGAGTTGTATTTTAATCTTGGAAATGCTTATCTGAAACAGAACATGATAGGCCAAGCCAGACTTAATTATGAACGAGCCTTGCGGCTTGCTCCCGAAAATGAGGACATACTGTATAATATAAATTTCGCTAAATCCTTGCAGATGGATAAAATCGACGAGGTTCAGGAAATGTTTCTAACTCGCTGGTTTAATGATGCTGCAAGTTTGACGTCGGCCTCAGGCTGGTCGGCGGTATTCTTCACATTGCTGGCTTTGTGCCTGATTTTATTGCTGGTGTATTTTTTCACACGAGGAGATCGTTTGCGAAAGCTTTCGTTTATTTTGGCCTGTTTTGCTTTGTTGCTTGTTGCGGCGTCCTTTGTTTTGGGCAATCGTCGCCGGCATAATCAGCTCAAAAACGATGAGGCAGTGATATTTGCACCCGCAGTAACGGTTAAGAGTTCACCAAATTCGTCGGGTTCCGATTTATTTATCGTACACGAGGGATTGAAGGTGAAAGTTCTGGATAATCAGGAGGAATGGATTCGTATCATACTTGGCGACGGTAAGAGTCAGGGCTGGGTTCCGAAAAGCGCTGCGGAAGTGATCTGAGAGTCATCCGCAGAGGTCTGTAGAAATATAATTAATAGTAACAATATCAATCATTAGTAAATGAAAAAATTAGCTTTGATTACTCGGGGAATCTTTAAAGAAAATCCGACATTCGTGCTTTTGCTGGGGATGTGCCCTACGCTTGCAACCACTTCGTCGGCCATAAACGGCATGTCGATGGGGCTTGCAACTATGTTTGTGCTTATTTTGTCGAACATAGCCATATCTTTAATTTCAAAGATGATACCTGACAAGGTTCGTATTCCGGCTTATATAGTTGTGATAGCGTCCTTTGTAACGGTAGTTGATCTTTTGATGGCAGCTTATGTTCCCGCCATTCATGCGCAGTTGGGCATCTTTATACCTTTAATTGTGGTGAATTGCGTGGTTTTGGCTCGCGCTGAAGCATTCGCATCAAAGAACGGCGCGGGTGATTCGGCTCTCGACGGCGTAGGTATAGGTTTGGGTTTTACTCTGGCTTTGACCCTTCTTGGATTCGTCCGCGAACTTCTGGGTTCGTATTCGGTATTCGGTTTCAAGTTTATCCAGACCGACGGCGTACTTTTGTTTATCCTCGCTCCCGGCGCTTTTATTGCACTTGGTTATCTGCTGGTGCTATTCAATATGGTGAAAAAGAAAGCATAGCAGTCAGATTCAGGATTTCAAGAACCAAGAACCAAGACAGCTACGCAGTCAAGCAGAAAGCAGAAGGCAGAAAGCAGAAAGCAGAAAGCAGAAAGCAGAAGGCAGAAAGCAGCATAGAACATGCTTTCTGCTTTCACATTCCGTCCCTAACGGGACGGCGAGAGGAGGATGGAGGCGTTTCATTCTATCACCATTCCGTCCCTAACGGGACGGCGAGAGGTGAATGGAGGCGTTTAATTCTAACACCATACCGTCCCTACCGGGCCGGCGAGAGGAGGATGGAGGCGTTTCATTCTACCAACATTCCGTCCCTAACGGGACGGCGAGAGTGAATGAAGGCGTTTCATTCTACCAACATTCCGTCCCTAACGGGACGGCGAGAGTGAATGGAGGCGTTTTATTCTACCAACATTCCGTCCCTAACGGGACGGTAGATTTCGCCGATAAATCTACATAAACCATATTAATCATTAATCATTCCCCATCTGAATGAAGGTTTGGCTATTCCTGCGAGGGACAAGGCGCGTTCAACTACGGTATCAACCAGAGATTCTATAGACTGCGGGCGACTGTAAAAGGATGGCGAGGCGGGGCAAATCACTCCGCCGGCTTCGCTTATTGCCGTCATGTTTCGTAGATGCACAAGGCTGAGCGGGGTTTCACGGGTTACGAGAATCAGTTTACGCCGTTCTTTCAGCATTACATCTGCGGCACGACATATCAGGTTATGAGCCAGCCCGTTTGCTATGGCAGCCATGGTTCCCATGGAACACGGGAGGATGATCATCGTGTCGAAGGAGGACGAGCCGGAGGCGAAAGGAGCTGTAAAATCGCTGTTGTTGTACATTTTGAATGGAATATCTGAAATGCATGCCTCGCCCAGCTCGTACTCGAAGACCGACTTGCCTTGTTCGCTGAATACCACTGCAATACTTTCAGATGGAATTTCTATATGTTTCAGTTTTTCGATAAGGCGGTAAGCGTAAATCGATCCGCTTGCGCCGGTGATTCCAATCACTATTTTATGCGTCGTTGTGAGCATCATCTAAAATAAACTTCCCGATTCGGGACGGCGCGAAACACCCAGATGCGTGTAAGCGGCTGCGGTAACTTCGCGTCCGCGCGGCGTGCGTTGCAAAAATCCCTCTTGAATGAGAAAAGGTTCATATACTTCTTCGATAGTTCCGGCGTCCTCGCCTACGGCTGTGGCTATGGTATTGATTCCCACAGGGCCTCCGTTGAATTTGTGTATGATCGTGGTCAGGATTTTGTTATCCATACTATCGAGGCCATGTTTGTCGATATTCAGGGCGTCCAGAGCAAAGCGCGTAATATCAATATCGACGAATCCGCTGCCTTTTACTTGGGCAAAATCGCGGACGCGGCGAAGCAAAGCGTTGCAAATGCGGGGCGTACCTCGACTGCGCCTCGCAATCTCGCTGGCCGATTCATCGTCAATTTCTATATTCAATATTCCCGCAGCGCGTTTGATGATGTAAAACAGCGTTGTAGCGTCGTAATATTCAAGATGACACTGAATACCGAATCTTGCTCTGAGCGGGGAGGTTAGCAGTCCGCTACGAGTGGTTGCTCCTACGAGAGTAAAGGGATTCAGTGTAATCTGGATAGAACGTGCGCTGGGGCCTTTGTCGAGCATGATGTCGATGGTGTAATCCTCCATCGCAGAGTACAGATATTCTTCAACTATGGGGCTAAGTCTATGTATTTCATCAATAAAAAGAACCTGACCTTTCTCGAGATTTGTCAGCAGGCCGGCAAGGTCGCCGGGCTTGTCGAGTACCGGACCGGAGGTGGTTTTCATTGCAACTCCAAGTTCGTTACTGATGATACTCGCCAGCGTGGTTTTACCCAAACCCGGAGGTCCGTGAAGAAGCACATGGTCAAGGCTTTCACCACGCATCAACGCGGCTTTGACAAAAACTTTAAGATTATCGGTTATCTTATTTTGTCCGCTGAAGTCCTTAAATTCCTGTGGACGAATATGATTCTCAAACTCAATATTGATATTTTCATCCATTTTTGGACGGTTGGACGGTTGGACGGTTGGACTTTTGGACGGTTGGACAATAGGAGGTCATTAATATTCAAGTTTTGATGAGAAATATTTCATAAACTGCGAGCGTTCATACAGTTCGTGGTCGGGTATATTTCCATAATGTAGTTTACCTCTGAAATCGTCCAAGGTTTTAAATCCGTGTTTTTCCATCCATTCGGTAATAAAAGTCAGCACTTTAGCTATATATTCGGGGCCATTTTGATACAGAGCCGAAGTCATCTGCACAGTGCGGGCTCCGGCAAGCAATTGTTTAACGGCAGCTGTTCCGTCGTGTATTCCTGTTGATGCAGATACGTCTATTTGAGGAATTTGCGCCGATACTATGGCAACCCATCTGAGTGCAATTCGGAGATCGGAGGCGTGGCTGAAAATGTTTCCGGGAACAATCTGCATCTTATTAATATCGATATTCGGCTCGTAGAATTTGTTGAACATAACAACGCCGTCCACGCGACGGAAATGTAATTCCTGAATGACGTTTAAGAGATTGGTAAAGTTCGCTCCCAGCTTGACTGCAATCGGAATCTTAACAGTAGCTTTCACACGCTCAACGACGTCGTAGTAAAGTTGTTCGTATGATGTGCCTTTGCGATTTTTATCAAGAGGTAAATAGAATAGATTCAGCTCCATGGCATTTGCTCCGGCGTTTTCTATCTGTTTAGCAAAGTCGATCCAATTATTTGGCGACAAACAAGATACGCTGGCAATTACCGGTACGCCGGCAGCATGTTTTATTTCAGCAATCGAATCGAGATACTTGTCGATCGAATTGCTCCGTGTATATGCGCGGATATAATCAGCAGCTTCGGGATAATCCGTACAGCTACTGTCTTCGATTACTCCTGATTCTCCGTTGATTTGCTCTTCAAAAAGCGATTTCAGCACAATAGCGCCTGCGCCCGCCTGCGCCATTATACGGGCTTTGCTGGCCGACATTGTCATGCCCGAACTCCCTGCTATTACCGGACTTTTTAACTCTAAACCCAGGTATTTCGTATGTAAGTGTTTCATGTGTGTATCAATTAAAAGTTATACGAGTGCAAAGGTAATGGATTTTCTTCAAAGAATTATGAATTATGAATTATGAATCTCTCATAATTCATTAAATCAACAATTTTCACATTCCGTCCCTAACGGGACGATTTATCATCATGTAAAGACTTGTTTTGTTATTTAAATTAGGTATAAATGAGGTTGTTCCGTATAACAATCGCATAACCACAGTATAACAATCGTATAACAATCGTATAACCGCCTTATAACCAAGATATAAAAAACAGGAATCAAAAAAATAGTCATTAGAGCAAAAAAAATAGTCATTAGAGCAAAGCGTTTTTTTCTTTGTACTCTACATTTGTGTAGTTTTTTGAAACGATTAATAATCGTGAATGGAATTTATAACTTAATAAAGAACGTTAATATGAAAGTACTTAAATTAAGCAGGTTAATGACCTTAGTAGTAGCGCTGATTCTGGCGCTGGCCTGCGATAAGAAAGACGAACCAAGCCCAACGACCGATAATGAGGAGTTTATCACGCTTGGAAAAACTTCTGTTTCCTTCGGTTTTAGACAAGATAGCGCTGTGATTGCCGTTACAAGCAATGTGAAAAGCATCAATGTCTCCGTTTCGGAGCCGGCTAAAGGCTGGTGTCAGGCGTCTATCACAAACAATATTCTGAAAATAAAAGTATTAGACAATACCGAAGTTCTTATCAAAAATGCGGTAGTTACCCTGAGCG
>JAITGD010000054.1 GCA_031280885.1 Prevotellaceae bacterium | reverse complement strand
GGCAGTTGCATTGGTCTGTGGCATAAAGCATTACCGACGACAATTTTTTGCGTTGCGGAAACAGCGAATTGTTTAGCAATATTTTACCTCTATTGATGTAGTCTGATATTTTGTACATGTTTTATGATGATGTAAGATGCTTGTTATTAATAAAATCAGCTGCAAATCTATGGGTTTTCATTCAGTATTTGCAACAAATACTCGTCTTCGCGTCCCGAAATCCTTGCAGTCCATTGTTTTTTGAGGCCACAAATTTCAAATCCAGCTTTTTGCACACATCGAAGACCAGCCTCATTGTTTGCCGACACATTACAATACAGCACTTTTATAAGCAAGCCTTCAAAGGCGTATCGTATAAGCAGTTGCATAGCTTCGTGCGCATATCCTTTTCGACGCTCGTCGGGCGGATAAATCAGTATTCCAAGTCCGGCACGCGAATGAAGAGGGTTGAAATCAAATAAATCGGCAGTGCCGATAGTTTTTTGTCCGTCGGCAATTTTAAGGTCTATCATCAAGCGTAACTGTTTGTTAGCATAAACGTCGCCTTCCGACATTACATATCGTTCGATATCGAAACGCGAATATGGTTCAAAACTTTCGCCTGCAGGCCATAACTCACAGTCGTTCTCCCATTTATATAGCAGATCGACGTCTGAAATTTCAGGAGAACGCAATTTTATACGCTCTGTTTCAAGTTTCATAAATTATTAAATATATTGTTCGTAATTAGTTTTAATTCAGTGTTTTTCCAAATGGAGACAGAGCCAGACCTGCCATTTTGAAATGTTGTTTTCCGAATGGTATTCCTATGATGGTAATACACAGCACAATTCCGCAGATCAAATGCGACAAGCAAACCCAAATTCCACCGACGAGTAACCAAATTTCCAAATATTTTCATTCACATTAACTAATCTTTATAACGTTTTTAATTTATAATTCGGCAAAGGTATATGATTTTTGAATAGAGGCTAAATCTTATTGAAACTTCATCTGCGTCATCGAGTTTTCCCTTCATGCCAAAATGTCTGTTTCAAACATGAAGCATCAAAAATGCTATCGTTTTTTCTGGCATAATGTATTATAATTATCTGTATATATGTAAATTGCAGGCACAATTTTTTCTGATGAGGCAGATCAAAAATTCATAAAATTAGCCATGTATGATATTTGTTATCAGTATATTATCTCCATTATGGACATTTTTGGCTTCATCAGAGCTGAAGCCGGGTCGAAAATTGAGTTTTTTGTTCGTTCAAGAACTGCTCAACTGCTTCTGACCCCATATCTATTGCCTTCTATATATGTATTTTAACTATTTTTTGTGAAATTAAAAAAATAATATCTACTTTTGCAAAAAAATAAATTAAATCATGGCAAAACAACGGATATTAGTTGATGCAGATTTGTCAGTAATCAAAGAACAATTACGCGAAGTCGAAAATTTATCGCAGGGAGTACGCCTGCTTGCAATTTACCAAGTCAAGCTTGGGCGTGATTCACAGGAACTTGCAAAGTTCTACAACGTGAGCAATCGAGCGATTTGCAATTGGATTAATGCGTATAATACCGAAGGACTTGATGGTCTGAGAGATAAACAACGCGCTGGACGCCCATCGCGCCTCGATGACAAGCAAAAAGAAAAACTTCGGACGGCGATTACCGACACTCCGCGAAATTATGGATACAACACGGACGCTTGGAACGCTTCTTTGGTGAATGATTATATCAGACGAGAGTTTGATGTCGATTACAAAAAACCGCAGATTTACAATCTTTTACACGACATGGACATGTCTTTCCGTCGAGGTCAGGCGAATGAGGCCGGCGCACCGGAAACCGAAAAGGGCGAAAAGAAAAAGAGAACGCGAAGTCCGAAAGCCGGACTCGTAAAAGAGCAAATGAAAAAATTGAAAACCGCTATCAAAGACGGACCTCGAAAATGTGGATATGTGGCTGAAATTTGGACTGTTCCGCTGATAAGCGATTATATCAAACGCGAGTTCGGAATGTCGTATAACAACCTCAAAGTATATGACTTACTGAATGAAATCGGAATTTTCCTCCGACAACATGAATTTGAAAAGAAACAAGCTCCCAACGGAGCTGATGCCAGCGTCGCCGCCAAAGTCAGCGCCGGCACACCGCAAACAGTAAAAAGAAGAAAAAGAAGAACTTCGATGATTGAACTTAACGAAGAACAAAAAACAAAATTGAGACAAGCAATCGCAGATAGTCCTAAAAATCATGGATATACAGCGAAATCTTCCTGGTCGGTTCCCTTAATAGCAGATTTTATCAAACGTGAATTTGAAATAGAGTACGACAAAACCAAAGTTTATCGTGTTCTCTACGGAATGGAAATCCATCTGAGACAGCAAAAAGACGTCGCAACAAAGGAGGCCGAAAGCGACAAAACTGCTGAAATTATTGAAACGGCAAGCGCTCCAAAAAAGAGAGGCCGAAAGCCAAAAGCCGCTAAAACTGCCGAAGTTGCCGAAGTTGCAGTAGCTCCGAAAAAGAGAGGCCGAAAGCCAAAAGCTGCTAAAACTGCCGAAGTTGCCGAAGTTGCAGCAGCACCGAAAAAGAGAGGCCGGAAGCCAAAAATCGCTCAAACTGCTGAAGTTGCAGCAACACCAAAAAATAGAGGCAGAAAAGCATTGACAAATACGAGTTTAGATGAAGAACAGATGGCAAAACTGAGATTTGTTCTCAAAAGCAAGCCGCAAGATTTGGGATATTACGACAAAGCCTGGTCAGTGCCACTGTTAATCAGCCATATCCAACGCGAATTTGGAATATTGTACGAAAAATCGAGAGTTTACCGACTTCTGTATCGAATGGGAGTTCAACTAAAAGATAAAGAGATAACTAAAACCATCTCTGACTCCAGCGTAAAAAGTGCGGAAACAAGTTCGAAAATAGAACTTAACGAGGAACAAACAGCGAAATTAAAACAAGCCTTTACCGACAATCCCAGAAATCATGGATACGAGGCCGACACTTGGAAAATGCCGCTGATGTGCGATTATATTAAACGTGAATTTGATTTATCGTGCGATAAATCAAGTGTTTATCGCCTTTTGTATCGATTAGGTATTTATCTTAAACAATACAAGCAAAATTCTACGGAAGAAGATATTAAGCGCGTCAGCAAAAAATCCGAAGGAAAGGGCAGGAAAAAAACGGATAAATCAAAACGCGAAGAGGAAATGATGGCAAATCTGAAACCGGTGTTCGCCGATAGTCCTAAAAATCACGGATATGAGGCCGAAAATTGGAAAGTGTCGCTGGTGAGCGATTATCTCAAACGCGAATTTGGACTGGAATATGACAACAGCAAGGTTTATCGTCTTCTATATAGTGCTGATATTCACTTGAATAATTTGAAAGAAGGAGCCGATATTAAAAAACCGAAAAAGTCGAAAGTCGAAACTAAACTTGAAGCTAAATCCGAAGTCGAAACTAAAGTTAAAGCTAAGAAAAAGAGAGCGAAAGCAGTTTTTGACGAAAAACAAACAGAGCAACTGAAATCGACGCTCGCCGAAACGCCGCGAAACCAAGGATACGAAGCCGACGCATGGTCAATGTCGTTGATAATAAGCTATATCGAAAAAGAATTTGGAATAAAATACGAGCGTGCCAAACTTTATCCTCTTCTGTACAGCATGGGAATTCATTTGAGAAATCAAAAGAATGTAGCCCCGAAAGTTACTGAACGTAAGGCGCGAACCAAGAAAACTTTGGGAATGCTCGACGATGCACAATTAGAAAAATTGAAACAGGCTCTTGCCGGTAAACCAAGTGATTACGGATACGAGAAAACAAAATGGACGGTAAAATTGCTGGGCGATTACCTCAAACGCGAATTTGAGGCGACTTTCGATAATCACAAAATTTATCGATTGCTGTATAGCTTGGGTAGTCCTTTAAATAGTTTGAAAAAAAGTGTTGTGGACAGTGGTAAAAAACTCAGGAAAAAAAGAACTACAAAACCTAAGATGGTAGAACTTAATGAAGTTCAAATAAATACACTGAAAACAGCGCTCTCGGATTCACCTCGTAATTACGGATTGGAAGCTGACAATTGGACAGCTCCGCTGCTAATCGCTCATATCAAACGGGAATTTGGAATTTTGTATGATAATACACAGGTGTACAGAGTTTTATATGGTTTAGGCGTACGATTGCGTCAGAAATAAACCTTACTACCCGAATGGCTCTCCGTTGCTACGGAAAAGTCTCGTAACTAACTTGTAACGAAGGCTTTTTACCAAAGCAACGGAGGTCGGACGGTATAAATTAAAAACGGGTTATTTTTTTGTCTTGATAATAAATATATCCCTGTTTTTCTGGAAAATAAACCATGTCGGAACAACATTTATCAGTCGAAGCAGATCTGTCGGTAATCAAAGAACAGTTGCGAGAAGTTGAAAACTTGTCGCAGGGGGTGCGCTTGCTTGCTGTTTATCAGTTTAAATCAGGTCGCGAAATCGAGGAATTAGCTCAGTTTTACAAGGTAAGCTCTGAATCGATTTACGAATGGATAAAGGCATACGAAGAGAAAGGACTTGATGGACTGAATGATAAATGGCACAAAAATGAATTTTATCCATTTGTCGAAAGTAAATTCAGCGCAAACACAATTGCCGAAGTTGAACACGAATTTGAAGTTTCGCAACAAAATCGTCCTGAAAAAATAAATTCGCAATCCTCAGAAAAAAAGGAAAATCATAGACTCAAAAAAAGAATCTCGAAAAAGAATCTCGATGACACACAGCGAGAAGCATTGAAAATAGTTATTAACGACACTCCTCGAAACTATGGATACGAGGCCGAAATCTGGACTGTGCCATTAATAATGGATTACATTGAACATGCCTTCGGATTGTCGTACATCAAACCGCAAGTGTGCCACATTTTGCGCAGTCTGGGGCTGCCTATACGACGCGCTAAAGCCGCGCAAAGAAGAACATGCAGGGAACAAAATAAGGCTAAATCGCTGAAATCGAGCCTCGACGAAAACAGGATGACTATGCTGAAATCGGCAATTGCAGACACTCCACGAAAAAGTGGATACGAGGCCGATAATTGGACAATTTCTCTGCTGAAGGATTTTGTCAAACGCGAATTTGGCATATCGTGCGGAAATACAAGGGTTAACAAACTTGTTAGAGAGATGGGAATTTCTCTCCGACGGAAAAAAGGCATCTTTTTAGAACCTGACGGAAAAGGAGTCATATCAAGAGAAAATCTTGATAAAACCCAGAAAGCGCTTCTAAAAGAAGCTGTTACCAGATCGCCACGAAATTATGGATACGCAGAAAAGGAATGGAATATTTTGATGGTGGTGGATTATATTGAAAATACTTTCGGACGAACATACATGAAGCCACAAGCTTGTCATCTTCTGCGAAGTATGGGACTTTCGGTGCGACGAGAACCAAACGCTTCTTCCGAAAAATAAGAACAACAATTCTAAAAAAACCTCTGATTAAGGGGCTAAAATTCTGAGGTAAAATAAAATCGGATGTCGGTGAATTTTTCCTGCGCCATTTGTAGCGAATACGGCGAGTCGGCAAGAAAAACATTACGTCCATGCTTGTCGAGCGCGATGTTGGTATATTTTCTCGCCATAAAATCGTCCGATTGAGCTTTGTTGTCGCTAACAAACCAGCAGGCTTTGTGAAGTTGAATCGCTTCGTAGCGACATTTGGCTCCGTATTCGTGTTCGAGCCGATATTGTATCACGTCGAATTGCAACATTCCCACGCATCCGATTATTTTTCGTCCGTTGGTTTTCAGGGTAAATAGTTGAGCTACACCTTCATCCATCAGTTGATCGACGCCTTTTGCTAATTGTTTCGATTTCATCGGATCGGCATTTTCGATGTAGCGGAACAATTCCGGCGAAAAACTCGGTATCCCTTTGAAATTTAAGCCTTCGCCTTCGGTCAGCGTGTCGCCTATCTTGAAATTGCCCGTATCGTGCAAGCCCACAATATCACCCGGATACGAAAGATCGACTATGGATTTTTTGTCGGCCAAAAAGGTGTTCGGAGCCGAAAATCTGAGCTGCTTTCCCGAGCGAACATGCGTGTATGCTTTGTTTCGCTCGAAAGTTCCCGAACAAATCTTGAGAAAAGCAATTCTGTCGCGATGATTAGGGTCGAGATTGGCGTGTATTTTGAATACGAAGCCGGTCAATTTCTGCTCGAAGGGATCGATTTCGCGCAGGTCGGCGGTCGAAGGGCGAGGGTAGGGCGCTATCTGTACGAAACAATTCAGCAATTCTCTCACTCCGAAGTTATTGACTGCGCTGCCGAAAAACACCGGAGCAAGTTTTCCGGCATCGTAGGCTTTTCGGTCGAAATCGTCATGCACGGCGTCGATTAATTCCAGATCTTCTTTCAGTTTGTCGCGCGCCGATTCGCCCAGAGCCTTAGCTGCTTCGGCAGAGTTAAGGTCGCTTATTCGTTTTTCTTCGACGTCGGAAATCCGCTGTTTATCTGTCGAATAAAACAGTTGAAGTTCTTTTTCGTATCTGTTGTACACTCCTTTGAACGAGGAGCCGGCGCCTACAGGCCAACTCAATGGAACGACGGATATTTTCAATTCTTTTTCGATTTCGTCGAGCAAGTCAAAAGGATCGCGAGCTTCGCGGTCGAGCTTGTTAATGAACACTATAACCGGCGTGCTGCGCATACGGCAGACTTCCATCAGCCGCAGAGTTTGCCGTTCGACGCCTTTTGCTCCGTCTATCACAATGATAACGCTGTCCACCGCCGTAAGAGTGCGATAGGTATCTTCGGCAAAGTCCTCGTGTCCAGGAGTATCGAGTATATTTATTTTTCGACCTTGATACTCGAACGACATCACTGAGGTGGATACCGAAATACCGCGCTGGCGCTCGATTTCCATGAAATCGGAGGTGGCCGATTTTTTTATCTTATTGGATTTCACCGCTCCTGCCACATGTATTGCTCCGCCGAAAAGTAGCAGTTTTTCGGTGAGCGTCGTTTTACCGGCGTCGGGATGAGCAATCACGGCAAAGGTTCTTCGCCTTTCTATTTCTTCTTTGAAATTCATATCATTACAAAAAAATGACCATCATTTTTGGACGGCAAAGTTAAGCAAAATCCGTGTTCGTGCAGTAAGTTTCGCTTACAAAATCTTTTTGAGATTATCCTTCAATAGCCAATCTACAATGTTTATGTGTTCAATTCCTTCAATATCAGCGCTTATTATGTCGGTTGAGATAATATATTTGGGGTAATTATCGTCTATGGATTTTAGTGGTCGAATTTCTCGCTCTGCTGTTTTTAAGTCTGATATTGACCAAGTTACTTGATAATATTCAAACTTATTTAATATGTTTTTTACGATAAAGTCTATCTCATATTCTCCAACTTTACCAATCCAAATTTGATAGCCTCTTCTGTTTAATTCCAGATACACAATGTTTTCCAAAATATGTCCCAGATTTTGGTATTGAAATTTACCAAGTTTAAAATTCCTAAATCCGACATCTGCCAAATAGTATTTTTCCTGCGTTGCAAGTTGCTGTTTTCCCCTTATATCAAAGCGATTTACTTGATAAAAAACGTAGGAATTTACCAAATATTCAATATATTTTTCTACCGTATTGTGGTGAATATCTTGACGATCCTGTTTCATCGCTTTTGAAATACTGCTTGGCGACACAGTATTTCCAATTGAAGCCATTAAAAATTTCGCAAGATTATCAAAGCTCCTTATATTCTGGATATTATATCTTTGTCTGACGTCCTTTTCTACAATGGTGTTGTAAACGTCTTGAATATACATATTTTGAATGTCGGCGCCTTGATTTCGCAGTAAAACTCCTTGTGGCAACGAGGTTTCATAAAGGTAATTATTAAACAGTTCATACTTGCTCAATGTTGTATTTGCTTGACTGTCAATGTATTCGCCGAAAGAAAACGGCAGAATATGTATCGTAATGTAACGACCCGACAATAAGGTTGCGATTTCGCCCGACAAGAAATAAGCGTTTGAGCCGGTTACATACAAATCAATAAATCGCTCGGCGTATAATGCGTCTATAAGTCGCTCAAATTCGGCGATTTGTTGCGGCTCGTCGAGAAAAATGTAATTCATATTTTCTCTGTCCGTTTTGGCTAAAATTTCTTTATAAATATCAAGCCAAGTGTATTCTACAGGAAAAATCGGTTTTTCAAAATTATACTCTTGAATTCTATGCCTTGGTACTCCCAAATCAAAAATTCGCCGAGTAAAAATTTCCAGCAAAGTAGATTTACCGGAACGCCTTAATCCCGTAATAACTTTGATAATATGCTCGTCTTTCAACTTTTCTAATCGTTGAACATAAGTTTTTCTGTTTATTAAAATGCTCATGCCTGCTTTTAAATATTTGATATTTAATAATCTATAATTAACTTTATCAAAACTTCGTGTTTTTAAAAGTTTTGACAAAGGTAGGGTTTTTGCACAAAAGATAGGTTTTTTAGCGGGGCGAAAAAAGTTTGAGGCGTTATCGATTTTTGACCGTGCAAAATCTTTTTGATGATTTGGGGTAAAAAATTGCGCGTTTCTACTCAGGGAACCGGACTTTTTTGTGCATCTGGTACACATTGTTATAATGGCGGTCGTGCCGTCGTCGGATTTTCAAATTTGGACAAAAAAATAACGGATTTACATCATCCGTTACCGAGGCTGTAGGAATTGCCCGTTATGACAAATATGTAAATCCGCATTTCTGCGGCATTTAACTTATTCTTGTCGTAACTTGAAACTTCCTACATTTCGGCAACAAGAATATAGCTAATGCTAATATTTTACACTCTATTTTAAGTGCTTTGCGCACTGATTTTTATCTACATAATCATCCCATTTAAATTAGACTGCAAACTTACGAATTTTATATCAATACATAACCATCGACTTAAAATCTGCCGTTTAGAATTTCGCATTGTGCATATCGCCTGTGTCATTCAGTGCGTTATGGAAAGCGAAACACGATTTCAGATTCTGTGGCGTATGTCCCTTGCCGATTTTCAAATAATCGGTAAGTAGAGCCTTGTAGCTTGGATGTACACACTTGTCTATTATGATTTTAGCTCGCTGTATTGGCGATTTTCCGCGCAAGTCGGCCACTCCGTATTCCGTAATCAAAATCGACACCGAGTGTTCGCTGTGGTCGGCGTGAGCCACCATTGGCACTATAGCGCTTATTTTGTCGCCTTTAGCCACCGAAGGAGTAACGAATATCGACAAATATCCGTTGCGAGTGAAATCGCCCGAACCGCCTATTCCGTTCATCATTTTGGTACCGGTTACGTGGGTCGAGTTGATATTTCCAAAAATATCAGCTTCCAGCGCTGTGTTGATGGTAATTAAGCCCAAACGGCGTATCACTTCCGGATTGTTCGATATTTCCTGAGGACGAAGCAAAAGCTTGTCTTTGAAGAAGTTCAAATTACCATATATTTCCTCCATTACCGGATTGCTGACGGTGAGCGAACATCCGCTGGCAAATTTCACTCTATCCTTTTTCATCAGGTCGATAACAGCGTCCTGAATTACTTCGGTATAGATGTTAAATTGCGGAATGACAGCGTTATCGCCCATTGCTCCAAGCACAGCATTGGCAATATTTCCCACGCCCGACTGTACCGGCAGGAAACTTTGCGGAATCCGTCCTGCTTTCATTTCGCTTACAAGGAAAGAAGCCACATTATCACCTATTTGCGCTGTTACTTCATCGACGGGAGTAAAACTTCCGCCTTCGTTTGGCAAATCGGTGTGTACCACGCAAAGTATTTTCGAGGGATCGACTTTGATATAAGGTCTTCCCGGACGATCGTCGGGCTTATATACCGGAATTTCACGGCGTTCCGGAGGATCAAGCGGAGTGTAAATATCGTGCATTCCGCGTATTTCCTTCGGATGTTTTGCGTTCAATTCCACTATTATCTTATCGGCCAAACTGCAAATTGTCGGCGAGATTCCAACTCCAGAGGTCGGAATTATTTCGCCTTCGTCGGTAAGATCCGAAGCCTCTATTATAGCGCAATTTACCTTTCCCAAAAAACCGTAACGCAACATCTGCGCCAAGTGCGAAAGATGAAGATCGAAATACGGAGCTTCGGTCGAATTGATTGCCTCGCGCAAATCCTTGCTCGACTGGTATGGAGTGCGAAATTTGATAGCCTTCGCTCTGGCCAAGTTTCCGTCGATGCTGTCGCCGGTGGAAGCTCCGGTGAACATTCCTACTTTAAATGGATTCCCCGCAGCATGTTCTGCTTCAGCGCGTTTAGCCAAGGCCGCAGGTACGGCTTTTGGACATCCGGCAGCGGTAAATCCGCTGAATCCTATGTTATCATCATTGTTGATGTGGCTCGCCGCTTCTTCCGGCGACATTACTGCATATTTTCTGCTCATCGCGTTTATTTATTTGATCTTTAATTTAATTCCTAATTGAAGACTGCGTAGCTGTCTTGGTTCTTGATTCCTGCAATCCTGAATCTCTCATAATTCCTCTTTTTTCGACTGCAAATTTAAAACTTTTAGTCATATTTTACATCTATGCTTGCAACGTTGCTGACTTTGCCGTCGGCGGTCTTAACTGTCAAGCTGTTCCATAAAACATTCATACTTCCCGAGCTGGGTACTTTTACTCTTATGGTCTCGTCATCAACCACCGTGAGATCGGGATTCGACAATCCTTTTACCTCCCCAGTATTGCTGTCCTTCGAAAATGTAACAACCGGAAAATTCGCGCCGTCAATTCCTGACGGATTGAAATTAAACCCTTTAATCATGATTGTATCGCCCATTTTCGAGGTCGTCGGAGTTACGCTTATAATGTATGGCTTATCAGTAACTTCGATTTGCTGTTCATCGCTTGTTTTTTCGCTGCCATCTACGGTAGCGCGCACCACAATTTTATAGGTTTTATACACCGAACCTTCATCCAAAAAGCCCGGATCGCCAATAAAGTTCGGCGTTATGATTTTCAGTTCTGTAGCCGTCATGCTTGTAATCGTAGCTCTACGATCCTTGTCGCCCATGAAGTAAACTCTGTTTTCTACCGTACTGAAATTCTTGCCGGTAAGCGTTACCGTATATCCCGGTTTAGTTTTAATTGGCGACCAGGATTCTATAATTGGTTTCGAGCTGAGTATTCTGAATTTACTTGTACTTGTGGCTTCTTCGCCGGACATTGTGATTTTGACGTCGTAATCGCCTTCATCCGCCTGCGGTATTTTGACGTTCATCGAATTTGCTGCCACATTCGTTATCGCCGCTTCGTGGTTGCCGAACTTCGCTGTTTTGCCGCTGGCATTTAATCCGTCGATATTTGCAAAATGTATTTTGACAGTATCGCCATCCTTACCTGTATTAGGCTCTATTGCTGATATATACAAGGGTTTACGGACGGTAAAAGAGTTATCGTTTGTCGAAAGTTCGATAAAATCGTAAACTCTGACCAGGATTTTAGTTACGATATTATCTTTCCCCGCAGTTTGCGGCACCTTGAAGGATATGTAACTCGATGAAGATTCGGTAATTTCGGCCTCTGTCTGTTCGCCGCCGATTATCAGGTAAACTTTATTTTGAGACGAAACTTCCGAAAAGTTGCTCCCGTTTATTCTTATCACATCTCCGGCAAAGCCCGAAGCAGAAGATAAAAATGTAATCGACGGATTAGCAAGCGTTCCGGATACTTTCAATTCCAGTTCGCCTTCGCGATGATATGTATCTTCGCTTTCCGAACCCGACGACACGCTTAGAGTGTAAAGTCCTGTGGGTAAATCAGAAGGCACATCGGTTTTGATAGAAGTTTTGCTGATTTCCTTCACTGCGGCGGGGACGATTTCGGCTCCCGACTTGAACTCGACCTTGTATGTGCCAGCCGAGCCATAAAAGTTTTTCCCGCGAATTTCGATTTCGGCTCCCGGATTCGATCTGTCCACACTGACAGAAAAAACTTTAAATGAAGGATTTACTTGAAAATCCATTTCATTCGAGCTGCGACCTGCCGCCATATAGCTCAGCTTGTATTTGGCAGGAGCGATTTCGGGAACGATAAACTTAAAGGCCGAAGCGCTCGGCTCGAATACATTAGCCTCTACGTTTTGATCGGCATACGACAAAATCACCTTCCCGTCGGAGTTTAACAGGTTCTCACCCAAACAAGTAACCGTAGCTCCGACAGTGTCGGCCGAGCGGGAAACCGAGTTCAGGACAAGTGGCGCCGGAGTGTTGTTTTTTTTACTGCACGAACAAACGGCAACAAGGCCAACAAGAATCAAAGACAGTTTTACAAATTTTTTCATAACGACTGAATATTTTGTGGCAAAGTTAATAAGATTGTTCGCCCGCGCATCAACAAGCTATCAACAAGTTATCAACAAGTTATCAACAATCCCCCGAAACACTTGTCTTTCAAGCTATCACGACTTGCTTTTGAGGCCTTTATTGCACCATGCTTCAACAACATTGATGACATAATCGCCCAATTTCTCACATTCAACAATGTAATCTATGTACAATACTCCGGTTTTGTAGTCGTATTTTTTAGCGTCAATATCTTCGAGATTGTGCGTTTTCAGCACGTTTCTCAAACGATTTATCTCGTGTTCGATATTCAAAGATTCTTTTCCGTCGAGTTCGCTCGGCTCCTGAATTTTAAGTACCTTTATCATTCGAGATAAAGCTCTGTCTATCAAAGCGTACATATCATCTACATGCTTGTTGATTTCCTCATTGAACACCGATTTTCGCTCGTTCCGACGCTTGATCGTACGAGCCATATTGTACAAAGCATCGCCTATGCTTTCTATCTCTGTAACAGCTCTAAGTATGTCTCTTATGACTTCCTTGCTCTCGGAACTCAGCCTGCCTTCCGAAATCTGATTTAAATAATTGCCTATCTCGACTTCCATCCGGTCGCTTATGTTTTCGTATTTTTCGATTCGTCCGAAAATCTTCAGAAAATTAGCTTCGTTTGTTTCGGCATATAAATCCTTGTTCATCTGCAACATACGATACATGCGCTCGGCATAAACCACCACTTCGCGCCGAGCTTCGATAATGGACAATTCTGAGGTCGAAAGTATTCCCGACGAGATAAATTTGAGCTGAAACTCCTCGTCGCTCTTTTTTCCTTTGATTACCTTCGTGCAAATCTTTACATACATGTTTATAAACCAGATCATTAAGCTTACGTTGATGATATTAAACATGGTGTGAAACATCGATAAAGAATACGAAACCGAGGTTTGTAACGACAGAAGTTCCTTTTTTAATCCAATCAAATACGGATCGGTAAGTGTTTCTTCACTTGTGATTTGCGAGATAACTTGCGGATCGAGTTTGTTCAGAAATTCCGTAATGGCGTGCGGATCGCCAGGTCCGATTTTAGTTATCATGCTCGAAATGAAGCTCGTGAAAGGGAAAAATACCGCAAGCATCCACAGAACTCCGAAAACATTGAACATGAAGTGTGCAAAGGCCGCTCGACGTGCCGAAGTATTGGCCGACAAGGCCGCAAGATTGGCCGTAACCGTCGTGCCTATATTTTCGCCCAAAACCATGGCAGCGGCAATTTCAAAGGAAATCCAGCCTTTACTGCACATTATCAGCGTAATAGCTACCGTTGCACTCGACGATTGAACTATGATGGTCAATATCGTGCCGACCAGCATGAACAAAAGTATCGAAGCAAATCCCATGTTGGTGTATCCCTGCAAAAATTCCAACATACCCGGATTGCTTTGCAGATTTGGAACGCTGGCTTTCAGAAAATCCAAGCCCATAAAAAGAAAAGCAAATCCGATGATGAACTCTCCCAGAGATTTGTGTTTGCTTTTCTGCGAAAACATCAGCGGAATAGCCAGACCTATAAGCGGTAAGGCAAGCATCCCAATATTGACTTTGAAGCCAAACAGCGATATAATCCAGGCAGTTACAGTTGTGCCTATGTTAGCGCCCATTATCACGCTTACGGATTGTGCCAGCGATAGAATTCCGGCATTTACAAAGCTGACTACCATCACGGTAGTGGCCGACGAGGACTGTACAAGCGCAGTTATAAGTGTCCCGGTAAGCACGCCGGTAACGCGATTGACTGTCATTGTGGACAATATCCCGCGCAATTTATCGCCTGCTATCTTTTGCAGGCCTTCGCTCATAACCTTCATTCCATAAAGGAACATTCCGAGCGAACCTATCAACTTCAGGAAATCAAAAAACGTGTAATTCATTAATATCAGATTAGTTTAACCATCTACCGTCAATTTTAACGGCGCACAAAAGTACTAACGAATCGGAAACTTGCAAAGCAAAATTTCATAACCCGCTGTGCTACTGAATTGTTAATTTATTGTTAAGAACCAAGATGGCAAGAACCAAGAACCAAGATTTCAAGAACCAAGAACCAAGATTTCAAGAATCAAGACAGCTACGCAGGCTGGATTTACCATCATGCCGACAGCACAAGCAATATCGACAACCTCATTTATACCTTATTTTGATAACAAAACAAGCTCAGTAGCATGACGATAACACAGATACAAAAACCTCATTACCTCATTGTATCGACAAAATTGCACAAATGAAGTAATGAGGTTTTTTATAGGCTCTTAGCTCCTGAAATCATGGCTCCTGGCTCTTGAAATCATGGCTCATGGCTCTTGAAATCATGGCTCCTGGCTCTTGAAATCCTGCTTCCTATTTCTCTTCCGCCGTTTGTTCCCAGTCCACAAGGATTCGTCCGCAGTATTCGCAGGGAATGATACGTTTACTCATTCTGATATCCACTTGTCTTTGCGGGGGGATTTTATTGAAGCAGCCTCCGCAGGCGTCTCTGCGTACTTCGACTACAGCCAGACCGTTACGGGCATTTTTGCGCAAACGTTGATAAGCATTCAGCAGTCGCGATTCGATAACTGCGTGATATTCTTCCGATTTA
Organism: Prevotellaceae bacterium; assembly: GCA_031280885.1. GTDB lineage: Bacteria > Bacteroidota > Bacteroidia > Bacteroidales > UBA932 > JAIRLF01. Next base: position 4,525 of record JAITGD010000054.1, on the reverse strand, counting down.
TCGAACAGCGTTTTTTCTTCCTTTTCGGTATTTGCCACAATATCTTTCAGTTCTGCTTGTTTTGCTTGCAAATCGACTTTACGTTCTTCAAACTGAGTTGCAGCTGCATCGAGCGATGTTTTCTTTTCTTTGATTTGGCTGTTAGCCTCTTTGATATTCTTCTCGGCGAGTTCTATTTCAAGACCTTGAAACTCGATTTCCTTAGCCAGCGATTCAAATTCTCTATTGTTTCTGACATTCTTTTGCTGTTCTTCGTATTTCTTTATCAAAGCTTTAGCGTTCTCTATATCGATTTTTCTCTGGGAGATAACCATTTCGGTTTTTTTGATGTCGTCTTTGATGTTCGACATTCTGGTTTCCAGACCTACGATATCGTCTTCGAGACTTTTGACTTCGTTTGGCAGTTCTCCTCTGAGTACATGGATATTATCTATCTCCGAGTCCACCATTTGCAATTCGTACAAAAGGTGCAGTTTTTGTTCCACCGAATCGCCGGCAGGTTTTGGCTTATCGGCCAAAATACGTTGAATGATAGCGTCTTTATCGGCTCGCTGTTCAACAGCTTTTTTTACTGTTTTTGCCGGCTCTGTTCTTTTTGCCATTTTTATTTATTACTATTGTTCAAGTTATTACTATAAAAAATATTCCACAGGATTGTACATATTTCCTGCGGTATGGACCGCAAAAGTAGGGAATTTTTTGCTAATCACTTCCCGAAAGATTTCCACGGCGAATGATTCTGTCTCAAAATGACCGGCGTCGGCCAAAATCAGCCGCCCTTCCGTATCCACAAATGAGTGATATTTACAGTCGCCCGTTACGAAAACTTCCGCTCCGGCGGCCATTGCTTCGCCGACAAGATTTGCGCCCGAACCTCCGCATACAGCCACACGGCTAACCATCGCAACATGAGGACGATTATGTCGTATCACCTTCGCGTCAAGCGCTTTCTTCAGCATCGAAAAAAAATCTTCCGTCGGCAAAGGTTTTGGCAATTCGCCCACAGCTCCGAATCCCACCGACGACAAAGCATTTTCTATCGGATAAACGTCATAAACAGGCTCTTCGTAAGGATGCGCAGCGACCATCGCTTGCAGCACCGACGACAATTCGTGTTTTTTCACCACAGTATCGGTGCGAATTTCAGCCTCTTCGTGCATCGAAGCCTTCGTCCCGACAAAGGGATTAGTGTTTTCGCCCGCACGGAAAGTGCCGATTCCCTGCACATTCCAGCTACATTCGTCGTAATTGCCGATAGTTCCTGCTCCGGCCTCGAACATGGCCTTGCGCACGGCTTGAGCGTGATTTGCAGGAGTGTAAACCGTCAGCTTGAAAAGCAGGCCTTTACGCGGCGCGAGAGTGCGAATATTCGTCAAACCAAGTTTTTCGGCCAGACGAGCGCTGACGCCTCCGGCAACGCTGTCGAGATTCGTATGTGCCGCATACAGAGCAACATTCCTTCGTATGGCCTTTTCCACTGTCCGCTCGGTCGGCGTGCGTCCAGTGAGACGTTTCAATCCGCCGAAAATCGCCGGATGATGCGAAACGATAAGCCCCGCGCCTCGCTCGGCAGCCTCGTCCACCGTTTTTTCATCGACGTCGAAACAAAGCAGACAGGCCTCGATTTCCCTCTCGGCGCAGCCGACGATTAGCCCCGCATTGTCGTAATCCTCCTGATAAGCAGGAGGAGCAAGGCGCTCAATTTCTGTAACAAGATCTCGTATTTTCATCTTTTATTTCTGATTTCCAAGCTCGTTCAATCGGGCAAATTGAGCGACATTTGTTCGGGTTTATGCGGCTCCGCAGGGATGTTTTCCTTGATTGTGATTTCTTTTTCAAGCGGTTCCACGAATTTCACCCCTTCCACTCCCGCCTGTGAAAGACGTTTTCCTTTAGCTCGATGGCTTTTGACGGCGATAAATTCCTCAACGTCCACACGTTCGGGGCGACGATGACGTTTTCCTCCGAAGGTTAGTTCTATCTGCGGAAACTCGTCCTGCGAAAGCTCAACGAGGTATGAATCAGGATGTTCGTCGATAAACTTTTCGGGAAGGCTCGAAGGCTCGAAGGTAAAGCGTTTCAGATAGAAATAGCTTTGTTCGGCGTCGAAATAAAGAGCCGAAAACACTCGTCTCGGATCGAATTTCTGCACCAGTATCATATCTTCGTATCGATTTACAAGCTCGTAATTCGTAGTGTAATAGCTTCCCTGTTTACTGATAGCCAATATTTTATCGTCGCCAAAAAACTCTCCTATATATTCGCCGCGTTCATCAGCGTTCAATTTCGATGTTTCTTTATCGAGCCAAATTTTCTGTCCGCCGAGAGTAGATACTCCTTTTTCTTTGACCACAACTTTATGTATTGCATTGCGCGAGAAGATATTACCTGCGGCATTTCGTCCCCGCACTTCGAGTTTGGCGAAATCCAATTCTTCCACAAGTTTTTTCATGCGTTGTCGCGGACGGAAGAAAACTTTCAGCACTTCGGCTTCGCCGTTACGATTTGCCGAAAAGTGCATTACCTGAGAGTGTTCCGTACCTTTGGTTGCGTCGTATTCGCGGTCGCGCACTATGTTCGACACTGCAAAACGTTTCATCATAATCGGGCCGTTGCGTCCGTCGCGATACACCATATTATATACCGTTCGCGTGTCGTTTCGTCGGAACACGTTCACGTACATCAGATCCTTACCCAGAAAAGCTTTTTCGGAAGCTTTGGTAATGATGTATTTACCCGATTTGAAGAAGGCGATGATTTCGTCCAAATCCGAGCAATCGCAGAGATACTGAGCGTCCTCGTCGCGTTTCATTCCGTATCCCACAAAGCCTTCTTTCATATTGACATACAGTTTTTCGTTGGCCTGCACCACCTGCACAGCTTCGATGGTATCGAAATTTCGCAGTTCGGTACGGCGTTCACGACCAGCGCCGTATTTCTTTTTGATATGTCGAAAATAGTCTATTGCATACTGTACCAGCTTGTCGAGGTTGGCTTTCACTCGTTCCATTTCCTCTTCCACGTTTTTGATATGCTCTTCGGCTTTTTTGATGTCGAATTTCGATATTCTTCTGACGGGTTTTTCGGTCAGTTTAATAATATCTTCCTGAGTGATTTTACGTTTGAGCCTTGCCTTGAACGGCTCGAAAGCCCGTCCGATAGCCGCAAGCTGGTCGTTCCACGAGGCGCTGTCTTTTTCCAATTCGCGATAGATTCGTTCCTCGAAAAAGATTTTTTCCAGCGACGAGTAGTGCCAATCTTCATCGAGTTCATTCAGACGTATTTCCAGCTCGCGTCGCAGGAGGTCTTTGGTCTGTTCGGTGTTTGCCCGCAGGATGTCCTTCACTCCGATGAATGCCGGCTTGTCGTCGATTATAACACAGGCATATACGGCCAGCGAAACTTCGCAATCGGTAAAAGCGTACAGAGCGTCGATGGTCATATCGGGCGAAACGTCGGCGGCGGGCTGGATCAGTATTTCCGCATTTCGCGCCGTGTTATCGTCCACCTTTTTGATTTTGATTTTGCCTTTATCGTTGGCTTTTACTATCGAATCTATCAATCTCGAGGTATCCATTCCGAAGGGTATTTCGGTGATGGCCAACATTCTATTATCGATTTTATTGATTCTTGCACGCACTTTCACTCTTCCGCCGCGTTTGCCGTCGTTGTAATTGTTTGCATCCACAAGTCCACCGGTAGGAAAATCGGGTAAGATGGTGAAATCCTCACCTTTAAGACAGGCTATCGAAGCGTCGATAAGTTCATTGAAGTTGTGCGGCAAGATTTTCGACGACAATCCGACGGCAATTCCTTCCACTCCCTGAGCCAGCAGCAGAGGGAATTTCACGGGCAAAGTAACCGGCTCTTTGTTTCGTCCGTCGTAGGAATTCATCCATTCGGTAGTCTTTGGATTAAAGACAGTTTCCAGCGCAAATTTCGACAATCGCGCTTCGATGTAGCGGGGAGCCGCCGCTCCGTCGCCGGTGAGTATATTTCCGAAATTTCCCTGAGTTTCAATCAGTAACTCTTTTTGTCCGAGTTGCACGAGTGCGTCGCCTATCGAAGCGTCGCCGTGCGGATGAAACTGCATGGTGAAACCGATGATATTGGCCACTTTATTGAATCTTCCGTCGTCGAGACGTTGCATGGCGTGCAATATTCGTCTCTGCACGGGTTTCAGCCCGTCTTCGATGTGAGGTACAGCGCGTTCGAGTATCACGTATGAGGCGTAATCGAGAAACCAGTCGCGAAACATTCCCGACAGTCGGTGAGTTTTTCCGTCGTCTATATTAGTGATATGTCCGAATCGTCCGGTAGCGACCTGCGAGTCGTCGGGGTTCTCGCCCGCGCTCGCTTCATCGACAAAATCCTCTTCTCCTTCTCGGAGCGACTCTTCGTTTTTGTATTCTTCGTTGTCGTTAAATTCCTGTTCCGCCATTAATGATAATAAATTGATTCTGCAAGTTTTCCACCTTGCCGAAGCGATATTTTTTCCTCTTTTGATTTTCTCCGGTCAGCCCGA
>JAITGD010000009.1 GCA_031280885.1 Prevotellaceae bacterium | reverse complement strand
CTTTTCATCTTTTGCGACACAGCCTTCCGCATAGCTCCACCGCTGATAATGACCGAAGAACAAATTGAGGAAAGTTGCGACATCATCGAAAAAACAATCGCAGTTTGCTGAACATGCTGTATTACGGAATTGGGCGTTATGTTTCGCTCAATTCGCGGGAAGGATTTTGGGGAACAGGCGCTATTGAGCAGATTTCGACCATGCTGCAAAAAGAAATGCCCGGATTGCGGGGTTTTTCGGCATCGAATATAAAGAAGATGCGCATTTTTTTTGAGGAATGGGATATGGTAATAAATCGTTCGCCAGCGGCGAACGATTTACAATACGCTGAATATGACTATATTACAAATCGCCCGCCGGCGGCGGGCGATTTACAAAACGCAATTTCTAAAAGTCTCATTTTCTAACCATATAGAAATCATAGAAAAAACAACAACATTAACACAACGTCTTTTTTATATTCACGAATGTGCTGTAAATTTCTGGAACAAATACACTTTGCGCGATTGCCTCAAAGCTGATCTTTACAACAAACGAGGCTCAATGCCAAGTAATTTTGCCCAAACCATACCGGATAAAATGCAGGCGCTGAAGGCAATTATCGCTTTCAAAGATGAATATTTGCTCGATTATATCAACGTCGAACAACTCGACGAACGCGAAAAAGACCTCGACGAGAGAGTATTAGAGCAAGGAATCGTTGCTAATATCAAGAAATTCATTATGACTTTCGGAAGTGATTTTTCTTTTATCGGAAATCAATATCGGATAGAAGTAGCAGGAGAAGAGCTTTTTATCGACCTGCTGTTTTTTAATCGCGAACTCAACGCTCTTGTCGCCATCGAATTGAAAAGCGGAAAATTCCGCCCCTCGTATCTTGGGCAATTGAATACTTATCTGCAAGCATTGGACGAGTATGTCCGCAAACCTCACGAAAGTCCTCCTATCGGCATTATCCTTTGCAAGGAGATGAATCATACTTTCGTGCAGTTTGCCGTACGTGACTATACCAAACCGATGGGCGTGGCAACTTATCGAACTACCGAAGAAATGCCCGAAAATTGGCGCAAAGTTTTGCCTGATATTAACGAACTTGAAAAACTGCTGTGAAAACCGACAGAAGTTGATCCGCTTTTTCCTGATGCAAGCATTACTGTAATTCCCTCTTGTAATCATTTATGATTGTTGTTTTTCTGCGCACGAAAATTGTGTAATAATGACGACTTGAAAAATCTTTTTGAGAATCATTTCTCTTTACTTTACGCTTGATACGACAGTATCCGTAAGTACTATGCCCGAATCGTCTTCGTACTTGAAAACAAATCTGTAATCCGCCGGTTCGAGTGGACGTAAAACAAGGTACAGTCGAATATCTAATGCGGACAACAGTCTCGTATTTCGCCTGTTAAAGTATGTCAGCGTATCGTATATCACGTCTTTTGTGAAAGGAATTGTTTCGTCGGGATATAAACTGTATTTGCTTTCCACGAAATTTTGAACGCTATGACAATAGGCTATGCAAATGTGATTTAAGGATTGTCCGGCCGGGATACCGCCGTAATCTTGTTCGCAGTAAATATCGAATCTGTTGTTGCCGAAAGGTAAACAAGGTTCAAAAAAACAGGTGCCAAGCGGCTTGAAATAATTCGTATCCACATTCATCACGGCATAATGTTTGAATTTCGTCCTGACGGCGGAATCGCTACTGAAATCACTGATAATATTTGAACTAAAAATGACAGACCAACTTGGCAAACTGTCACTGTCATCGTATTTGGACACGGACAAAATCAAAGTAGAATCGACTTCGATATATTTTTGCACATAATTTGCAACCATGCTGCCAAGTCCGCAATCCTTACATTCTCTTGTACAGCTGTATATCAAAAAAGAAATTGCAAGCAGTGTAAAATTATAAAAATTAGTTTTCATAATTTATTTCCGAAAAAAATTTTGTATGTAATCACCGGAAAGAGCATAACTTGCTTATATAGGTGTTTGTTCAATTGTTTTCTAAAAGAATAAACTTCCGAATAAATATTCTCGCGATTGGTCAAATTGCGAATATCGACGGAAAATATGTGCGTTATTTTCGGGCGATTGACTATGTAACTCGCCTTTAAATCCAATCGAAAATAATCAGAATATCGTTCTGCTGCGTATCGGGAATAATCGTAAGTTAAAGCCTGATTGAAGTATGACAGCTCACATTCTACCGGCATGTATCTTCTTCCGCCGAGCCAGTTCAGAGCGAGGTCGAGCCTGAATCGATTCCGTTTTCTATGTTTGAACTCTTTTCCGACGAAAGTTTTAAGAATGTAGCTATTGTTAAACAGGGTGTTGTGCCATCCGAGTCGGGTTTCAAATTCGGATTTGAACAAGGCGAGAGAAAGATTGGCCGAAAAACCCGCAAGGTCGTCAAAATAAACCATTCCTTCGACGCCCGTCGAATAAGCCCGTCCGGTATTGTCGAAAAGTATTCCCGTCGGGTCGATGTCGCCCGCATTATATGCCATATTCAAAGCCGAAACAAACAAAAATTGCTCATTTGTTACCTCTTTGGCGATGGCAACGTCGTAATGATATTGATAATACGCTTCTGCTTTCAGATTGATTTTCTTGAACAGTTTTTTTCCGAAAGACAGAACTATTTGTCTGCTTTTGATGAAATCCGAGTCAGTATTTGGAAAAATTGTGGCTATCCGGTCGATTTCGCCCTTGTCATTATAGTGGTATTCATTCACTTTAGCCATGTATAAACCAATTGGATTTTGTCGGCTGTATTCGCCTGCGGCAAGTTCCACGACGGTCGAAGCGACGGAGTACGAGGCGGATATGCGAGGTTCAATTCGATAGCGGCCATTCATTGCGAAATAAAAGTAATGCCCGCCCAGCGTAAGATTTAATCGCTTGCCGAACAAATGTTTCCATTCTGCATACGAATTTACGGTGGAGTACGATTTATTGAGTATGTGATAAAAAAACGAGGGACTATTGTCCTGTGGATTGGATCGAGTGTCTCTTTCTAAATGAAAGTTCACAAATCTGTAATTTACACCAAGTTTGAACAAATTTCTCGCATCGGGCTTGTATGTGCCGTTCATGCCTGCGGCTATGCTTTTCGATTCGTCAATGAACTGATGTTTATCTATGGATGTGGTATTTGCGATGCGCGTTACCAAATCTTGAGAATTATCGGTTTTGAGATACGAAAATCCCGAAACGAAATTTACGCTAAAATTTTGTCCAAAAAACATACGATGCGACAAACCCGTTGAAATATTGATAGAACGATTGTGTATTTCGTATGAAGCAGTATTGTTACCTCCCATTGCGGGCAACAGTATTTCGCTTGTTCCGGCAATTCCCCAGAGACTTGTTTTCGCGCCGCGAGCGTTTCTCGATACCGCCTTGAACGAAAGGTCAGTATAAACGGGCGTGGCGCCAAGCAGTTCCCTATATTTTTTATTGATAATTTCGAAAACCGGTATTACCGACTGTCGAAATCCAACTAAATATGAGGATTTTCGTTTTCGTATCGGCCCTTCCGCCGTCAAATTCAAATCAAGATTGCTCACTTCGGCCGAACACTCGAATCGCTCGGCGTTTCCTTCTCTGAAATTGGCATCGAAAACTCCAGAAAAAACATTTCCGAACTCGGCGGGAAAAGCGCCTGTGTAAAAGTACGATGCGCCAAGCACATCGGGATTGAGTATGCTTATCGCGCCACCCGTGGTTCCCGACGAGGCGTAATGATTCGGATTGAAAACTTCCACGCCTTCTATCCGCCATAATACTCCCACCGAGGTATTTCCACGCACCACAAGATCGTTGCGGTCGTCGCTCGCGTTGTTTATCCCCGGCATCGAGGTCAACATTCTTGCAGGGTCGTTCACATTTCCGGGGATGTGCGAAAGCGCCGAAGGATTTATCCGTAAGCGACTTATCCCTCCGAAACTTTTGTCGTCGGGCCTTACCACAGCAGCGTCGAGTTCGTAACGCGATTCGCGCATCGACGCCGAGAGTGTCCTGCGTTTGCCCGACAAAACAAAAATTTCAGGCATGGTAAGGGTTTCATAACCTGTTAAATGAAATTCGACTGTGTATTTTCCGGCCGAAGCGTTCAAACTCCAAAATCCAAGACTGTCGCTTTCGGTGTGAGAGTTCAGTTCAGGCACGAAAATCAACACATTACGCAGGGGACGATGAGTGTCTTCGTCTTCGACATAGCCAGCAAGCGACTGCGAATATCCGGCTGACAAAAACAGCATCGTAAGTATGTATAACAGTGTGTGTTTCATGCCTTAAATTTAAAATTATCTGCCTGCTATAATCCGCAGCAGGCTATCCATAGTCGAATCCTTGTCGAGTAGCCATTCCTGAAATTTTCGTTCGATTAAAACGTCCGGTTCAGCGAAATCGTATGTGCCGAAATATTCGACGCCGTTTATTCCGTACGGGATGGACAAACGCAGCATTTTGCTGTACGGCAGTTCGATATTGGCGCAGTATCCCGAAGTTGTTTGTCGGTATCCTCCGGGCGATTCGCCGACTATCGTTCCCAAATTCATCTTTTTGAAATGATTGACGAAGTCTATGCCTGCGGAATATACGTTTGCCGAAACGAGAAGATATTTATCTCCCGAAAATTTATATTTTGTGCTGATTTTCGGCGATTTATATACGACGGGAAACAAGGTGTCCGAATTAAAAAAGGAGCCGTCGGGAGTTTCGTCGAATATTTTTAAGGCCGTCTTGATTTCCTTCCTTCCAGCCATGCTGTTTTTGTATGTTTTACGCAATATCACGCGGGCATTTTTGCGATTGTACCGGTTTATTTTCATTCGCAGCGGATCTTTTATCGTTTCGCAGCCGAGACAGGCCAGCGTCAGATAAAGGTTGTCGACGAATCCGCCTCCGTTTCCGCGAATATCGACGACGAGGCGCTTGGCCTTGCGGGAGTTTATCTCTTTCATGGCTTTTTTCAACATTTTCGGAAATTTAAAATCTTTGCCGAAAATCAACAGGCTCAGAAGTTTTCTGCTCCAAAAAGAGTTTATTTTCAGCACGGCCACGCTGTCGTTCGCCATGTAATACTCCACGGCAGGCGACGCAGGACGGTAATCCCAAAGCGCTCCGGCTTTTTCGGATAAAGAGTTCCGATACATTTCGAAACGCTTGTCGCGAGCTATTCCGGCCAAACTTGTGTGTCGAAGTTCTTCGCTTCCGTATTCGCGATAAACCACTTCAAATGGGGCATTTATCCTTTCGCAAAACAGATAATTGGCAAAAGTATTCAGGCCGCGCGGGTCGCACTCTTCGTTTTCGTTGATCCAAGCTTGCATATATTTTTCTTCGCCGCAGTTGATGCGTCGGTGTTCTACGACCATTTCTCTGGACGACAGCCCGTTGATTGAAATTATTTCGGCATGTTTCGGAATTTTGCCCTCGTAGTCGTGAACCGCGAATAGGCGACCGTCTTCCCAGGATTTTGTCCATACGGAAAAAACGAGATCCGAGGGTTTGAATATTCCCTCACGGTTGAATACTCCAGTGCCGGGAAACAAAAAATGAGCGTCTTTCAGCAGCGGCCCGAAATATCGCAGAGCAAAATAATAGGAGGTATCATCCTTACATTCACGGACTTTGTCGCGCATTTTTTCGACCGAAGCCTGCCATTGTTCGGGGGTGAGTCCTCTCAAAGTGTCAATGCTGTATTCGCGTATGGCGTCGAGTACGAAATCTGCTTCTTCCGAATATCGTCCGTTGATGCTTTCAGCTGTATGCCTTCCGGTAGCGCACGAAAGCATGAGGAAAACGAAAATAATGTTTCGACAATCAATCTTTCGCATTTTTCTTTTTTATTTCATAATGCAAATCTAAATATTTTTCCAAATACACATTTTCCTTAAAAGGCACACATGGATCGTTCTTCTCTCCGTATTTTGAGTTCCTGTACTTTATATTGGCACAGCCGCCCCCGCACAGTGAAACAACTTTGCACTCTCGACAACGATCGCTGTTAAATGTAAGCTTACCCGTACAATAACTCGCCATTAAACGGACATTGGTTTTACCATTGAAAATATCCCCGATAGTTTCATTTTTGTCTCCTGTATCCTTAAGACATAAATACATTTCTCCTTTTGGACCTATCATGTCCGAATACGGGCTTTCAGCCATGCAATAAGACATCCCTTTAAGGTATGGATAGAACACCGGTTCTATAAGTCCATATTTCTCATATTGACGTATATGAAAATCTGCAACCTCTGTCTGGTCCACGAAGCATGGAATAGAACTGCCGCAGGATGTGTATTGGCGTAAAATGCCGGCATAAGGATGAAATAACGGAAATTCGTTCTTTAAATATTCGTATATAATATGATATTCGTCTTCATTTTCTCTGTCGATGTTTATTCTTATATCGACATGAATATCTCGATTAACATTTACGAATCCATGTAAAAGTTTCATGTTTTCCATAATGGCGTCGAATGTAGCCGACCCATTTTTGAACATTCTTCTTTTGTCATGTGTATTTTTCAATCCATCCAAAGTTATCTGTATTTCGTTTATTTTCAGAGAAGAGAATGATGATATTTTAGATTTGTTCAGCAATAAGCCATTCGTTACTATTGAAGCATCAAAACAGATATTATTCTCATCCAAGAAATTCGAAATACTTATCATAACGTCGTGGGCCAACAAGGGTTCTCCTCCATACCAATGTACTTTTAAGCCATTTTCCAAAGAGGAGTATTCTTTTTTCATGTATTTTTTAAGCCCTTCAACAACTATGGGAGACATTTTCTCGTTTTTTAGGTTGGATGCCTCATAGCAATAGGTGCATGCAAGATTACAATTAAGCGTAGGCAAAATAGTAACACTTCGTTGTTTGCTGTCAAATCTGGCATAGAGAGAATAGAACTCTGTTATATTCTTGTTTTCCTCGTCGTTTTCGCACAATATGCCATTAGAGATTAAAAAGTCAAGCAACTTTTCTTTTCGAGAAAAATCATAATTATCAGGGTTATTTCGTATCTTTTCGAACTCTATTTCCGTATCTTCATCTCCTATCTCTATAAATGCTCCGCTTAACATATTAAATAGCAAGATCCCGTGTTTTCTGGAATTGTATTTATAATTATATATCGACCATTTCATAATTTATATTATTGTTAAAAGAGGCTGTCTCTTTTTAGACAGCCTCTTCATGAGTTTTTTAATTCAACGTAATATCACCATCGCAAAATTCCGTCACTTCTATGACACCGTCTATCCTATTTCCTACTTCTTCATAAACAGCAGGCCAGATTCTAAACTTATTCTTGTCGCATCCACATCCATCATTTACCTTAAGTCTGTTTTTGTTACATATGCATCCGAAACATCCTCCGGTTATACTATTCATTTGGTCGGAGTCCAATTTAATGGAGCTATTGAAATCAATGATAGACTTCTCAATTATTTTAACTTTCATATATCAAATTTTAAATTTCTGAATAACACTATTTTTCAACTTTCGTCCTTGTGAAAACCATAATCTTCACAGATAACAACGTTTGCCGACGGACGAATACGACAAACGCTTCGTGTCAGAAAGTTATTTTTGCCCAAAAACCAAATGTCGGGCGTGTTCATACATCGTCCTTTCGGCCGGACTTCGTCGTAAGCCCTTACTTGGAAACTATACGAAAGGGGACATTGGTTGAAACTCGTCTCAAACTCGACGAAACGCGCCGAATGTATTGCGGCTAAGACGCATAACACGCAGATACACAGGCAATTGCCCCCCCCCCATGACTTTAAGGAGAGCATAAGAAACCGCGCAACAAACGAGCTTGTCGCTTGTCGAAGTCAAATGTCGGTATCCTGCCGTCGGGTTCATGTGCTTATTTATTTCGAGTTAAAATGCTTTTTTCACTATTGACGTCGCAAAAGTAATACAAATTTCCATGCAGAGGATCTGTTTTGGACTGATTTTTTGCATATACTTTTTATTCGGCTAAATATAAGCATTTTGCAAGCAAGAATTTTTCAGCTGTTTTTAGCGTTCGGGCAAGGAAAGCCGGCAAGGCGGGTTAATTTCATGATTCGATTTAAAGACGGATAAAAGTCTATCGGTCAAACCCTCACGAATATTGATTTTCGGTAGAGGAAGTAACAGAACAACCATTCGAGAACGAGGGCTGCCAGAGCGACGATTATCGCACGCAGATGTTCCGTGATTCCGAGCAAGTCGGAAAGGCCGCCGGCAAAAATACCCGTGAAACCGTTGAACCATTGTGCTCCCAAGGTTTGTGTGAGCAGGTATATCAGTATCGAATTCATACCCACTACGGCGAAGGGCATTACTACTTTCGTACGTCCCGCCATATCGACCAGCCAAAAGCAGAAGG
>JAITGD010000179.1 GCA_031280885.1 Prevotellaceae bacterium | reverse complement strand
GTCGGTATCGGAATTGGGCCATACATGTCGTACATCAGAAAGGCAAGGAATCCGATTCCGCATTTCATTTCTGCGATATACCGATTCAGCAGGTCGGGGTTCATATCCACATCTTTGATGCGGTCGATGGTCAAAATCATGGACGAGATGTATTTGGAATGATCATATACTCGACGCCATTTGCCGTCAATATGCCAATCATTTGCCTCGTATGAATTATACACAGTAGTCCAACCCCATGAACATTCTAAATGGTCGGTTACCATATCGGATTGAAGGCAATATCCTTCGCCGGTGGAAAACATGCCGTAAGCTGTGAAAACATAGTAATTTGCAGCAACCATTGAGCGGACGTCTTCTTCGTTCTTGGGGAATAGTCCCGGATTAATCTGGTCGTAAACCTTGGTTTCAAGCGTACAACTGCTTAGAAACAGGCTTATAATCGAAATGATTACGATTGTTATTGAATTATATTTTTTCATTATAACTTATTTTTTAGCTTGTTTAAAAAGTAATATTCAGTCCTAAATTATAGGATATTATATTGGGATAGGCAAAGCTGCCGTTGTCGGTTTCGGGGTCAATCCCTGTCCAATTGGTGATAATAAAGGGATTGGTAACATCTGCATAAATCCGCATATTTTTAACAAAGCCGGATTTTATCGGAACTGTGTATCCCAGATTGATGTTTCCACAACGGATGTAATAGATCGATTTTGCATAATAGTCTCCAAAATTCTGACCTCCGAACAGGTAGGTCGGATGATCGGAGCTGGTGTTATTATGGTTGAACGATTTATAAGAATGTACGGATACATTTTCGCCGCTTGTACGGATCCATGATTCCAAATAGCTTTCGGCACGCATACGCCCAAATTCTCCGTAGAAATAAACGTTCAAGTCAAAACGTTTATATCTGAAAGCGTTGTTAAAGCCGAAAGTCAGTTTCGGAGCGCCGTTTCCCAGATACAGATAATCTTCCTGTCCGATGACTCTGTTTCCGTCCACATCCTGCAATATCACCATTCCCGGAAGCAAGTCCAACTGTGCGGCTGGGGCTTGTTCTCCCGGACGCATAATTCCCAAAGCGTGATAATAATACTGTGCGCGTAGCGGGTCGTCGGCTTTTTCGTAAGGTTGCGGTTTCCAGTCCGGATCGCGTTTCGACCATCGATCTTCATAATGAGCCAGCGTAAGAGTGGTGTTCCATTCCAAATTCTTGGAATAGATGTTAGTCGTATTCAGGGTCAATTCATAACCCGTACTTTTGGTTTCGCCGATATTTGCAGCGATGCTGGTAATCTCGTTGTATGAAAGCAATTGTTTTGTATTCAGCAGGTCGGAAATACGTCGGTTGAAATACTCGGCAGTCAGTCTGATTTTATCTTTCAAAAATCCGAGGTCCAGCCCGATGTTAAATTCGGTAGTTGTTTCCCAGGTAAGTTTTGGATTTCCCAGCGATGAAGCATATACTCCCATTTGTTCTTTATGCGATTCGCCGAAAAGTACGGAATTTCCATCCGAATAATAATCTCTTATTTTGTATCCCACATTCGAGTTTCCGGTTTGACCGTAAGACGCTCTCAATTTCAGATTCGACAGATATTTATGCGTGTTTTGCATAAACGGTTCTTCGATGATTCGCCATGCAAAAGCGATAGAAGGGAAATAGCCCCAGCGATAAGCCGGATCGAAATTTGAATCGCCGTCGGTTCTGATGGTGCCTTCCAGCAAATATCGTTCCAGATAATTGTAGTGAACACGAGCGAAATAGGAACCTAAGGCATGATTTCCATACGAGGAACCGACTATCGGTTTTTCGTAGGCTCCGGCGCCAATATTGTGATACAGATAACCGTCAGTAATAAAATCTTTATTGCCGGCGCTGACTCCCTCGCCGGTGAATTTCTGGAATGAATATCCCACAATTCCTTGAAGTTTATGATCGCCCAAAGTCTTTTTGTAGGAAGCGGTTATTTCCATCAGATAATCGGCTGATTCCGATTGCAGTATATTTGCATTTCCTTTATCTACCTGTCCGTAGAGAGTTGTTTTGGGCATGTAGCTTGAACGTTTCTGAAATTTCTTGTCCACACCTAAAACCAATTTAAGTTCAAGGTCGTCAATTGGTTTCAACAGAGCGTGAGCCGTACCCAGAATCCGGTCTCTTTTCGACACATCGACTATATCCAGCAACGATACCACATTTGGAACAAACGAGCGCTCGGGGTCGATATAATAATTCCCATTTGCATCGTAAACCGGATTTGCCGGATTTGCCTGTATAGCAGCTGTGAGTATGCCCGAATTTTCCTGCGTCTCCGAGCCTAAGGGAATATTATCATACTGATTCAGAGAGTAAGTAATATTTGTTCCTATCGACAGATATTTGCTTAGCTCCTGATTGATATTAAAGCGGAAAGCAAAACGCTCGGCGGCATTATTTCGGATTACGCCCTCCTGCTTCATATAATTGGCAGAGAGCAGATATTGAGTCGATTCCCTTCCTCCGTTGATAGAAACATTGTGTTGATGCATCAAGCCGGTACGCGAGATTTGTTTCATCCAATCGGTACCTTGCGCTCTGTAAATCTGATCATTTGTGTATTTAGGATTGAAAGGCGGCGCTGTTACGCTCGATGTGATATAATCAGCATAAATATCCAATCCATAAACTTTTAAATATTCTTCATACAGCTGCCGGTTGCGCATTTCCATAAAACTGCGGGTATCAAGCATTTGATAGCTATTTTGTATCCTTTGTACCGACACGTTTCCCGAATAGCTGACCTGCGCTTTCTGTTCTTTTCCTTTTTTTGTTGTAATCAGAATCACGCCATGACCTGCCCGCGAACCGTAGATAGCCGTTGACGCCGCATCTTTCAGCACTGTAATCGATTCCACATCTTCGGGATTCAAGAAGTCGAGCATATTATCGACAGAACCTTGGCGTTGTTTGATACTAAAATCAAGGCTCGAAGCTGCATTGATAGGAAAACCATCAACGACGATAAGCGGATCGTTGCCTGCATTCAGAGAGCCTTCGCCTCTGATTTTCAGATTGACTCCGCCTCCGGGCTGCGCCGACTGCTGGAAAGCGCGAAGACCGGCCGCTTTTCCGGCTAATGCCTGAGAAATAGACGATTTTGTTCCCGATTCGATGCTGGTCATGCTTATTTTGGAAACAGAACCCGTCAGCGTTTTTTGGGATTGTGTTCCATAGCCGATTACCACTACTTCGTCCAGCAATTTTTGGTCGTCCTGCATTGTAATCTGCAAGTTAGTGTTTTCGCCCAGCATTATTTCCTGCGCCGTGTAGCCAACGTAGGAAGCTATCAAGGTAGAACCTACGGGAGCGTCAATAGAAAATTTACCCTCAACATCCGCAGTAACGCCTATTGTCGTGCCTTTGACCGTAATGCTGGCGCCGGGGATGGATTCGCCTTTATCATCCGTAACCGTTCCGAAGTATTTTTTTGTCGGATTTGGCGCCTGCGTCTGCTCCGGAGCAGAAACAATCATAATTTGCTTTCCCTGAATCTTGAAGCCGGCATTTGTTTCTTTCAGAATGGCAGTTAAGGCTTCGGTCAGCGTTTTGTCGGTAATATCTACTGTGATACTACGGTTTGCGTTGAATGTCGCCTCATTGTAGGCGACGGTCAGATTTGTCTGCTTTTCAATCTCTTCAAAAGCAGAGACAATCGTCATTTGTTTCTTTGGAAGGCTTATCTTTTGATTCTGCGCTCGAACTCCATACGAGGCAAAAAGCAGAAACAAAAGCAGGATGCTCCCTTTCATGCTCAAAGCATTGCGCTGTTTACAGCGGAAAAATAGGTCGTACATCATACTTTTACGTGTTTTAGAATTAATAAATATAAAGTTTGTTATTGTCTGTCTTATAATGCAATCCGGGAATCAGATGATGTAACACGTTCATCAACTCGTCGAGGCCTGCCTCATCATCCAATTTCAAAGTAATACGTTCATTTTGATACTTATTCGAGTTGAGAAGCACATTCATACCATACCGTCGTTCAATGATTTTTGCTATTTCCTCAATTGCCGCTCCCTGAAGCACAACATTGCCCTTTGTCCATGCAATAATGTTTTCCACCTTGACAATCCGTTTTTCGACAAATCCTGAAACACGGTCATACACAACCCGCTCGCTGGGACTGAGCGCAACATCGGGATAGTCGCCGTTTTTAAAACTAACATTAATTCGCCCGCTTTCGAGTGTTGCCGATGAATTTCCGCCGTCGATATAGGAGGAAATATTGAAAACCGTACCCAAAACAGCAATTTCCATATCGACAGTATTTACGCTAAACGGCTGATCCTCATTTCGCACAATGTTAAAAAAAGCTTCTCCATTGAGATAAACAATTCGCGTGTTGCCCACAAAACGCTGCGGATAAACCAGAATACTCCCTGCGTTCAGCGTTACACGAGAAGAATCGGGCAAAACGATATTCCGAATTTCGCCATTGGGAACAATGCACTCAATTAATCTTATCTCCTCAGGCACAGCCGCATCTCCCTTCATGTAAAACCAAGTAGCCGTTGCCGACAACAGCGGTAAAAGCAATACGACAGCGACTTTGCAGAGCTTCCCAACAAAAGAATCGCTTTTTTTCGATGGACACTTTGCGCCGCTAACGATTCGAGATTGTAAGTTCAGAAATGATTTCTCGGTGGAAGCGTCGGCATTAGCTTCCAGACTATTCCATACTTCCAGAAGCGATTCGTCCTTCTCTTTAAAATCCTTTGAAGCCATCAACCATGAAGCAAAATTCCTGCGAACATGCTCCGGATAAACGCCTCGAAAATATTCCTGTATAATCTTACTAACCTTTGACATCTGCTTTTTAATACGCTATTTTTGTTACATATATAAGACAGACAAGTGCGCCGGCACACTTAGTCCGACAATTGAAAATTTACGACAAAAAAAGCGCGACAAAAAGCGCGATAGCTTCTCTGATTTGTTTAAGAGCTTTATTTAGATGCGACTCGACTGTTCTTTTTGAAAGCTGAAGTTTTTCGGCGATTTCCATATTTTTCAATCCTTCGATTCGGCTCAAGGTGAAAATTCTCCGTCGCTGTTCGGGCATTTTTTCGACTGTAAGCTGTATCAGCAACTCCAATTCTTTTGCGTCCAATTCTTCTTCGACAGAAATATTCTGCAAAAAAGAAGTGTAAGATAAAACATAATCGCCCTCAACAGCTTTATGTTTCAGATAATTGATAGCCCTATTCTTTGCCATTCGATAAACGTAGGCATTAAAAGATTTCAATTCTAAAACCGATTCTCTATTGATCCATATTTTCTCGAAGATATCCTGCGACAAGTCCTCAGCCACTGCCTCCGAGCATACAAAGTGGTTTATAAAAGCCTTTAATTTAGGGTAATAGCTCATAAAAAAGTAACGAAACGCCTTCGAATCTCCCGAAGCGAGCTTTTGAAGATAAATAAGTTCGTCGTTATCCTGTTTCATTTTTTTCAGCACGGCTTTTCTAATCCTATACGACAACTGAAACAGACTCTGCACTTAGTCAGAAATGAAAAAAGATTCTTAGGAGAGATTCAGGATTGCAAGAACCAAGAATCAGGACGCTACGCAGGCAATAATGAAAAATAGATTCAGGATTTCAAGAACCAAGAATCAGGACGCTACGCAGTCCGGCTTGATAAAAAAGATCTGCGTACATCCGTAAGATCTGCGTCATCTGGTGCAAAAAGACAATCAATCCAGCCTGCGCAGCGTCCTGATTCTTGGTTCTTGAAATCCTGAATCTCTCTTAATTTTTAATTCTTAATTGACTGCGTAGCGTCCTGATTCTTGGTTCTTGCAATCCTGAATCTCTCTTAATTCATCAAAGTCCGCTGAAACTCACATCGTCGAACAGCAGCGAGGGAACGCGCCACGACGAATTGAGACGCGCGTCATTGCCCACCTCCAGCAGATTTGCCCAAAGAGTGAGCAGATTGCCGGTGATGTTCATTTCCGATACCGGCTTCACGAGTTTTCCGTTTTCAATCAGGAAACCCTCTACCCCGAACGAGAAATCGCCGGTATTGCCGTTGCTGTTGCCGCCGTTGAAGCCGGTAACCAAGATGCCTTTTTTCATATCGGCAATCATTCCGTCCAAATTCCTGTCGCCTGTATTGAAGGTGAGAATGGAGGCTCCGCTGATGGTTGGCTCCATTTTCAGACGGTTGGCGTTGTAGGTGTC
>JAITGD010000147.1 GCA_031280885.1 Prevotellaceae bacterium | reverse complement strand
TCCGCTTCGCGCATACGAAGCCCCGCGCGGCAAACGATTGTCATAATCCACATTTTCAAGCGATTTGAGCCAGTGTTCACCCCACCAGGTCTTTCCGAATTTTTCTGCCATAAATTTGTATTTAATTGATAATTTTCACTATTTTACATGAAATAATTTTCATATTTGCCCGCAAAGATACGAAAAGCATGAAACCAGAGACAAACTATTTCTGCTTCAGAACAAAAATCCCCGCCTTTCGTCGAAAGACAGGGATTTTAAAGAGTGGTGCCACCAAGAATCGAACTAGGGACACACGGATTTTCAGTCCGTTGCTCTACCAACTGAGCTATGGCACCATTCGGTTTGCGGCTGCAAAGGTAATACAAATTTTATAATCTGCAAATAAATTGAACTGGACTTTTGCAAAAAGAAGAGAAGTACAGGGTTTGAAATCCCGTACTTCTCTGCATTTTAAGTTTTTAGCCGATGGTTTTACTCGGCCGTATCCCACCAAACAGGGAAAGAATAAATATCGTCTAATAAGGCGTGAGGATGCGATGCCGCTACATTTTCTTGATTATACATAGTCTCACGTACAGGCTGCACAAAACGACGGAATTGAGATCCCAAGGGAATAGCTCTTTGCGAGGTGGTATTGGAAAAATATTCATACGGAATTGCCCATCCCGGATAAGCTGTTGTGCTGTAGTCGTGCCGGCGCATGTCGTTCCAGTTTTGCAACGAAAAAGACATGGCGATGAACTTTTGGGTCATTATTTTACCAATAGTAAGATTGTCGGCTGTACCAATAGCATTGTTCAGGAAGTTGTTTATTCCGGATTGTTCCATGATTGATTTGGATGGATTTTCGGAAAGGCCATATTCCTGTAATTTACTGTTCATTAAATCAATATGCGCTTTGACGCCTTCTTTGTAAGCGGCAAATGCACCGGGTTTATCGTTTTTCTTGAATAATACTTCGGCCTTGATAAAACACATTTCATGGTAACAAAGGAAGTGAGAAGGCGAAGTCGGGCGGGTATAAAACGTTCCCGATGACAATACCGTTCCGTCGGAAGCTTTATGCGTATCGTCGGAAGCTCCGTCACGAGCGGCCGATTTGGCATGAAACGAAACATACACTGTGTCTTGCAGGCGGCTTCCGGTTACAGTCCATTGCTTTGTTGCGTTATCATATTTTGTTTCGGCCGGTCCGCTGTTCAAGCGGATGTCCGATTGCATATCAACGCCTTCGGAGCGTTTCCAGTACTTGTTTTCTCCGCCGAACTGGGCGCATGGAATTAATTTATTGGCTCGCGGATCTTCAATTCCTTGATTGTCGAAATTGCTCAACAAATCGGCATACCATTTCGTTACACGAATACGTTCCTGTGCATCTCCTGCTAATCCGTCGTACAGGATTGATGTCCTGAACGGGTCATTCCAGATATGGTCTGTGGCGTCTCCAGCTACGTCTTCGTGCTGTTCAATGGTGTTGTCATTATTGGACTGTGGAGCATTTGTCAAACACTGCAAAATGGCTTCCGAATCGTATAGGGAAGTTTTTTTGGACAGATTATTCAACCATCGTGCTTTTAATCCGTAACACATTTTGATCCATTTGTTTGCATCGCCACCGTTCCAAATGTCGCCATTTCTTAATGGAGTGGCGCCGGTAGCCTGTACTCTTTGGAAAAGGGCAATCGCTTCGTCAATTTCGGCCAGACAGCCCATGAAAATTGTCTGTCCGTCATCCAATTTAGGATTTGCTTTTGCACTGAAAGCCTCATGATAAGGCATTTCGCCATGCAGATCGGTCATCAGCATAAATCCTGCTGCCCGTATGGCCTTTATAGCTCCCATGTAGTGATAGGCGCCTTCCGCTTCCGCTTTCGCATAGGTGGTATTGAAATTGCCGCCCGCTCCTATAAAAAAGTATTGATAGGCCATCGTGTTTAAATTTACACTTGCCGGATAGGGTTTCCATCCTGCCAGCCAGCCATGTCCCGTACGCCAGCCTATGGACGGTTCTGTACTGGAAAAAGTGGAAGTTGTTTGCTGTGTGATAAAACAGGCATGTTCGCCAGCCCAAAACTGTCCTTTTAAATAATGATGCTGGATCCATGGCAAACGGGAAGATATGGTAGCCGAAAGATCCGACGTACTATTCGGATTGATATTAACGTCCAAAAAATCATTGCAAGCTGTAATTGCAAACATCATTATCAGACTGATACCGATATATTTTATATTTTTCATTTTGTAAATACTTTAAATTTGTAATAGTTAGAATGTCAAATTTACTCCAAACGACATGCCTGCCGTAGCAGGAACGGTACAGTATTCTATACCTACTGAACTTGAGCCTGTTATGCCGGAACCGGCAGCAGAAGACTCTGGATCCATTCCTTTGTAATTGGTAAGCAACAGCAAGTTAGTTCCTGTTATAGTAAATATACAGTTTTTGATAAACTTGCTTTTATCCAGCAAACTTTTCGGAAGGCTATACGACAGGGAGATACTGCGCAAACGCAACCAATTGGTGTTAGTCATAAAATTGGCCGATTCTTTAGCGTAATAATTACTGTAGTAGTCCTGTATTATTTTATGTCCGCTTGTTGGAGTTCCTCCCCAATTATAAGTGTCGCTTGCATTAAACGTAATTGTTCTGCTTTCATATACAGGACTTTCTACCGTCCCTGTATTTTCGACGCCGTTGATGGTCAATGTTTCACGATTTTCCGTACGTTTAGACATTCCGTTGATAGTCATGTAATAATCCGTTCCGTTATATACATCGCCTCCTCTGCGGAAATCCAACAGAAAAGAAAGATTCCAATTTTTATATTGGAAACTGTTGCTGAAACCTCCTGTGAATTTCGATTCTCGATTTCCTATTTCAACTCTGTCGGCAGAGGCAATCGGCATTCCATTAGCGTCGAGAATAATTTCACCCTTTGCGGTTCTGTTCCACTTCGTTCCTGCAATACCCATAAAACTGCCATCTCTGAATGAGGCCGCTTGTGCATTTCCGACCTGCACATCGGTAACATAAAGTATTTTATTGTCTTCCACCAAATTAGCTACTTTACCTCGATTACCTGCAATATTCAGGGTTGCCGACCAGGTAAAGTCTTTTGTTTGTATAGGTTGGCCGGTGATTGAGATTTCCATTCCTTTATTGGAGAGATCGCCTGTGTTTACATATTTTTGGATGTATCCTGTAGATTGAGCTACACGTGGTTGCAGGATCTGATCTTGCGAATTATTCGTGTAATATGTATAATCAAAACCGATTCGTCCGTTCAGGAAACGCATTTCCAAACCTAATTCCGTGGACACGGTAGTTTCCGGTTTCAAGAAGAAATTACCCGAAGGATTGCCAACCCCAACTCCGGTTATTCCACCCACAAATTCGGCAGAAGGCCATAAACTGGAATTAGTTACATACGGATCGGCGTCTTTACCTACTTTTGCCCACGAGGCTCGCAGTTTACCGAAAGAAAGGATATCGTTTTTCGGAAGTACTTCTGTGAAAACAAAGCTACCGCTTACCGATGTATAGAAATAAGAACGATTTTGAACAGGCAGTGTTGAACTCCAGTCGTTTCGTCCGGTAAACGTCAAATAAAGGAGGCTTTTGTACGACATTCTATATTCGCCATACATGCTCACCATTCTTCTGTTGCTGATATATTCGTCAAATTTCTTATCTACAGGCAAGATATTATTGAAGTTGTAAACACCTTCTTCTATAAATCGGTATCCCATCCGGCGGTTTGTTACCCGTTTCGTGCTTTCGGTGGATGTTCCCAATAATAGATTGAAATCAAAATCGCCGAATTTTTTGGAGAAGTTCGTCATTAAATTGGATGACAAATATCTGTATTTCAGATCATTTTCACTCATCATTCCTTTTTGCCATTCGGTTTTCACCGCACTTCCGGGAGCTATAAAATTATAATTACCAGTAGTATAGCTATCCACGCCAGCTCTGTAAGAGATATTCCACCAGTCGGCTATTTTAAACTCTGCATTCACCGAGCCGGTAATACGCTCGGTTGCATCGGTCATTTTTCCCTTATAGATTGTCCAATAAGGATTTTCAACATCAGCAGCAATATCCGACGAAACACCCTCAAGTATTCTGTATCTCGTTCCGTCGCTATTCAAATAATGGCCTAAATCTTCATCTCTTGGCCACAAATACACTGCCTCCATGGCTCCATTACCGGCTGTTCTATCCAAGCCCTTACTGGTTTGCGTTTTATTGGTATTAGCTTGCGAATAAGCCACATTAGCTCCTACCGTCAGTCGTCCGTATTTCTGATCGCCATTAAAACGAAATGTTACCTTATCGTATGTCGTTGTCGGAACAACTCCTGTTTGATTGAAAGAAGAAGCGGAAAGATAAAACGATCCGTTTTTGTTTCCTCCCGACACACCAACCGAATTATCCCAAGCTCCTCCGGCGTCGAAAAAATTACCAATATTGTTGTACTTGGCATTACCTGCGCCAAAGGCCGCTCCCCAGGAACGCAAATCGGTATCTCTGATTGTTCCGTTTTCGATGTAGTAGCCTCGTTTATAAAGATTTTGCTGTTCCGGCAAACGGTTTATCCAACTCGTGGTAAATTTGGAGCTAATGTCCACCTGCACAGCGCCTTCTTTTCCTTTTTTTGTTGAGATAATAATCACGCCGGCAGCTGCTTTCGAACCGTACAAAGCTGCTGCAGCCGGACCTTTCAATACCGAGATATTTTCAATATCTTCAGGATTAATATCCATTACACGGTTGCTGGAAGTGGTGGCAACGGCGCTTAGTCCATCAAATGCCGAATTTCCAACAATAGAGGTGGAATTATCATAAATCACTCCATCAACCACAAATAATGGTTGATTATCGCGTTCCAGCGAAGTTCCTCCGCGTAAGATAATATCAGCTCCTGCTCCTGCCGAGCCTGAACTTTGCGTGATATTCACTCCGGCTACCTTGCCGGCCAAAGAGTTAAGTGGATTTGCAGTTTTGTTTTTCATCAATTCCGCGCTGCCGATATCCTGAACAGAATATCCCAAGGCTTTCTTTTCCTTTTTGATACCAAGCGCGGTAACTACGGCTTCGTCAAGTGATTGAGTATCGTCAAGAAGCACAACGTCTATCACGCTTCGATTGACCAACTCGGTAGCGGTTTTGTGTCCGAGAAACGAAAACCGCAAAGACTGATTATCGCCTTTTACTTGAATGGAATAGTGTCCGTTGGCGTCGGTTATGGACACTACCGTAGAACCTTGAACGTTGACGGTAACGCCTACCAAGGTCTCACCGTTTTTGTTGGTAACAGTTCCTGTTACCAAGCCTTCAATTTGCTGAGAATGAGATGATTTTACCCCTCCCCCTTTGATGTTGCCGTCGCCGGCTTTGGCCGACAGATTTCCAGAATAAACGACCAGAAATCCAAGTACAAGCAAACTTGAAATCTGCTTGATCGGCTGTGCTTTGAGCT
The DNA here is from genome assembly GCA_031280885.1 of Prevotellaceae bacterium. Taxonomy (GTDB): domain Bacteria; phylum Bacteroidota; class Bacteroidia; order Bacteroidales; family UBA932; genus JAIRLF01. The sequence goes on along the minus strand of JAITGD010000147.1, from coordinate 9,424 downwards.
TTCTTTTTGTTGTCATACGAATAAATTTAAATAATACATTATGATTTGATCACGTTCTCATATCGTTTTTATCATCTTGTTTCCACATAATCCCCGCAAAGCGAGGTTAAAATCCGATACAAATGTACTACGAATAATTTTAATCACCAAATAAAGATTTTTGAACCATTTTGCGAACCTGAACCCGTAATCAAAAATTGTAATACTTTTGCGGATTATTTGCAACGACAGATGAACAGTAAAGATAGAACAGAACGCCCGCGTAGTCGCGGTTCTGAGAGAAAATCAGCCGGAAAATCGGTGTGGAGAGTAGGCGGCGAAAAGCCGGAACGGGGGTCGGAACCCGCAGAACGTAGAACGTCAAAAGGCGATGGATTTAAGAAACCCGGAAAATATTCCGACCGACCGACCGGTTCGAGAAGAACATCCGACTCGGAACGTCCGCAGAGATTTAAAACCTCGTCGGATTCGCGCCCTGCTAAGGTTTGGAAAAAATATTCGGAGGGCGACGGCGAACCGTCAAAACGCGGAACTCGCGAAAAAACAAGATATCCGAAGGAAAAAACGCGATTTTCGGAACGTGGAGGCGAGTCGAACTCTCGCAGCCGGTATTCGGGAAGCGAAAGCGAGCGTCGCGATAATCGCGACAAAGGAAAATTCAGCAAAACGCCATACGGCGAGCGCAAAAGCGAACGTAGATACGATTCGGATAGGCCGTCGAGACGTGCCGTCGAACGGAAAACTCCGCCGAGCCGTCCAAGCAAGGACGGTTTGATTCGCCTGAACAAGTTCGTGGCCAATTCGGGAGTTTGTTCCCGCCGCGAGGCCGACGAGTATATCGTAGCAGGCCTTATCTCGGTGAATGGCAATATAGTTACCGAACTCGGAACGAAGGTGAAACCCGACGACGAGGTGAGGTTCAATAACGAGCGTCTGAAAGGCGAAAAAAAAGTGTATCTTGTGCTTAATAAGCCTAAGAATTACGTTACTACTACCGATGATCCTCATGCAAAGCATACGGTGATGGAACTCATCGAAGGAGCTTGCAGCGAAAGAATTTATCCCGTAGGACGTTTAGACCGTAATACCACTGGCGTACTGCTGTTTACGAATGACGGCGACTTGGCTAAACGTTTGACTCATCCATCGTACAACAAGTTGAAGGTGTATCAGGTTGGCCTCAATCGCGACCTTACCCGCAATGATATGCAGGCGCTGCTCGATGGAGTGGAACTCGAAGACGGTATGATACAGGTCGATGCGATTGATTATGTCGGAAGTCAGAAGTCAGAAGTCGGTCTTGAAATACATTCGGGACGTAACAGAGTGGTTAGGCGCATGTTCGAGAAGTTAGGTTATGAAGTTGAGAAACTCGACCGTTCGTATTTTGCCGGCCTCACCAAAAAGCGGCTACGCAGAGGCGAATGGCGACTGCTGACGCCTCAGGAAGCAGATATGTTGCGAATTGGTTCATACGAATAATCCAAACGTCCAACAGTCCAAACGTCTAACAGTCCAAACGTCCAACAGTCCAACAGTCCAAACGTCCAACAGTCCATCATGATATATATGGTTTGATCACTCGCGCATTTATTTTCTTTAGATTGACGACGAGTTTATTCAGCGTTTCGTCGTCGGGATACATGCCGATGATTGCCCCGCCGGAGCCGGAAAACTTGGCCGACGCTCCGCATTTTCGAGCCGTATTTACAAGTTCCATATTGCTGGCTGAGATGTTCATTATTTTGCATCTCAGGTCGAAATTAAGGTCGATCAGTTTGTTCAGGCGGGCGAAGTCTTTATTGAGAATAGCCTGTTTACCTTGTTCGGCAACGTCGGCAAGTTCGTTTATTGTTTGATGTACAAACTCATCGCCCTTTTCGAAGCGTTCTTTCAGATTGTTGAACACCGTGCCGGAGACCTTGCTCAGATCCGTTTTGTAGGCCATATATAGCTTAGGCAACAGCGTGGCGTCCAAGCTTTCGTAACGTCCGCAGCCATGCTGTTCCATGTATATTTTGTTGAAATCCATAAACACGCATCCTTCGTAAACCTGGATAACGCGGTCTTGCAATCCGGCGTTGATAGAAAGTTCTTCGGTTTCGGCAGCGAGAATTATGTTTGGCATGATTTCGAGCGGGATTTCCACCTTGTAGAACTGCATCAGTGCGCGCAGTGTGGCAGTGGCGATTGCGCTCGATCCGGCCAGACCCACTTGTCGAGGAATCGAGGATCGATAACGCACAGTAAAGTTCTTATCGGCAAGGCGTATCTGCGTTGTTTCGCAGTATTCGCAGAATCGTTTTATCACGGCTTTCACTAAGCGCAGTCCTCCGTAATAACCGTTTTGCCTGATTGTGTCGGAAAGGTGGTATATGTTTCGGAAATGATTTCCGTCCACGTCTGTTTCTTCGATGGTCAATTCCGGCGTTTCGTAGAGTGAGACTACGGCTCCGAAATTTCTCACAATTATCGAAATAGTTTTGCCGAAATATCCATCGGAAGGGTTGCCCAGCAAGCCTGCGCGCGCGTATGCTCTGCTTTCTATTATCATTTGTTCAAATTTTGATACTTTTGTGCCTTCGGAAGGCGAGATTGGCGAGGCTGTCGAGCCTGCATCCGCCTTCGAAGTCGATTATGCCGTGCAAAGGTATGAAATCTATCGACATTGCGAAATCGTCTTAAACTTTAAAAGATGAAAAATTTAGTATCGATAAGCGATTTATCTAAGGATGAAATAGTAAATATACTGGACAGAGCCGAGCGCTTTGAGGCTTGTCCGGTGAGCAGATTGATGGAAGGCAAGGTGGCCGCGTCGATATTTTTCGAGCCTTCGACACGCACGCGCCTAAGCTTCGAAACAGCTGTCAATAGGCTTGGAGGACGAATTATCGGATTTTCGGAGGCGGCGAATACCAGCGTATCGAAAGGCGAATCGCTGAAAGATACAATAGCTATGGTCTCTGGTTATGCCGACATTATAATTATGAGGCATCCGCTCGAAGGCAGTGTGCGTTATGCAAGCGAAGTGTCGCGAGTGCCGGTGGTAAATGCTGGCGACGGCTCGAATCAACATCCTACACAAACTTTACTTGATTTATATTCAATCAGAAAGACTCAGGGACGGCTCGATAAACTCAGCATAGCCATGATAGGCGATCTGAAATACGGACGGACGGTACATTCGCTGCTGATGGCGATGTCGCATTTTGAGCCAAGTTTCAAGTTCATCGCTCCGGAGGAAATGAGTCTGCCGGAAGAGTACAGAAAATTCCTCCGAGAACATGCAATTCCCTTTGTCGAAGCACGCGATATGAACGGAAATATCGACGATGTGGACATAATATACATGACCAGAGTGCAAAAGGAACGATTTTCGGAACCGATGGAGTACGAAAAACTCAAAAATACATACACGCTACGCAGCGCAATGCTCGAAAATACTAAGCCGAATGTCAGAGTATTGCACCCTCTTCCTCGAGTAGGCGAAATTGCTGCTGATGTGGACGATAATCCTAAAGCGTACTATTTCCAGCAGGCTCGAAACGGAGTATTCGCACGCATGGCGGTGATTTGTCATCTGCTTGGAATTAAATGTTGAATGTAGTTATATTTAAAGTGTTACAATGAAAATCGTCCTTGATTACGAGAACAAAACCCCTCTGTATGCGCAAATCGAAACGCAAATCAGAACAGCCATAAAAGGCGCCGAATACATCAGAGGTAAAAAGCTACCAAACGAAGTTGATCTGGCAAAACGTCTTGGAGTGTCGCGCAATACGGTCAGGCAGGCTATCAATAAATTAGTTTACGAAGGGCTGCTGGTGCGAAAAAAAGGAATAGGAACTGTTGCTACAAAAATGTCGATAACTTCGATGGCGCGTAATTGGCTGAGTTTCTCGCAGGAAATGAAAGCCTTGGGCATTGAAATAAAGAACTATGAATTGTTTATTGGATGGACAAAACCCTCCGAAGAATTGCGATTTTTTTTCGATGTCGAAGAGAACCAAAAGATACTGCGATTAGAAAGGCTGCGTGGAAACGTCGAAAACCCTTTCGTTTATTTCATATCGCATTTCAACCCTCGTATAGGTTTAACGGGCAACGAAGACTTCACGCGCCCTCTGTATGAGATTCTTGAAAAGGATTATAATACCGTTGTCAAACTATCAAAAGAAGAAATCAGCGCCAAGATTGCCGACACTCAACTTGCAGATAAACTTGAACTTAAACCCGGCGATCCCATACTGATCCGCAAACGCTTTGTTTACGATCCGGGAGGACGTCCGGTTGAATGGAACGTAGGATATTACCGTGCCGATAGCTTTGTATATACCATTGAATCAGAACGAAATAATCTAGGACAATAAGCCTGACGTCCTGATTCTTGAAATCCTGACGTCCTGATTCTTGAAATCCTGACTCTTGGCTCCAACAGAATCACCAATTCGCTACTGAGGCGTTGAATATATTCTCTACCAGCGTCTTTACTATCTTCTCTATAAGCTGACCTTGTACGGCGTCTAAGGACTGCTCGCCAGGAAATTCCTCGTAGGCAGAGAAGTCCTTTTCAAAGTTCTGTAGTTCGTCCTTCATGTTTACGAACTTCACATGAACCCTGATTGATAGACGGTTTTTTGAAGCGACTTCGTCGCCGGTAATAGCCGACGGCGCTACGTCGTAACCGCGAATCTCGCCACTGAACTGCAAATCGCCTTCCGAACGAACCTGCTGTAACTTAGTGTATCGGATAAATTGATCCTTCAAAGCATCAGTAAAAGAGCTACTCAACGATGGAGCCACAAGTGGAGCCATGTTCTGAAAGTATTCCACACTGATTGTCTTGACATCCGGCGAAAGTGAAGTCCCTGTAAAAGAATATATGCCGCAGGATTGCAAGCATAAACCGATAATGATAAGTATCATTAGTCCTTTGGACTTTTGGACATTTAACTTTTACTTCTTAATTTATAATTCAATAACCAGATTGCGTAGCAGTCATGGCTCTTGGTTCTTGTAATCATGGATCTCGAAGATTCTTAATTCTTAATTCCTTAGAGCGCCGCTTGGAATTGTCTTAGAAAACGGACGTCGTTCTCGAAATACAATCTCAAATCCTTGACTTGCCATTTGAGCATAGCTGTCCGCTCGATTCCCATGCCGAAAGCGTATCCCGAATAACGCTTGCTGTCGATACCGCAGGATTCCAGCACATTCGGATCTACCATGCCGCAGCCCAGCACCTCAAGCCAACCTGTGTATTTGCAGATATTACAACCCTTACCTCCGCAGATACTGCATGATACGTCCATTTCAGCCGACGGTTCGGTGAAAGGAAAGTACGAAGGACGCAGGCGAATCTCGGTTTTTGAGCCGAACATCTCACGAGCAAAATACAGCAAAGTCTGTTTCATATCGGCAAAGGATACCTCTTCGTCAATATACAGACCCTCAACCTGATGGAAGATGCAATGCGCACGCGCCGAGATTGCCTCATTGCGAAACACCCTGCCGGGGCAAACCACCCTGATAGGTGGCTTTTGACTTTCCATCACCCGCACTTGAATCGAACTCGTATGCGTCCGCAGCAGAATATCAGGATTTTTCTCCACAAAGAAAGTATCCTGCATATCTCTCGCCGGATGCTCAGGAGGGAAATTTAGAGCCGAAAAGACGTGTCGGTCATCTTCGATCTCCGGTCCGTCGGCAACGGTGAAACCCAGATGCGAAAAAATTTCAAGTATCTCATTACGAATCAACGTAACCGGATGGCGCGAGCCTACCCCGTCGGCGCTTGCCGGAAGGCTCTTGTCGGATACAGTTTCGCCACTGTCGCTATCTTCAAAGAGCAACTTCTGCTCCTTGAGCTTGCTCTCAAACAGCGACTTCAACTCATTAATCACCCGTCCAAGCAACTTCTTATCCTCTGGAAGCAGCTGTTTGAAACGGTCGAAAAGCTCTGTCAGCTCGCCCTTTTTGCCCGCAATCCGGATGCGGAACTCCTCCAAATGCTTTGAATTTTCAGCTGTAAAATACTCTATTTCACGTCGCAGACGATCTATTTGTTCTCTCATTGTATCATTAATTATCCACTGCAAAGATACACAAAAGCTTTTGCTAATTGCCAACCTTCAAAATAGGCAACTTAACCACCATAGCTTTCAGCAGTTTCTCGCGTATCTTGATATAAATCTCGCTATCGGGCTTCGAGTAAGCCGTTTGCACGTATCCAAGGCCGACGCCCTTCTTCATCGAAGGCGACATGGTGCCGGAACTTACCTCACCGATTCGCTCACCCACAGAGTTATAAATCTCATAATGCTGACGAGGAACGCCCTTGTCTATCATCTCAAAACCAACAAGCCGGCGAAGCGTTCCTTCGGATTTCTGTTTCATTAGGACGTCCTTATCCACAAAGTCCTTATCCGCCTTGAACTTAGTAATCCATCCCAAACCAGCTTCTATTGGAGAGCTATTGTCGTCAATATCATTTCCATAGAGACAATAGCCCATTTCGACACGCAGGGTATCGCGCGCGCCAAGTCCAACGGGCTTAATACCGGCATCCTTACCGGCTTCAAATACAGCCTTCCAGAGCTTTGCACCGTCCTCATTAGCCACATATATCTCGCAACCTCCGGCTCCGGTGTATCCCGTAATCGACAGAATAGCATTGCTGATACCAGCCACATTCACTTTTCCGAAAGTGTAGTAAGGCATGGCGGAAATATCAGTATCCACAAGTTTCTGAATCACCTCAATAGCTTTTGGGCCTTGAACGGCAAGCAAAGCAATCTCATCCGAAGCATTATAAAGTTCCTTGCCGGGATTCAATCCGAACTGCCCAGCGAAGGACAGCAGATGATTCCAATCCTTATCGATATTGCTGGCGTTCACCACTAAGAGATAAGTCTGCTCATCAATGCAATAAACCAAAAGGTCATCCACAATACCGCCCCGTCCGTTTGGCATACAGGAATATTGCACCTTGCCCGACGATAATGCCGCAACATCATTAGTAGTAACATATTGCAAAAACTTAAGCGCATTAGGGCCTTTAACCCAAATCTCGCCCATGTGACTGACGTCGAACACCCCCACACCTTGCCTCACAGTGAGATGTTCCTCGTTTATGCCCGAATATTCAATCGGCATGTTAAATCCTGCAAAAGGAGACATCTTAGCTCCTGCTTCGATGTGAAACTGCGTAAAAGCCGTTGTTTTCATTAAATAATAATTCTCTTAAATTCAACTAATAATCATCCGAAATAAAGAGCAAATCCGCCAAATTTGCTTTCATTCCACAGCGCAAAGATAAAGACTAATTATGAATTATGAATTATGAATTATAAATTATAATTGGCTACGCAGTTTGGTTTGATAAAGAAAATCTGTGTGTATCCATAAAATCGGTGTCGTCTGTGTGCAAAATGACTATAAAACCAGCCTGCGTAGCTAATTCATAATTCATAATTCATAATTCATAATTAGAAATATTGTTTATCTTTGCAGCGTATTAGTTATAATATTTATATCAATAACAACGGTAAACGACATGAAAGCAACGACCCTAACACCCTTTGTACGAGAGCTTACGGCTCCAGAGGACGCTTGCGCTAAAGTCATAGCAAATTTGCAGCAGAGTAGGGAGGCGCTATACGTTGATTCATACCGTAATACAGCTACCCGACGCGAGGTGCGACAAAATCAAAACAACAGTGCCTCCATGTCATCAGAACTATTTAATTTTTAACTAAAAACAATGTGCTTATGCCATTAGATTTCAATGTAACCGATGTAGCTCACAAGATCATCGCGAAGTTCGTGCAGGCATGGTTGCCCGGCGCGAAGAAACAGTACAACGCTAAAGCTGTGCTACAACCTGAATTAGACATTCATGGAGTAGCGTCGAAAGCCAGCCTGTACAACATATCAACCTCTCCGAAGGTGATAGAAGAGGGCTTTCTGGCCGCAGAAAAGCTGATTATGTATCTGATTGCCGATAACTATCGTATCAAAAGCAATCTGTTTCGTATCAGCATACGTATTCCGGGCGAATACGACGGCACCGAAACCTTCCTTCCCGAAGGAATTTATCCCGAAGTGAAACTCTCCGTCAGCGAACAGCTACGTAAATACGTCAGCGATAACGCAGAGGTAGTTTTCGACGGAGTGGAAGAATCCGACGGATTTATAGGTCAGGTAGTAGATGAAGCTACGGGATCGATAGACAATTACATCTCCCCGTGTAACATCGTTGCAGTACGCGGATACGGTTTAAAACTCGAATCCGACGCTCAACATGCCAGCCTCAATGGAGTGTTTTTGCTTGATTCCGAAGGCGTCGAAAGGCCTGTCAAAGCCATCGCAGTGAACACGCCGCGTCTGCTTAAGCTGCTTACGCCCGATTCGCTTCCATCTGGAGGCGAATACACGCTGCTGGTGCGCACGCAAAGCTCCGTCAAGAAAGGAAGTAAAATCTTGAAAAGAGTCAGAGAAGTCCACAGTCCTTTCCTACTCCACGTGAAGTAGAAACCTGCCGACAATGCGAGTAGTACGCAGGAAGCCAAAAACTAAAGAACGTATAATGAATTATAAATAAGGACTTGGCTTCACAGTAGGGATTTACCATCACGTAGGGGCGCGATTTATCGCGCCCCTTTTTTCTTTATTGCAGTATCCGCAGCAAGCAGAAGGCAGCAAGCAGAAGGCAGCGACAGCCACATCCGCAGAAATCAGAAAGCAGAAGGCAGAAGGCAGCAAGCAGTAGTAGCCACATCCGCAGAAAGCAGAAGGCAGAAGGCAGCGACAGCCACATCCGCAGCAAGCAGAAAGCAGAAAGCAGAAAGCGGCAAGCAGTAGTAGCCACATCCGCAGAAAGCAGAAGGCAGAAAGCAGCAAGCAGTAGTAGCCACATCCGCAGCAAGCAGAAGGCAGAAAGCAGAAAGCAGTAGTAGCCACATCCGCAGAAAGCAGAAGGCAGAAAGCGGCAAGCAGTAGTAGCCACATCCGCAGCAAGCAGAAAGCAGAAGGCAGCGACAGCCACATCCGCAGCAAGCAGCAAGCAGCAAGCAGAAAGCAGAAAGCATTAAGAAAACCCTTTCCTCTGCATTAGAGGAAGGTTTTCCTCAGCATTAAAGGAAAATATTCCTCTGCCTTAGAGGATGATTTTCCCCAGCATTAGAGGAGGTGTTGATGTGGATGTAGGGGCGTTGCGCGCAACGCCCCTACATCCACATCCGCAGAAAGCAGAAGGCAGAAGGCAGCAAGCAGGAGGGGTTTAATATGCAAAAAGCAGAAAGCTATTTCTGCTTTCTGCCTTCTGCTTGTTGCTTTCTGCTTTCTGCGCTTGTTGCTTTCTGCTTTCTGCGCTTGTTGCTTTCTGCTTTCTGCGCTTGTTGCTTTCTGCTTTCTGCGCTTGTTG
>JAITGD010000096.1 GCA_031280885.1 Prevotellaceae bacterium | reverse complement strand
CTCCACATTCCGTACCTACGGCACGGTGCTTGGAAGGCGTTTTGCTTTTTCTACCAACATATCGTCCCTAACGGGACGACTTGCCTCAAAAAATAGCACCTCAAACTTTTTTTGAACCCAATTGAAGATAATTTGTAATTTTGCAGCGTAAGTTTTAAAACGAAAGATAACAGACATTGAATCCACGAGTTGTAAACGTAAAACCCGAACGCGATTATATGCTCTGTCTTTGGTTTACCAACGGAGAAAAACGACGGTTTGATGTAAAACCGTATTTGGAATACGAAATTTTCCGTCAGCTGAAAGACCTTGCAATGTTTAATACCGTACGCCCCGACGGTCTGAGTGTGGAATGGGCTAACGAAGCCTCGCTTTGCCCCGACACTCTTTATATAGAAAGCATCCCGGACAAAAATACGGACAAATAAAGAAACTTCCGGATGAATGTAAGATAAATGTGCTACTTTTGCAATCGAGGTCGAATATTTCGGCTGGATATTCTAATTTTCTATGAAACTCGTTAAAGTATATGGTAGCGCCGTTTTTGGCATAAATTCCACACTGATAACTATCGAAACCAGCGTATCGAAAGGGATCAATTTTCATTTGGTAGGCTTGCCCGACAGCGCGGTGAAAGAAAGTCAGCAACGTATTTCTACCGCCTTGCAGGTGAATGCTTATCACATGCCGCGCCAAAAAGTGGTGATAAATATGGCTCCGGCCGACATCCGCAAGGAAGGCGCTGTGTATGACTTGCCTCTGGCTGTGAGTATTCTCGCCGCAACGGAACAAATACCCGACGATAAAATTGAGAATTATATCATCATGGGCGAATTGTCGCTCGATGGCGAAGTGCGTCCCATCAAAGGAGCCTTACCTATTGCTATTCAGGCTCGAGCGCATGGCTTCGATGGATTTATCCTTCCAAAAGAAAATGCCCGCGAAGCAGCGGTGGTCGATACTCTGAAAGTGTATGGAGTGAGCAATTTAAAGGAAGTTGCAGGATTTTTTAAAGGCGATAACGACTTGCAAAGAGTGGAAGTGAATACACGAGAAGAATTTTATGCAAATGTAGCAAAACAGGATGTGGATTTTTCGGATGTAAAAGGACAAGAAAACGTTAAACGGGCTTTGGAAATAGCCGCCGCCGGAGGACATAATATCATCATGGTCGGTCCGCCGGGAGCCGGCAAAACTATGCTGGCCAAGAGATTACCCTCGATAATACCTCCGCTAACTCTTCAGGAATCGCTTGAAACAACCAAGATCCATTCGGTGGCCGGCAAGGTCGAAAAAGATTCGGGACTGATAACTCGCCGTCCCTTCAGAGCGCCGCATCATACGATTTCCGACATCGCTCTGGTAGGCGGAGGAAGCTATCCGCAACCAGGCGAAATCTCGCTGGCACATAACGGAATACTCTTTCTTGATGAGCTTCCCGAATTTCGCCGAAGCGTACTCGAAGTTATGAGACAACCGCTGGAAGAACGCAAAATTGTGATTTCACGAGCAAGATTTTCCGTAGAATATCCCGCCAATTTTATGCTGACGGCCTCGATGAATCCCTGTCCCTGTGGGCATTGGAACAGCCCCGACAAGAAATGTGTTTGCCCTCCGGGGACGGTGCCAAAATATCTGTCGCGCATTTCGGGTCCATTGCTCGACCGTATTGATATTCACATAGAAGTTGTTCCGGTTTCGTTTAGCAAATTATCCGAAAAAATCCTTTCGGAAAGCAGCGAAACGATACGAATGAGAGTAATCGCTGCACGCGAAATCCAAAAAATACGCTTTGCAAACGAAAAAGGCGTGTACTGCAATGCAATGATGAGTTCTACAATGCTGCGCAAATACTGCGAACTCAGCGAAGAATGTAAAAATATACTTAAAACAGCAATGGAAAGACTTGGCTTGTCGGCACGAGCCTACGACCGCATACTCAAAGTGTCGCGTACAGTAGCCGATCTCGACTGCTCGGAAAATATCAAACCACGACACTTAGCCGAATCTATCAACTACCGCAGCTTGGACAGAGAAGGCTGGGCAGGATGATTTTTGGAACCAAGAGCCAGGATTAAGGACGTTTGGATTCAAGACGTTTAAATTACAAGAGATATGAAAACACCGAGAGAAACAAAAGGTTCTAAAACAAATGCAGGAGCGATTGTGGTAATGTTGATTTTGCTTCCGGCTTTGCTTTACCTTTTGACAATGAACAAAAAGGACGAGGAAGAGGACAAGGCTGTCAGCAGAAAACACAAAATCACCCTGACAGCCGCCGCTACAGTCTCAAAAATAGAAATAAATCTTAAAGGTTATCGTGCTGTAACCGTGTACTGGGGAGATGGAGATACACAGGATATTACGCTTAAACCAGGCGGAGATAGTTACGTACATGATTACGTCATACCTTTGAAAAATACAATAGAAATAATCGGAGAAATGAAAAGCCTGGATTGTTTCGGAAATCAACTGACTGATTTGAATATAAACAATAATCCTGATTTGAAAAGTCTTCGTTGCGTCAGAAATCAACTGACCGCTCTGGATATTACTCGCAATATTATGTTAAGCGATCTTTGCTGCTCTGATAACAAACTGACAAGTCTTGACATAAGCAAAAATCAGATGTTAACCGAGTTGCATTGTTGTTATAATCAGATGAGCTGGTTGGATCTGCGCGAAAATATACTGCTGAAATGTTTAGACTGCGGACACAATCAAATGACTTTTTTAGATCTTCGTAAAAATACTATGCTTAAAGTCCTGTATTGTTTTACAAATAAGCTGAAATCCCTTGACTTGAGCGAAAATACCATGCTGCAGGAATTGCATTGCGAGGAAAATCAACTGGAATCGCTTAATTTAAGTGAAAATCCCGACTTGGATGATCTACAATGCTGTCAAAATCAACTAACTAATTTGGATCTCAGTAAAAATACCAGACTGCAAAAATTACGATGTGAGGGCAATCAACTGAAATCACTTAACTTGACCAAAAACCATGATCTGATAGTTCTGCAATGCAATAAAAATCAACTGAACGACTTAAATCTAAATAAAAATATCGACCTGGAAGACCTTGATTGCAGCAATAATCGACTGAAAACCCTAAGTCTAAGCAAAAATATCTACCTGCAATACGCAGACTGTTCTGGCAACAAACTGACAGCCGCCGCATTAAACGATCTGTTTGAAAGCTTACACGACAACACTATACCAAATAAATCAAAATCAATAAAGATTTACAACAATCCCGGGACAGACTATTGCGACATAACAATTGCCGAACAAAAAGGATGGAATGTTGTCGTTATAGAATCATGATTTTTGGAGCCAAGAACCAGGATGACAAGAACCAAGAATAGATTCAGGACTCCAAGAACCAAGAACCAGGACGCTACGCAGGCTGGTTTGATTATCGTTTTGCGCGCAGATCTTTTTATCGAACCAGATTGCGTAGCGTCTTGGCTCTTGGTTCCTGCAATCCTGAATCCATCTTAAAAAAATGTTTACTTTTGCATCTGATTAATACGGCTTGTTGCAATATGATGACTTTTAGAAGTTCGATTTTTTATGTATGCTTGCTGATTGCCTCGATGATGGTTTGCAAGCGCTCGTATGGACAGGA
>JAITGD010000045.1 GCA_031280885.1 Prevotellaceae bacterium | reverse complement strand
CTCATTAAAAGCTGATATATACTATCAAACAGCAAGTTGCTACGAAAGTTTGGATAATCTGGAAAAAGCCGAAGAGATGTACGAAAAATCGCTCGACGAAGAACCGTTCAACGATTACGTATGGCTCTCGCTGGGACTTCTGCTCGAAAGGCAAGAACGCAACGAAGAGGCTTTGCAGGCATACGATTTTGCCCTCACTGTCAACGATTCGCTGGAAGCAGCCGTGCTGAGCAAAGCAAATCTGCTGATGTTCGCAGAACGCTATAACGAAGCAATCGACGCTCTTACAAGCTATCTGGCCACCGGAGCCGAAAGTGAACAAGTATTGTGCTTTCTTGGAGAATGTTACGAATATCTCGGAGATATTCAAAAATCCGTAGATTATTACCGCAAAGCGCTCGAACGCGACCGCAACATGGCCGACGCCTATTGGGGAATAGGCAAAATCCTAAGAAAACAAGGCGATTATGAAAACGCAATCAGCACAATCGATTACGCCTTGCAAATAGAACCGGAAAACCCTGATTATCTCATCACTAAGGGAGAAATATTTATGGAAATCGGCTCGACAAACGCCGCTCTGGATGCCTTTAAAACAGCATCAGAGCTTTGTCCAAACGACGTTGAAATCCTCGCAATGATTACCTTAGTCCTTGAAATAATCTATCCGGACGTCAATGTTGATGAATTAAAAAACTGCACCTCATTTTCAGCAAAGCTACTCACAATGCTACATGCAGCTCTATTGTACTATCGCACAGGCGATACGCCCAGCTGTCGCAGCCTTATATGGCAAATGGAGGATTTGAGCCCTGCATGCAGGGATAAATTCTTTGAAATATTGCCCGAAGCACTCGAAAATCCTGAAATGATGATGAGGCCGTATCTACCTTTTTAACAGATGATTAATAAGGATAACTGCATACCGACATCCTCAATTCCGCTGTTTACTGCGGATGAATTTCATTCGAGAATTTGCTCGCTCTTGCGAAATAATAACATGCGTTGCCTCAGCTATTGCGCTGTACCTAAGGATTTTGGATTCCTTCTGATTTGCGCTATTGCCAACGACGAAACTCAGTGCATAGACCTTTCGTCAGTAGAAATTCGCACAAAAAATATGCGCTCAATTACTGCCGAACACTATGCCATTCACGCATTTGAACGCGAAATGCACGAAAATTACGGTATCGAATTTTATGGACATCCCTGGCTTAAGCCCCTTAGATACCCTGCCGACCGTTTCGACCGTACACAAACTGCTGAAAACTACCCTTTTTACACCATATCTGGCGACGATTTGCACGAAGTTGGAGTAGGTCCTATACACGCAGGAATCATAGAACCAGGACATTTCCGCTTTATTTGCGAAGGTGAAAAGGTGCTGCATCTCGAAATAATGCTTGGATATCAACATCGTGGAATAGAAAGGCTTATGCTCGAAACATCGTCGGAACTCAAACGCATCCTCCTGGCAGAGAGCATAGCCGGCGATACGGCGATAGGACATGCGACGGCATACGTCGAAGCAATTGAAAATCTGGCTGGTTACGAAATATCTGAACGTCTGCAAATCGAAAGGACAATAGCGCTCGAACTTGAGCGAATTGCTGTGCATCTGGGCGATACATCGGCGCTTTGCCTCGATATTGCATATCAACTCGGACAGGTTGCCTGCGAAGCCCTGAGAACCATTGTGATAAATACATTTCAGGCTTGGTGTGGCAATCGCTTCGGTAAAGGGCTGATACGAGCCGCCGGCACACAATATCCGCTCACCGAAACGACAGCAAAGCTTATCCGTCAAAATCTTAAGGAAGTTCACGAAAGATACCGTCAGGTGAGCAACTGCTTTTTCAACTTGCCGAGCGTTCTGGCACGATTCGAAGGAATAGGAATACTTAGTGCGGAACAGGCTCGTTTAGTTGGACTTGTGGGACCAGCCGCTCGCTCGGCCGGACTTGCAAGAGACCTGCGCAAAACTCTCCCAACACAGTACTATCGAAAACTCAATCACGAGATTATCACACACGATACCGGCGATGTGCTTGCACGTCTGAAACAGCGAGTAGCCGAAGTAGATCAGTCTATTAGTCTTATTCAGATATTATTAGATATCCATGCCAAATCCGAAGAAAAATTCAACCCTCCTGAATATAAACTCAAACTTGCTCCCAATAGCCTGTGTATCTCAACTGTAGAAGGATGGCGTGGCGAAATTTGTCATCTGCTAATGACCGACCATGCCGGACAAATAATATTCTGCAAACTTAAAGATCCTTCGTTTCACAATTGGATGGGACTTGCTCTGGCTGTGAGAGATCAACAAATATCCGACTTCCCAATTTGCAACAAAAGTTTCAATCTGTCGTATTGCGGACATGATCTGTAGTTCTTGGGAATCAGGACTGCAGGAATCAAGAGCCAAGATTTCAGGAACCAAGAGCCAAGATTTCAGGAATCAAATGTTTAAAACTTAATCAACAATTCGATAGTTAATTTATTGTCGGACACATGCAAATCGCGATTATCAAATTCGGGAAAATGTCCGCCACGCACAAAATACTGCTCATAGTCCACGCGAAGTACAGAGGCAAAGGGTTTTAGCGACAAGCCAAAATTCAATCCAAAGGTTAATCTGTTCACATCGAAGCCATTTCTATCGGTTCCATATCCCATAGCGTCCCATCGCAAGGCCGGCCATAAATTATGAAAGATTTTAGATCGGTTAAGATCAAACACATACGCTCCCTGTATATATGCTCCGAATAAGGTTTCGCCTCCTCCGCCTTCGGGATTTCGGTTCATCGCTTCGGCTTCGAGACGCAGACGTTTACCAGCGTAATGCAAATCGGCGCCCCACAGCAGGAGGTCGAGAGTTTCGCCTGCGTATCGGTATATTTTCGCGCTTGTGCGGAAACCTTCCATCTTACCGACGCTCATTCTCAATGCGTAAGAAGGTCTATCCGTCCATTGGGGATTGTTTATTCTTCCTCCGTTGAACGTGCCTGCCTGCAACTCAAAAGGCAGTTTGCCGGATACAAATCGATAGTGTATCACAGCGCCAATATCGCGCGAACCAGGCGTAAAGAACTTACCCACAAAGGCTCTGTTTGAAAACATCATTTCTGCGGGAGTGATGATATACGAATTTTCAAACGGAACGGAAGTTTGTCCAAGGCTAATACTCAGTCCTTTTGCAGGTTTCAGGGTTCCAAACAGATCGAGCGGCGCGAAAGATCCTTCGGAACTCAGCTCTACCTGAACGCGATAGCTGAGATATTCTCCGATGTCGCCTCTCAATCCCATTCGCGAATTGCGGACGTTGAAGCGGATCGACCCGCTATCGGTGCTGATTTCCAGCTTGGTTTTGATAGCTCCGTCGAATTTCAACCACTCGCGCATGTCCGGCATTGTAACACGGATGCTGTCGGCGCTTCGGACAGTTTGTCCCGCACAAATCAAAATAAGACAAAGGTTTACAATTAAAAGTCTATTCATAATCCTCTTTTTTTCGATGCAAAGTTCGCATTTTTTTGGATTTATCGGAGGCTGATTGTCGGAAAAAGTCGTAATTTTGTCGCCTACAAACAGCAAGTCAATTTGTTGTTAAACACAGATAATAAGATACTTATAAAGATGGATGAGAGAGCAAAATCATTAGAAATTATTTACGAGGACAATCATCTTATAGTTGTAAACAAAAAAGTGTCGCAGATAGTGCAGGGCGATAAAACGAAAGATATTTCGCTTGATTTGATGCTCAAACAATATATAAAAGAGCGAGATAAGAAGCCCGGAGAAGTGTTTCTCGGAGTGCCGCATCGTCTTGACAGACCAGTGAGTGGGGCGGTAGTTTTTGCCAAAACGGGCAAGGCGCTGGCGCGTATGAATGAATTGTTCAAATCGGGCGAAATCGACAAAACCTATTTTGCCATAGTAAAAAACGCTCCTCCTGAAGAGCATGACGTTCTGACACACTATATTACACGCAACGAAGAAAAGAATAAATCGTATGCGCAAACCAAGGCCTCGCCCAATTCAAAAAAAGCTGTGTTGGAATATACGCTTGTGGGCAAGAGCGATACCTACTTTTTACTGAAAATAAAACTATACACCGGCCGGCATCATCAGATACGCAGTCAGTTAGCTGCTATCGCCTGTCCCGTCAAAGGAGATCTTAAATACGGAGCCGAACGTTCCAATCCCGACAAAAGTATCTCGCTACACGCCCGCAGTATATCCTTCGTTCATCCTGTAAAAAAGACACTTATGGAGTTTATCGCTCCTGTACCGCAGGATAGTTTATGGCAATATTTCGAGAGCAAAATGTAGAAGTAATACTTTGCGTAAATAACGCATCCAAAGCCATTTAAGCTCTATTTGGTTTATCCGAAGAGCGAGTTTACAAATTCTTTTTTGTTGAAAATCTGCAAATCGTCTATTCCTTCGCCAACACCGATGAATTTCACGGGAATTTTGAAGCGGTCGGATATGCCAATCACCACACCGCCTTTTGCTGTGCCGTCGAGTTTTGTAAGCGCCAGAGCGGTTACGTCGGTGGCTTTGGTAAACTCTTCGGCCTGACGGAATGCGTTTTGTCCGGTCGAACCGTCGAGTACCAACAGAACCTCGTGCGGAGCGTCCGGCGCCAGCTTGCGTATCACGTTTTTAATTTTCGATAGCTCGTTCATCAAATTCACCTTGTTATGCAAACGTCCGGCGGTATCTATCAGAACCACATCGGCATTGTTGGCAATCGCCGATTTCACAGTGTCGTAAGCCACCGAAGCTGGGTCGGCGCCCATGCCCTGCTTAACGATGTTTACGCCAGCACGTTCTGCCCAGATACTCAGCTGTTCTACAGCGGCTGCACGGAAAGTATCGGCCGCTCCGATGAATACTTTTTTGCCCTCGCCGTTCAGTTGCGCGGCGAGTTTGCCTATGGTGGTTGTTTTTCCGACACCATTAACTCCCACTATCAAAGCTATATATGGTTTTTTGTTAAAATCGAAAGGAATGACTTCACCTGTCGAGCCGTTTTCTTCGAGCAGAGCTTCGGTTTCTTCGCGCAGGATGGTATTCAATTCATTAACATTCATGTATTTGTCGCGAGAGACCCGTGCTTCAATTCTTTTGATTATGCTCAACGTAGTATCCACTCCCACGTCGGAAGTTATGAGTATTTCTTCCAGATTGTCAAGTACTTCGTCATCCACCCTTGAACGTCCGGCGATGGCGCGCGATAGTTTTGCGAAAAAACTTTCCTTGCTTTTTTGCAAACCTTTGTCTAAGTGTTCTTTTTTATTCTTTGTAAATAATCCGAATAATGCCATATTTTTTAGCGGTATGAATTGATCAACAGTATTTTAATCATGGTGTTTCGGTCGGTCGCTATCTCTATATTTACAGCAGGCCGGCAGAGCGTTATATACCTCATCATCAGCCTTGTGTTTTTCATTGTCGTGTCCGGCTTCGGCCAAAGCCTTGCCAACGACTTCGGGAGAAGTTTTTCGCGTGTTGTAATCGAGGCTCAGCGTTTCGCTTTTCAAGTTCCACAGAGCGCCGTTTACTCCTGATATGTTTTTAGCAACTTTTTCGATGCGCGATTTACACATGCCACAACTACCTCTTACCGAGAGATTTATCCTGACATTTTTCTTCCCGCTCCCCTGCTGTTTTACGGCAGTAGTGTCGCGTTTATTATTGTCTGTTTGCGCGTAAACGTCTGCAATAGACATGCTTGCTATTACAGCAAGTAATAAGAATAAACTTTTCATCTTGACTAATTTAATACAAGGCACAAAAGTAGTAAATTTAAAGTGAACCGGAACCAAGAGCCAGGATTGCAAGAGCCAGGACGCTACGCAGTCAATTATGAATTATGAATTGGCTGCGCAGTCTGGTTTGATAATCGTTTTGCACGCAGATGACAATCAAACCAGATTGCGCAGCTCTCTTAATTTTTAATTCTTAATTCTTAATTGATTGCGTAGCTGTCTTGGCTCTTGGCTCCTGAAATCCTGAATCCCTCTTAATTCTTGATTACCAAGCGTGCTATATATTTTCCGATAATGTCAAATTCCAGATTGACTATATCGCCTTTTTTTATGCGGTTGAAATTGGTATGTTGGAAGGTGTAAGGTATTATGGCTGTTTGAAATGAGCCGTTGCCAGAGTTTACCACCGTTAAGCTCACGCCATTGACTGCAATTGAGCCTTTTTCCACCGTAATATTACCTTGCGCCTCGTCGTACTCGAAGCTAAAATACCAGCTACCATCGGCTTCGCGCACTTCTGTACACACAGCTGTCTGATCCACATGTCCTTGAACCAGATGTCCATCGAGGAGGCTATTGATTTTCATACTCCTTTCGAGATTTACACTATCGCCTGGAGCCAGCAAGCCCAAGTTCGATTTTTCCAAAGTTTCGCGCACTGCTGTAACGACATAAGTATCGTCTTCGACAGATACTACCGTCAAACACACTCCATTATGAGACACGCTCTGGTCTATTTTGAGTTCGTGTGCAAACGAACATCGCAGGCTGATGTTTATATTTCCGCCATCCTGTTTTATTGCGGTAACAGTAGCCGCTTCTTCAACTATTCCTGAAAACATAATTTTTAATCTTTTTCCCACTGCTCCCACAGGCATCGAGCTGCGTTTTGTTCTGCTTCTTTTTTTGATCGTCCTGTTCCGTATCCTGCTATTTCGCCGTTTATCAGCACGTTTGATGAAAACAGGTTGATATGTGTTTTTGGTCCGGGATATGCTTCCGACACGAAGTCTATGCTCTTTTTACTTTTTTGCCCCCATTCCAGCACTCTGCTTTTGAAGTCATATTCAAGCTCTTCGAGGTCTGCATTGATAAAATCTTTTAGCAGACGTGTCAGGATAAAATCTTTCGCAAATTTGTATCCCATATCCAGATACACTGCTCCGACCAGAGCTTCTACCATGTTGCTAAACACAAATTTACCTTCGACATGAAGGTTTATGTGCGACACAAGAAAATGCTCCATCGAATGTTGACGAGCCACTCGCGACAAGGTTACGCGGTTCACTAATTTGGCGCGTATTTGGGTGAGCATCCCCTCTTTACTTGTCGGGAAACGTTTATAAAGATAATCGGCCACCACTACATCAAGCACAGCATCGCCCAGATATTCAAGTCTTTCGTTATGAGCTTTACTTCCTGTACCTCGCAGAGCAGATCGATGTGTAAATGCCTGTTTATAAAGCGACAAGTCGCAAGGATATCTTCCGAGCAATTCTTTCAGCTCGTTGTATAATTCTCTATCTTTTGAGAACGCAACTTTTATTGGGCGAAAAATCCTCGCAAGCACTGGATAGAATTTCAAGGCTGCCGCCTACATTTTCCTCAGCAATATCGAAGCATTGTGGCCACCGAAGCCAAACACATTGTTCAGAGCCACTTTAACTTCGCATTCCTGAGGCTTATTAAGCGTCAGATTGAGTTTGTAGTCTATTTCTTCGTCCTGTTCTTGGAAATTGATTGTCGGCGGAATGATACTCCTTTGCATGGCCATTATGCAGGCCAATGTTTCCACTGCTCCGGCTGCGCCGAGCAAATGTCCTGTCATCGATTTCGTTGAGCTTATGTTCAATTTATAGGCATGATCGCCGAAGACTTTCTTTACGGCGTTCAATTCCACAGGGTCGCCTACAGGGGTCGATGTTCCATGCACATTTATATAGTCCACATCTTCGGGCTTCAGTCCTGCATCTTTCAGTGTAGCTTTCATCACAGCCGTAGCGCCCAAACCTTCCGGATGCGGAGCTGTAAGGTGATGAGCGTCAGCGCTCATTCCTCCTCCCATTACTTCGGCATAAATTTTTGCGCCTCGTGCTTTTGCGTGTTCATATTCTTCGAGCACCATTCCTGCTCCACCTTCTCCCATGACGAATCCGTCGCGGTTTTTATCGAATGGACGTGATGCAGTGAGTATGTCGTCGTTACGTGTCGAAAGTGCTTGTGATGCGTTGAATCCTCCTACTCCCGCCTCGTTGATAGCCGATTCGGAACCTCCCACTATCATTGATTTAACCTTACCTGTGCGGATGAGGTTCAATCCATCGATGATAGCGTGGTTCGACGAAGCACAGGCTGAGACTGTTGCGTAGTTCGGGCCACGAAATCCGTGTCGCATAGAGATGTATCCTGCAGCGATGTCAGAGATCATCTTTGGGACGAAAAAAGGGCTGAATCGAGGAGTGTTACCTCCTTCGACAAAGCCCTTGACTTCCTCGAAAAACGTGCGAATACCGCCTATTCCCGACGCCCAGATTACGCCGATTTCGTCAGGACCAAGCCCTGCTTCTTTAATCCCCGAATCGATGATTGCCTCTTCGGAGGCTATCATTGCGAACTGCGAGTATAAATCGTGTTTGCGTACTTCTTTTCGGTCGAATAGACTGGGGTAGTTCGCGTAATCATATCCTTTTACTTCACAAGCGAACTTCGTTTTGAAATTAGTGGTATCGAAATAAGAAATGGGGCAGGCCCCGCTTTTGCAGGCCAGCAAGCCCTCGAAATATTCTTCTACCGTATTGCCTATAGGCGTTATGGCGCCGATACCTGTAATAACTACACGTTTGTACATGAAATTAAATGATTTGCGTTAAACTTGTGATGCTTAAAGAATGATAAATGTTTTTCGATATTTAAGAGTGTTGTTCGATGTAAGCTATTGCGTCGCCTACTGTTGCGATTTTTTCAGCCTCGTCGTCGGGAATCGACACTCCGAATTCCTTCTCGAATTCCATAATCAATTCGACGATGTCCAATGAATCGGCGCCCAAGTCGTTAGTAAAACTTGCCGTCGGAGTTACTTCGCCCTCGTCAACCGCTAACTTGTCAACGATAATCGATTTAACCTTTGATGCAATATCTGCCATAATTTTTAGTTTTTAATTAATAATACTGTTAACTTAAATTCAATCCATTAAATCACATGGACGTTTCAAATCAAGGCTGCAAAGATAGTGTTTTTTTTATAATCCGAATATCTCGCCTGGATTTTTTAGACTGTTGGACTTTTAGACTGTTGGACTGTTGGACTTTTAGACCGTTGGACTGTTGGACTATTAGACTGTTGGACTGTTGGACTAAAACTTACCCTATGTTTGGTCTCCATTCTAATAGTCCAAAAGTCCAAAAAAAGTCCACTTACAAGTCTGCTTTCTCGAATCTAAGCTTGCATACTATCACATACATAATGATATACAAAATGCAAGCTATCAGCAAATTACCTACATCAGGAGTTTTTACAATTTGATTTGTAAACTCTTTGAATATCGGCATTGGAATCAGTTTGTCGGAGGATTCCAGAGGCAAATAGTATGCTATTTGCCCGACATTTCGGGCAAGAATGGACGAAATAACGTTTTCCAATATCAAGGCATACAATATATATATGCCGACGCACAGTCCGGTTTTTCTAAGAAACATACTGAACAGCAGAGCAATACCTATATAATCGATAGCCTGTAGAAAGAAGAGAAATATATATTTGACTCCGTCGAAAGAGACCGTGCTTCCTTCTAAGATTCCGAATATCAGGGCAAAAACAAATACTGCCAAAGTGGAAATCACAGCAAGAATCAAGGCTACAAGCATTTTTACAGTGATGAAGTTCGTGCGGCTCATTCCGTCGATAACATTCTGACGATGAGTGCGAAAACCAAATTCTCCGGTAACTGTCATTATCATTATCAAACCCGGAAAGAGAAGCATAAAACTACTCATGTATGACGCTGTATGCCAAACTTTTGGAAAACTAAATATGGCAAGCGCCTCTGTTATTTGTCCTCTGGGCATGGTCTCAATCATGATGTAATTTATGCCGAAGATACTTAGGACAAAAAGCCCCAGCAATATCCAGAAAGCATTGTAATTCTTGAGCTTAAGCCATTCTATTTTTAAAGAGTGTAAGATATTCATTTAGTAATCTCCAAAAATTTCGATTCCAGACTTTTATTTTTGAGTATCAGCGAGGTAAGCGTTATATTACGATCGAAGCAATATTTGTTGATGGCTTCGGTATCTGCTGCGCCCTGTTCGAAATGCAGTATCACCGAATTATCTTCGCGATACACTCTAAGCGTGCTATTTACGCCTTGCATCACTTCGTAAAGCCTCGCAATATCTCGTGCTTCGACTTCCACTATATCCTCATTAGCAAGCACTTCGTCCACCTTTCCGGCAGTAAGGAGTTCACCTTTTTTGAGTATGGCCACGTGCGAACAAACTTTTTCGACTTCGTCGAGTAAATGGCTGGCCATGATTATTGTTTTGCCTTCGCCGGCCAGATTTTTTATAAGCTGACGAATTTCGGCTATTCCTTCCGGATCGAGACCATTGACAGGTTCGTCAAACACAAGCACATCCGGGTCGCCGAGCAGCGCCGAAGCTATAGCCAGCCTCTGCTTCATGCCCAGCGAAAATGTGCTGAATTTGCTGCGTCGCCTTTCATACAGATTGACTTTGCTCAAAACTTCGCCGATTTGTTCTGCGCCTCGTCCTTTGATTTCGGCGGCTATGCGCAAATTCCGCTCGGCCGACAGATAATGGTAGAAATTAGGCGTTTCCAGCAAAGTTCCTATACGTTTTCTTACCTGATGATTAGGCGTTTCGCCCTCGTAAAACTCATATCTGCCGGAAGTTGGCTTCAGTATATCCATTATTATTCCGAGCAGAGTTGTTTTGCCGCTGCCGTTGGGACCAAGGATACCATAGATGCATCCGGCGGGAATGGTGAGCGAGACTTTGTTCAATGCCCGCACTCGTCCGTAATACTTTGTAACAGAGTCGATTGTTAAAACATTTCTCATTTTTTAGCCTTAAACAGATTGCCCAGCATTTTGTCGAGCGTTTCGGCGCTCAGCCTTCGTCCTATGATTTTTTTGTCCTTATCCAAAAGATAAATTTGCGGCACGATATACACGCTGTATTTTCTGCGGAAATCGTTAGCATTTGTTTCATCCCAAACGTTGATCCACTGCAAGTTATTCTGAGCGACATAGGCTGCCCATTCCTGTTTTTTGGTTTGCGAATACACGCAGTAAGCCGCAAGTCCCTTATCTCGATACTTTTCGTACACCTTATATACTTTAGGAGTTTCTTGCTTGCAATGACCGCAGTTCGGCTCAAAAAAATAAACCAGAGTATATTGAGCGTCAATATCGTATAGGCTTTCGTACTGTCCGTTTATCGTTTCCATTTTCAGATTCGCAGCCTGCTTGCCGATGAGCGTCGGACGATATTTATTTGCGTAATCGGTAATATCGCGCAAAAATTTGTCATCCAGAACGTTTACCTTTCCAGCAAGGTAATAATTGTCTATAAGATGTACGGCTACATTTTCCATGCCCATTATTTCCGACTGCATGAAAAGGTTGAACGTGTGTCCTGTAAGGAATTTATTCATAAGCGAATCTCCGGCAACTTTGGACAGAAATCTATCTAAATGAGGAATTATAGAATCGGGCTTTTGTATCAGAATTTCAGTAAAATAACGGTCGATTGCCGGAATCAGTATCGGCGAATATTGCATTCGTTTGTCCGTCAGCACGAAATTGTCCCAATACCTTTTTGCTTCGAAATTGTAATAATACCAAAACAATATTGAGTCTCTCCCTGGCGTATTTTCCGGAATGTCGATTCTTTCGGCCATCGGCGGATTCATAGCGCTTACTATGCTGTATAATAGACCGTTAGGGAAATTACGTTTTATATTTGATATTTCCCATTCTAAAGAATCGCGATACTTTTGTCGTTCACGGCTTATGTAATCCTGTATTTCACTGTCTTTTTTAGTTTTACGGCTCATCTCCACAAGTCCCATGTCCCGTTTTTGTTTTCTTATCATAAAGCGGGTAAAATCGGCAAAGGCCTCATTTTCCGGCGAGTTCTTGAAGTGCAGAGTTTTATTATATGCAGCTTTCGTAGCCGAGAGCGAGAAATTCTGATTTTTGTCGTCAGAAATCAGAAAATCAAGCAAATGCTCGCCGCCGCAGGCCAGCAGATACATTCCGCCGGCCAAAGGCTTATCCTTAGTAAAAACAGTGCGTCCCTTTTTGTCTAAAACAGCGGTATCTCTGACAAATTTTTCATTGCCGTAATGCACTGCCAGATAAATGGTTGAATCGCTCAATCCAGTGAAATTCACGTTAATTTTATATCCCTGTGCGCCGGAACCTGCGGCAAATAAAATGCTTATTAATAATAGCGTAATCCTTTGTTTCATATTCTCACTGTGTCGCTTACCGATTTATTTCGGTTGCGGAACAATAAAAGGTGTTTTAAGTGTAATGCCATTATTTTTAGTGATTTCCAGCTCTTCAAACAATATTCCGTCGGGAACGATATAAGTAACAAAATTGCCGAAAGAGGCTGTGTTATATATCATTTCCCTATCGGATGTGCCAAGTACACGCTTGAACGATTTGAGGTTAAAGTCCTGCATGACAGCGCCTCTAACCGGTTCTTCGCGACCGTCGCTCACATACACTCTGTAAACCTCGAAAGGTATTCCGCGATAGCCACGAATGATATAGGCATAATCAAGATCCTCTTCCTTAGCTGCTTCGATGAGTTTCTTCTTGAGATCAGTAAAGGAATTTGTCGAGGAAAGAAGCACGTTTCCAGGCATGACATTTGGACGTACATCGTTAACACTCATTCTTTTATGCCCATTACTATGTGGATATTTATTCGTAGGAGCGCGACCGTTCAACATATTTTTCAACACTCCTTTTTCAATCATAACAAGCTCTTTATCAGGAATAACTCCTTCAGCATCTACGGGATACCAAGCGTCTAATTTTTTGCCTTTGTAGGTTTCGCTTCCCGAAAGTGATGTAACAGTTAAACTGCGCGATATAAGCTTTTTACCTGTCATCATTTCGAGATTATTACCGCCGCCTCCGCCGAAGGAATTTCCTCTCACAGGCTTGCGTGCCGCCAGCAAATTTCCGACTATCATCTGTTGAAATATCTCAGGCACAGCTTGTCCCTCGAAAAGTACAGGTCCGCTGTACGCTTCTTTTATCATCGGAGCTTTGCTGTGTTCGATAAATTTTTTTGTAATGGCTTCGCAACTATCGATAAACGTCTGTAATTTAGGCATCTGCTCAAATGAAGGATGTTCGATATACAATTCCCGACGCAGTTCTTGCCCGTCGTCGGCTATTGTGAACAGCCCCAGCCTGATTTGATAGAAAGGTACAGGCATAGCAATCCGCTTGTTTTCGGAATTGCAGCTGTAATGCATTGCATCTCTGATAAAAATATTTACTGACGATTCGATGATTTCGGGATACTTTCGGAAAATTTCCGAAACTTTTTTTGCATAATTCTCCCAATAAGCCTTATCGAGATTTATTTTCGCCGGATTGAGACTTAGACTTGTTGGAGTAATTTTCTCAAAATCATCCAGATCCAATTCTTCCTGATCGAGTTTTTGTTGGGCTATTGTTGCAAGTTTGACCTCGTAATCTTCGGCCGAATTTTTATACGCTCTATCGAGAGCTTCCCATATCGACGTCGAAAGTCCTTCATTATCAAGGCTTACATTTTGAGCAAAGGCGTTCCGTCCGAAGCCGGTATTGTTTCGATGATAATCGCCCACCAGCAAAGTCGGTACTCCTCTGCGCATTGAATAAGTTTCGGTATTAACTACCGAACCTAAACTTGCTGTAACATACAGAAATTTAGCGTCTATCAAATCGTAGCCGATATAGAACGGCGGTTTGAGTTTGTCTATTTTGAGTTTTTCCATGCTTCGGTCGATCTCCTGTTTGACCGAAGAAATCACCTCATTATCTTGCGCGTAGGCGAAAACCGCGAATATTTGAAAAATCACCGCCGCAGCGATGTATTTATATTTCGTTTGCATCTTTTCTGATTTCATTTTGTTTCACTTGTATTTTTAACTATTCTCGTCGGTCTGTCCAAAATCGGAGGTTGATTTTGCGATTTTGATTTCCTTTGAGTTTCTATTGTCTTGATAAATAGCGTTGGCGACACGCAAGCCACCGGAATCGAACCCGATTCGGCTCCACACATTCCGTTGAATGTGCCATGATCGTCGCCACAGGCCGAAACCTGCGAAAATATCGACAGAGGCGTACCTATCAAATCGACTCCGCGCACAAGTTCGTCGGGGCGACCGTCGGCGTATATCCTGTAAACTATCAGTGGTGCAACGTTAAAGGCGTTTGGCATGTATCGTCCCGTCGTAGTAAATCCTCCCGAAACCTTGTCGAACAAGTATCCATAATCTTTATTTTCTGCTTTGATTTGATCAACAAGCATAGCCCGCATTTGTTTTATGGTTTTCGGCGCCTTCGATTCGATTATCATATTCGATTGTCGAGTTACGTTACTCAACTGAATCACAGCGCGTCCATGCCCATTCGATTTCGGAAAACCATCTATAGGCGTGCGGCTCATGAGGAACGATTTGAGTATGCCGTTTTTCACCACTTCTACTTTTTGTCCGCGTACGCCCTCGTCGTCAAATATATAGCTACCATTCAGCGGTATTCCCTTATATTTTTTCAAGGCCGGATCGAAAATCACGGAAATATCTGTGGGTAAAACCTGTTCGCCAATTTTCTTTTTGAATGTTTGCGCGTCGTTTTCCTGTTTCAGTCGCGCTCCTTCGACACGATGTCCGAAGATTTCATGAAAAAATACTCCGGCAGCTTCAGCCGTCATTAAGGCTGGTCCTGTGTATGTTTCAGCAACTGGAGCCTTGCGCAGAGCAGAAATCATGTGGCTTAGTTCGGCAACGTCCGCCA
Organism: Prevotellaceae bacterium; assembly: GCA_031280885.1. Lineage (GTDB taxonomy): Bacteria > Bacteroidota > Bacteroidia > Bacteroidales > UBA932 > JAIRLF01. Next base: position 31,497 of record JAITGD010000045.1, on the reverse strand, counting down.
TAATTTGCTCATCAGAAGGTAGATCCTTGATGTCGGAAGCAAAATACGATTTGTAAAGCGGCAACGACATTCCATCGTCGGCCGTAGTCGAAGCGGTGATATTGATGCGGAAAACATATTTATTTTCAGCTATTTCGGCTCCTTCAGTATCAACAAAATATCTTCTCGTCAATTCGACGGACATCTGTGCGCGGCTGTCGTATATATTTTTATTCGACGAAAAGACTCCGCTGTATTTTTTCATCTTCCCGCTCCATTCTTCGGGATTGAATCCAATGTCTTTTAATTGTTTAAGTGGAGGTTCGATGTATGTTTCGCGCAATTCCTGCGAAAAATCGTTCGATTTGTCTTCCGATGCAACCTTCACTGCGACATTGGCTTTGACATTTTCAAACTGTTTGACCGCATTCTTGTACGTTTCATCGGTGATACGCCACAGTTCGCTTCTCAACGCCTGTTCGTTATCGTCCTGCACCATTGATAATCCCCTTGAACTCTGCGATCTACCATTCGGCGAATCTTTAAGTTCCTTAGTATTATCCATTACGTAATCGCCAACGCGCACGTCGAGATTGTACATACGACGGCCAAACGGAATACTATAAATCGTACTTCCGAACGAGGTTAAAATCTCGTAGCCTCTGACGTCCTGCGCTCTACAAGCAATGTAATATGCCGGTACGGGTTGTTCTTTCAACACGGCGAAGTTCCGGTTGATTTCGTTTTTCAGGATATCGACAAGTTTGTCGTTATCTCTCGAAAAGGCCATTGTCGCAAAGACGGCAAACAACAGCATTGTTAATAGTAATCTCTTTTTAATCATGTATATAAACATTAAAAGTTATATAGTCAAATGCAAAAGTACATAAATTAATTTCAATGACAGTCCGAAATACGTTCATCCCTCATTTTCGTCGATTTGCACGAGCTTTTTTTCGGGCTTGCGTCTGGCTTTTTTCAGCGCTTCGGAGATAATCCACTCTATCTGTCCGTTGATGCTGCGAAATTCCTCTGCAGCCCAGCGTTCGACGGCGGCCAATTGTTCGGCGTCGAGCCTCAATACAAAGGGTTTCTTTTTTGACATCTGTTAATTATACAAAGTCCCTGTATTAACCACCGGAGTAGCAGTTTTGTCGGAAGTAAGTACCACCATCAAATTACTCACCATCGCGGCTTTACGCTCGTCGTCAAGTTCCACTATCCGTCGATTGGCTAATTGATCAAGCGCCATTTCTACCATACTCACAGCTCCTTCCACGATTTTATGACGCGCTGCAACCACAGCCGTCGCCTGCTGACGCTGCAACATCGCGCCGGCAATTTCGGGAGCGTAGGCTAAATAGTTAATGCGTGCTTCAATTACCTCTACTCCTGCAATATCCAGACGCTCGACCAAGGCTTTCTCAAGCACTTGATTTACTTCTTCACCGCCCTCGCGAAGAGTGATTTCGCTGCTTTCGCCTTCGAGATTATCATACGAATACGAACCGGCAAGGCTGCGTACAGCTGCATCACACTGTATCTCAACAAAATGTACGCAATTATCCACCTCAAAAACTGCTTTGAACGTATCCCGCACTCGCCAAACCAGCACTATCCCTATCATTATTGGATTTCCCATTTTGTCGTTCACTTTGATAGGATCGCTGTTAAAGCTGCGCGCTCGTAACGAAATCTTTTTCACTGTCATAAGCGGATTAACCCAGCACAGCCCGTCCTCTTTGATACTGCCGCGATATTTACCAAACAAAGTAAGAACGCCCGCCGAATTGGGATTGATAGTTTTAAGTCCGACAAGCAGCAGCGCGTAAATAACTGCCAAAAAGGCAAGATAATAAGTAAAATACGGGATATTGCCCACCTCTGTCAGGAACGAAATCACAAATGCAATTCCGACAACAAAAAATCCAAATCCGATGACAAAATACCCGTTGATAACTTTTCTGAAAAATTCTCTTGATTCCATAATACTATTCTTTAATAATTTAAATATAAATTCACGATATCATTTCAATATCGAAGTGCAAATATAGAGATATTATTTCACTTCGCGCAAATTATTTTCGCCCACAGACCAAATTTAAGATAATTTAATAAGTTATCAACAATCCATCATTTTGATTGTTATTATTTAACCTTATTTCGTATAAATTTTATCAACAGGTATGCTTATAGTTTGTAATTTTGCGCCGAATTTTAATAATGGTCATTTAAAAATTAAACCATGAGTATAAAAAGAAATGTAACAATAGTACTTTTTGTTCTTTTTTCGATAAGCGCAAACGCGCAAACGTCAATAGTTTACGAATCGGGACGATTCGAACAGATTCTTGCCCAGGCAAAAACGGCAACGAAACCGGTAATGATTGAAATCCAAACCACTGAATCTGTGCATACAGAATGGGCTTACGACAGATCGGACTTTATCAATTTCAAAACAACGCCTTTCGACCGCGATTACGAAATAATTATGCGTCGATACGACTTGCAAGGACCTCAGCAATTTATATTCGTCAACGGCGAGGGACAATTGCTGGCGCCGATACAGAACGTCGCTTCGGAAAACGAACTGAAAAAGCTTGTCGAACAAGCTCTTAAATATAAAAACGACCCGAAACCTTTGCCCCAACAAGACTTCGACTATAGACACGGATACATGGATAAACACGCTATCTTCGATTACATAGCAAAACGAACTGTGGTAGAACTCGATAACGCCGATATTATCGACAATTACGCCGCAGGAATTGCCGCTGCCGAATTGCTCAAAATAAGTACTTTGTCGATTCTCTTTGAAAAAAATACAATGAACATCCCCGGTAATTTCTACGCCTTCATAAACGAAAACGCCGACAAAGTAAAGAAAACTCTGAAAATCAACAATGATGAGTACAATAGAATCATCGAAAAATCCACCGAAAAATGCTTCGAAAAACTTTGCCTCGCGCACGACGAAGCCGCAATAGAAAAATTAATCGCAACAAAAACAGCATGTCTCAACAATCAAATGAGCGTGATTGTAAAAAACGAATACTACTCGAAATTTTATTACAAAACTCGTCAACCTCTCAAATTGGCGAACTGCGCTTCGGCTTTTGCCGACGCTATCATAAATCACAAAGACACTGAAAATCTGCAGGAACGAAACCGCGCACTGTATTTATCAACCACAAACTCCGGCGAAGCGCTCGACAAAGAAGCTTGCTCGCTAAAACTCAGAACAGCCGCGCAATACGTGGTCGAAACCCTCAGCAGCAAAACAATGCTCAACAATGCTCTCGTTTGGAGCCTAAAAGCCATTGAATTGTTCAACTGCTCGGTGAACTACGAAACCCACGCTTATGTGCTTTACAAACTTGGAAAAAGACGCGAAGCAATTGATAGTATGGCGAAAGCATACGCTATGATCTCCCATAAAAATATACGCGAGATGGAATCCATGGGAATAAAACTAATCAAAATGAAACGTGGCGAAAAAATATTCTGACCCCTCTGCCAAACAAACGCCGTATTTGCACCAACAAGGACAAGTATCAATATAACAACCGATTATGTCAAAAAAACAAATAATCCTCTTGCTCGCTGCAACATGTTGCCTAACAACAGTATATGCTGGAAAATCCCAGAAAATAAAAATCAACATAATCGACGCGCAAATCAGAAACTTTTACGCCGGAATTAAAGACGCTAAATACCTGATAAAACCCGATTTCGAAGTGAAAGCTCAAGCTATCTCTCCAAACTTCTCTTACTTGATGATGAACGACTTCGATAAAGACGGAATCCCCGATAAATACGATCTATGCCCCGAAAAACCCGGAGTTTTCCACCGAAGAGGTTGCCCAGAATGGGATTTTAGAAAAATCGTCAGCTTTGCCCGCGAAAAAATGAGAATATCGCAAAACGACTGTCAAATAATCATCAACGTTTTCGCAAATCTGAAAATCGACGACAACATGTCAATCATGCCGGAATCAGCAAAAGAACTCGACCGATTTGTCGCTCTGATGAAACGAAATCGACACTGGAATATCTCAATATCATCGCATTTCGACAAGGCAAGAACCGACCGGAAAAACACAACTGTCTCCGAACAAAGATTGAACGCGATTATCGATTATCTCCATAAAAAAGGCCTCGCTGCAAACCGGATTAAAGGATATTTCTTTGGAGCCTCGCGCCAAGTAACAGACCTCCCTGCCACACGGTTCGAGGTGGAAATCAAATACTAAGAATATCCAACCACAGAATTTGGCTCAGAAAAAATCCGACACGTCTGCTACTTTTTCGGCGAAAGCAGTCCCGAATATCGTTCCGAATCGGAAAGAAGCTTCTGTGCAGTAGTCAATTGATTATCCCTGCGCAGCATAGCCCTTATCCGTCCCGACTCGTAGAAATATCGCTCGGCGATTTCCTCGCGCAACAATGCCTTCAACTCATCCTTAGCCAATCGAAGATCCTTCGACTTGTCGTGCTTTAACTTTTCGCTCAGACGCTCAAGTTCTTCCTTAACTTCTTCATCGTACTTTTCCTGCTTCACGATGGATACAAACTGCTTCAACATGCGCTCCGACAAGGACTCATAATCGTAATCCTTCGTCGAAAGAAAGTCCACAAAAGCCTGATACTCGCGGTCGTTAAGATCGAAAACCTCCGGAGAACTTATTTTCAACGTCTTTTTGAAATATTGCAAAGCATAATCGAAAATCAAATTCCGCCGTAACAGACTTACCGCCACAGGACTGTAATCTTCAGCCTCGCAAGTAAGGTCGGGCGTGATACCGCCTCCGTCGAAAACACTGCGTCCATTCTTTGTCTTAAATTCTTTTTTTAGAGAATCGGGTATAAATGAGACGCTTCCATCGCTGTTGCGGTGCGAAAAATTATGCGCCTGAACACACCTCCCGCTCGGAATGTAATACTTAGCTGCGGTGATTTTGAGCTGTGCATCATAAACCAGCGGACGAACCGCCTGTACCAAACCCTTTCCAAATGTGAGAGTTCCTACTACAAGCCCTCGGTCAAGATCCTGGATCGTTCCCGACACAATCTCCGAAGCCGACGCAGACGCGCCGTTTACCAACACAGCCAGAGGCAAATCCGGCTCCAACGGATCTTCTGTGGTGGTGTACGACATATCGTATCCGCGAATACGCCCGCGTGCCTTTACAACCGCGATTCCCTTTGGAACAAAAAGGTTTACAATCTTCACCGCCTCCGGTAGCGAACCCCCGCCGTTGCCTCGGAGATCAATTATTAAGGACTTCAAATTCCCCGTATTACGCATCTCCACAAGAGCTGAACGGAACTCGTTGAAACTGCCCGTAGTAAAGGTCGTCAGCAGGATGTACCCCACCCCACCCTCTAAAATACCCGAATACTTCACGCTTGGCATCCTGATATTTTGACGGGTAAGTTCCACTGACACAGTGTCGCCGGTCAGCCACTTGTGGACTTTCAACTTCAAACCGGTGCCAGCCTCCCCTTTGAGTAGGCTGCTAACCTTATCTACACTCATGCCCTTCAAGCTCTTACCATCTATTTCAAGAAGACGGTCGCCCGAAACAAAGCCTGCAAGATCCGCAGGAAAACCCTTGTATGGCAAACTAATACGTGTGTAATCTCCATCTTTTTGAATATACGAACCGATTCCGGCGTAACGTCCCGTCTTGATAAAATCAAAATCGTCCTGCTCGGTCGATGGAACAAACTCTGTATAAGGATCCAAATGATCCGTCATTCCTTCGATTGCGTAGCGCGCAAGATCCTCGCTCCGAAGGCTATCCACATACATATTCTGCAATTCCATGAAAGCCGAAACAAAAATATCCAGATTCTTTGCCATCTCAAAATCCTTCGACTGCGCCGACGCCGAAATCGAAACCACATTCAACCCCACAAACAGCGCAAGGCCGCTCATTAACTCCTTTATCCTCATTATTAATCGTTTTTTATAATGAACATTCAAATTCGACGCAAAATTAATCATTTTTTATAACAATCCTTAAAACATCTAATCGCCTTAATCTCTTTTAATAACTATCTTAACACAATCGTAACCTCGCAAGCTCGAAATTTAGTCATACCTTTGCCGCTGTAAATCAAAATTAAAATCTGTGATGTCAAAAAAAAACATACTTGTTGTGGACGACGAAAAAGACCTGTGCGAGATACTGACATTCAACCTAAAACACCACGGCTTTGATGTGGATAGCGCTAACTCGGCCGAAGAAGCTATCGCGCTTCTGAAAAATTCAACCTACCGACTTATTTTACTCGACGTGATGATGGGCGGAATGTCGGGCTTCAAAATGACTGAACATCTGCGCGAAAGCAACGACAACACGCCTGTAATTTTCCTTACAGCTCGCGATACCGAAAACGATTTGCTTACAGGTTTTAGCGTCGGCGGAGATGATTATATCTCAAAACCGTTTTCAATAAAAGAGGTCGTGGCGCGCGTCGAAGCCGTCTTGAAACGCACTGAATCAAAGGAATCGCCCGAAAGGGAAAACATCCAAATCGAACAGCTTAGCATCGACGTCGAAACTAAACGCATTTTTATCGATGGCAAAGCTATCGACCTCACTAAGACCGAATTTGAAATCCTATACCACCTCGTCGTCAATGCTGGTCGAATATATTCACGCGAAAATATCCTCGACGTCGTATGGCCCGACGACGCATACGTCCTCGAACGTACTGTCGATGTGCACCTTGCCCGCCTTAGAAAAAAACTCGGCGAATACGGACAAAGAATCAAAAACCGACCCGGATATGGATATTTTTTTGAGTAAAGGCTTTGAGAACCAAGAATCAGGATGGCAAGAACCAGGACGGCCGCCTTTCCCACAGCGTTTTTCTTCTGATTCCCACAAAGCTCACCAAGCACACAAAGGTTTCTGCGGATTCACACGTAGGGGCGTTGCGCGCAACGCCCCTACAATGAATCATCCCACAAAGCCCACAAAGCCCACAAAGATTTTTTGCCTCCAGAATCAATCCAAACGTCCTGATTCTTGGCTCTTGAAATCCTGTTAAAATGAATTTAAAATACCGCCATCAAATTTTTCTCTGTTTTTTTGCTGCATTTGCCTGTTTTACAGTTGCAGTAGCGCTTTTTCAGATACGCTGGGAACGCAGCATCAGAATCGACGACCTCAAAAGTAATCTCGATAACTACGCGCGAATTTGCGAAAACTACCTCAATCGCCGCGACTTACAGCACGATAAATATCCCGACGGTATGAACGCGCTTACCGAGCTAATGCCTGAAAACATGAGAATAACCGTTATCGACACGCAAGGAATGGTGCTGTTCGATAATAAATATGCGCATCCCGAAGCCCTCGAAAATCATCTTCAACGCCGCGAAATACTCGAAGCATCCACAAAAGGTAGCGGTTCAAGTATCCGAATATCAGGCTCCACAGGCCTTGATTATTTCTATTTTGCTCGACGTTTCGAGAAACGATTCATTCGGATAGCCTTGCCTTACGACATCGAAGTTCGCAACTTGCTGCGTGCCGATAACATGCTGATATATTTCACCATAACCTTCTTTGTGGTGCTGCTTGTATTCTCGACTTACATCTCTCGACGGCTTGGACGCTCGATAACCAGCCTGCGCAACTTCGCGATTTCGATGGGAAGCGACGCTATTCGATTCCCTAACACCGAATTTGGCGAAATAGCAAATCAAATTATATCGAATTATCGACAAATCGAACAAACAAAGAATCAACTAAGTATAGAAAAAGAAAAACTTGTTCAATGCTTTCAAAACTCCGACGAGGGCATTGGAATTTTCGCTCAATCGATGGAGCCGGTTTTCGTAAACACCCACTTCGTAACTTGTATAAACGTCATTCTCGATGGACATAAAGCCATAACCTCCAGCATCTTCAATACAAATGAATTTGCTCTGATAACAAACTTTGTGCAGGGAACTCTCTCTTCGGACAATAGGCTTTACGCCGGAAAACTTGCAAAAAACGGACGCTTCGTCTCGGTAAAATGCGCCGTGTTTGCCGACCGTTCTTTTGAAATCATTTTAAACGATGTTACGTCCTCAGAAACAACGCGCTTGCTCAAACAAGAGATGACAAACAACATCGCCCACGAACTTCGCACCCCCGTAAGCAGTATCCGCGGATACCTCGAAACTATGCTCGAACAGCAGAATTTGGACGAGCAAAGGCAACGATCCTTCCTTGAACGAAGCTATAAACAGACACTTAAGCTGTCGGAATTAATTCGCGACATCGCGCTGATTACAAAAATCGAAGAAGCTCCGCAACTTTTTGCCTCTGAAAGCATAAACCTCGCCGACCTTCTCGGAGAACTTGCCGAAGAGTTTGAATCGCAGCTAAACTCGAACCGTATAAACCTTGAAATCAAAGTCCCCGACGAAGCTCGAATCAACGGAAACCGCACGCTGATATACTCCATCTTTCGCAATCTCATTGAAAATTCGGTGGCTTACGCCGGACGAGAAATCGAAATATCAATCGAAAAATACGACGAAAGCCCCGATTTTTACTTCTTTACATACTCCGACACCGGAAAAGGAGTAGCCGACAAGCACCTCGCAAAAATGTTCGACCGTTTTTACCGCATCGACGAAGGCCGCACACGCGACAGCGGCGGAAGCGGACTTGGCCTCGCCATCGTAAAAAATGCAGTGTTATTTCATCATGGCGAAATAGTTGCAAAAAATCGCAAAGAAGGCGGACTTGAGTTCCTCTTTACCCTCAAAAAGAAATAAAACATTCGGAATTATGAATTATGAATTATGAATTATGAATTATGAATTGACCTGCGGCGGCTGTTTTGATTGTCTTGCACTTGATTGTATAAGGCCGAACCCTGTTTCATCAATCCAGACTGCTTAGCTAATTCATAATTCACAATAAAGACGTTCCGACATAGTAGGGGCCTTGCACGCAACGCCCCTACGCGGGAAAAAATTTTAGCGGGAAAAACGTAGCTGTGCAAAAAAAAATTTCTCGCACAGGCACAGCGAGATACACCCTAATTTTCCTCGCTTAGCCATTTATTTTGATAGACAATGAACCAACTTGTCGATTTTTTGTTTATGCGAATTAAAATTATTACTACCTTTGTGGCGTTAAACGCTATTAAATTTGTTAGATGAATATTTGTTCTACATACACTGCGTTCAGCGCAAAGTCCACAGCCTCAACATCTGAGGCCGGTTGGTTTTATGTCTGCACAGCTATTGGCGACAAGGCGTCCGAAGTTTCGGCTACGAGTTTCGGCATGCAAGAATCGCAGGTAGAACAGTTTATAATAGAAAAAGAATACACCATCTTTCTCAAACTTGATTTTATCACTGGTGTATTTTCATCGAGTCTGAATACTAACTACTATTTCGATGAAACGTCCTGTACAATAAGCATCCCCAGCTATTTGTGCAGTGATACAGCCGCATGGCAAGCAGTTTGTGATTTAAAAGTGTCTAAATTCTATAACTCTATTAGTTTTTTGCTATGCGGCGATGATTATTCATATATGATTTCCACTGCCAAAAAGACTTTTGGCATGAAGTCCTTATCAGATATAAAATTTAAAGGAGTAAATTCTGTGGAACATATAGCTATGCTTTTGTTCCAAAGAGTTTGGCTCAGCGTCCGCACGTGGGGATTTCTTGCCACAAGCTGTGGCGCCTCGTCCACACGCGGGGATTTTTCGCCACAGCGTGTGGCGCCTCGTCCACACGCGGGGATTTTGTACCAAAAGCTGTGGCATGTTTTCTTCAGGCGTGAATTTCGTGCCACAGCCCTTGGCAAACTTTCCGCACGTTAAACTTATCGTGCGGAACAGTTTGCTTCAAAATCCCGAACATAGTTTTCAAACCTTAGGCAATTATTTAATTTAAAATATATTAACGAATATTAATTAAAATAAACTAACATGAAAAAGATTTTAACTATTAAATTCGGAAACCTTCGTAACGAAGCTCATTATCAATACCTGTCTATTTTTAAAAATATATCGGGTGAAGCAGAAGTAATCTCCTATTATCCACCGGCCAATTGGGACAACTTCTGTGGGCTTTTAGTTACGGAAAAGTCTGTGATAGACTACGCTCGCTCGAGCAGCCTGACAAAAGTTATTGCTGATATCGACAAAGATCAGGCTCGCTGCTTTGTAGCGATGAACTCGGTAATCAACGCAGGCATACATAGTTCCGACCCCTTAATTTCAGAATCGGCGCGTATTCTCTACAATAGAATCCACGATTTTGGCCGGATTTCGAGCAAGCCCTACGAGGAAGAAGTAGCGGCGGTATCTATTCTTCTTGATGAACTCAACGGTGAGTATCTTCCGCAAGTAGAGATACTTGGCCTGCAATCCTGGGTCGCAAATCTGGCTGTTACCAATGAAAACTTCCAGACTACCTTCATGCAGCGTAACGAACAGAAAGCAAGCCGTCCGCAGGAAAAATTTAAGGACGTAAGCCATGCAATCGAATCAGAATATAAAATGCTGACCGACCACGTCGAAGCCGCTCTTTTGCTCGAACCGATAGAAAAACTCGAAAAATTTGTGCGCCTGCTCAACTCACAGATTAAGTATTTCAACGGACATTCGCATCATCCCGCCAAACGCAGCATGGATAAGGCAAGTTTCGACGTGGTGCCTACGCAAAGCTACGCCGGCGGAGACCCCATTACTCCAATACCCACAGTGCATTACCACAAGCAGAAACTTGCTTTTGCTAAGGATTTCACGCTTTTGTATCACAATAATAGCGAACCCGGCACAGCCACAATCGTCATTAAAGGCAAGGGTAAATACACCGGAACCCGCGAAATAACTTTTAACATCGAATAATATATAAGTTGTCATTCATTTTATTATTTTCAAATTTTAGTAGGGCGCGCAGCTAATACAGATTCGTGGATTTTGCCATTATCATCAGATTTTCTTTTTCACTTTTTTCTTTTCAGTTTTTATGATGACCATTGAATCCCAAAAGGCTGCGTGCCTTTTTTATTGACGACGCCGATCCGCAGCCATAACAACGTGGCGCGTCGGAACAAACAAGACATTCCATCAATAACAACTTGGCGCGCAGAACCAAAAATATGTGCATGGCCATTGACGGTTTGGCTATTTAAATTTATTGAATTATGACGTGCCAATAGGCATATTATGTTGTTAAAAACCAGCCTGCGTAGCAGTCTTGGTTCTTGGTTCTTGAAATCCTGATTCTTCTCTCAAAAAACGACATTAATCAAAAAGTATTATCTTTGCGGCTGTGTCGAATTTAAAATATAGTCGTCATGAAAAGAATACTATGGATTTTAAACCTTTTTATTATCTGTGCTGCAAATTCTTACGCCTGCACAAACTTTCTTGTAACGAAGGGAGCTTCGGCGAAAGGAGCCACGATGATAAGCTACGCTGCCGACTCGCATACCTTGTATGGCGAGCTTTATTTCTGGCCTGCAGCTAAATATGCGGCCGGAAAAATGCTGAAAATTTACGAATGGGATACAGGAAAGTATCTCGGCGAAATTCCGCAAGCAGCTGAAACATACACCGTCAACGGAAATATGAACGAGCACGCTTTGGCCATCGGAGAAACTACCTACGGAGGCCGTGAGGAGCTGGTCGATTCTACGGGAATTATCGACTATGGTAGCTTGATTTACATCACCTTACAAAGAGCCAAAAATGCTCGCGAGGCAATCAAAATCATGGCCGAACTTGTAGCTCAACATGGTTATTGCTCTTCGGGCGAATCGTTTTCTATCTGCGACCCCGACGAAGTTTGGATCCTCGAAATGATTGGCAAAGGAATTAAGGCCGACCCCAAAACCGGCGCTAATCTTAACAAAGGCGCTGTGTGGGTGGCGGTGAAAATTCCCGACGGATACATCAGCGCACATGCAAATCAAGCAAGAATACAGAACTTTACATGGAGCGACGGCAAAACTTCGATCTCATCAAAGGAGATGAATAAAATTTTCCTTCCCGAAGTCGAAACCGTTTATTCGCACGATGTTGCAGAAATTGCTCGGCAATACGGATTCTATTCCGGCGACAATAAATCGTTCAGCTTTTCGGACGCCTATAACCCCGTCGATTTCAGCGGCGCAAGGGCTTGTGAAGCACGTGTGTGGGCCTTCTTTAGGAGTGTGAATAACGAAATGTCGAAATACGAAGATTACGCAATGGGTCGGAATCTAAAAAATCGTATGCCTCTGTATGTTAAACCCTTTAAGCAGCTAACGTTGAAACATACCATCGCCATGATGCGCGACCATTACGAAGGCACGCCGATGGACATGTCGAAAGATATTGGAGCCGGCCCCTATCGCCTACCCTACCGTTGGAGGCCGATGTCGTGGGAAGTCGATGGAAAAAAATACGTTCACGAGCGGGCAATAGCCACGCAACAAACAGGTTTTTGGTTCGTTGCCGAATGTCGCAGCCATCTTCCTCGTCCGCTGGCAGGAATTTTGTGGTTTGGGGTGGACGATGCTGCTACCTCTTGCCTGACGCCGATATACTCGTGTAGTCATCACGTTCCCTGCGAGTTTGCAGCCGGTAACGGCAGTATGCTTAACTATTCCGACGAGTCTGCATTCTGGATTTTCAATCGCGTAGCAAACTTTGCCTATCTACGCTACGATGCGATAAGCGCCGACATACAGAAGGTGCAACAAGAGATTGAAAATCACCATGAACAAGAGGTTAAAGCCGCCGATGAGTATGCCTTGTGGCTTTATGAACAGGACCCGGCTAAGGCCAGAGATTTTCTCACCGAATTGACCGTGCATACAGCTTCCACAATGTTTAAACGATGGAAGGAACTCGATCATTATCTTCTGGTTAAGTATATCGACGGGAACATCAAAAAGGAAAAGGACACAGAATCGGGTAAGATCTTCGAGCGCAATCCGTATGGAATCTCAAAGTCTCCGAATCAGCCTCATTTACCGGAGTTTTGGCGGCGAATCATTGTGAACGACGCCGGCGAAACGCTCAAGGCTAACTGAGACCTGTGGCTCGACGGAAAAATATTTTTCCCCACAGATGAAACTTTTTTCGGCTTTATACGTAGAAGCGACTGAAAGGCCAAGGCTTTTGTGCCACGTTTGAATGAACGTTTTGCGTATCCACTCCATTTAGAATGGATTAGCTCATATTGTGATGTAGTTTGACAGCGTTTTTCGAGCGTAAAGCTGCGGCCTTTTATTTTAAAACACAAATTGATTGATTAACAAGATAAACTAAAGGATATGAATACTTTTGGAAGGATTTTCAGAATACATATTTTCGGCGAGTCTCACGGCGCTGGCATCGGGGTATGTATCGACGGTTGTCCCGCAGGCATAAAAATTGCTGAGGATGATTTTGTTTCGGATCTCGCAAGGCGCAGAAGCGGCGCTCTTGGAACCACCCCGCGCTCCGAATCGGATGAGCCTAAGATACTTTCGGGGATTGCCAGAGGAATGGCTACGGGAAGCCCCATTGTGGTAGTTTTTGAAAACCAGAACATTCGATCTTCCGACTATGCCGATGTTTCCATATCCCCACGACCCGGCCATGCCGACTACACAAGCTCACGCAAATATAATGGCTTCAACGATTTAAGCGGAGGAGGGCATTTCTCTGGACGCATTACTTTGGGCTTAGTGGTGGCCGGCGTGATTGCAAAAAAAATTATTGACCCCATAAAAGTCGAAGCCTCCGTTGCAGAAGTAGGTGGTTTGAAGGACATTAATGCAGCTGTAAGCGCTGCTCTTGCCGAGCAGGATTCCGTTGGCGGTATTATCGAGGGGCGGGTTTCGGGATGCCCTATTGGTCTCGGCGAGCCTTTCTTCGACAGCGTTGAGTCGATGATCTCGCATCTGCTCTTTTCCATACCCGGCGTCAAGGCTGTGGAGTTCGGATCGGGATTCGCTGCAGCCCGTATGCGCGGAAGCGAACATAACGACGCCATTATCACAGCTTTTGGCGACACGGCCACGAACAACGCCGGCGGCATAAACGGTGGAATCAGCAATGGAAACGAAATCACATTTCGCCTTGCCGTCAAGCCTCCGTCGAGCATAGCTCGTCCGCAGCAATCATATAATTTTGAGCTTTGTAGCGTCGAAGAAATGCGCATCACAGGCCGTCACGACGCCTGCATAGCGCTGCGTATTCCGGTAATTGCCGAAGCTGCTGCCGCAATAGCCTTAGCCGATTTGAATTTGATTCAATTGGCCGGAAGTATAGGCTGATCGGGTAGCTTACAGATTTTTTTGACCTTTGCGATAAAGTGATTTACAGCCTCTTGCCCCTTGTCGCCAAGTTCGACAGTAAATTTATTGACAAAAAAGTCAATATGTTTTTGGATTATTTCAGGCTCTTGGTTCTGCGCGTGTTGAGCGACGAAATCTTTGCTATCCTTCGGATTTTCAAGCGCGTAGAGGACGCTCCTCGTCATCACTCGGTCGAAAGAATGGCGTGTTTCCTCAGGCAAAGTCCGTCTCATTGCAATACAACCTAAGGGAATAGGATGTCCGCTGGTTTTTTCCCAAAAATCGCCGAGGTCAGTAATCAGCCTCAGGCCTTTACGCGCATACGTGAATCGGCCTTCGTGAATCAGCACGCCGGCGTCCACCTCGCGATTTACGACGGCGTTCTCGATATCCGAAAAGAGATATTCGAGGGGTTCTGACACGCCTGGAAATGCGTGTTTTAGCAAAAAATTTGCGGTAGTGTATCGACCGGGAACAGCGATTCTCAAAAAACGTACTTCGTTTGGAAGTATCCGCTGCTTGCTGACGAGCAGCGGCCCGTTGCCGTAGCCAAGCGCGCTTCCCGACTTGCACAGGTCGAAGCTCTCAGACATCAGAGCATAAGCATAATAACTAAGCTTTGTGAGGTCAAGTTTTCCTTCGATTGCCTTCTTGTTCAATTCTTCGACGTCGGCAATAGTTACCTCGAAATCAAGACCTTCGAGGTCGATTTTCTTATTGACTATGGCGTCAAAAATAAAGGTGTCGTTAGGGCAGGGCGAAAATGCCAGTTTAATTTTTTTCATAGCTGGATTGTTCTGATAGTTTGGATAATACGAATAATCATTTATATTTTTAAATTCTAAGATTTTTTACGTCTGCGTTCATTAATCGTGGCAAAGTTAGTAATTTCATTTTATAATAATCGCGTGGCGCTTTGTTCGCTGTTTACAGTGCTGTTTTTTAAGGTTTTTTGGCTTAGGATGATGGCTTAGGATCTTCATTTTTCGAGTATGCGGCGGATTACTTCCGATGCACAAAAGCAGCCAAATACTGCTGGAAGATAGGAAATTGTGCCGAGTACGGTTTTTTTATTTTTTTCGGGCGCGATTTTTACGGCCTGTTCCATCACGGGTTCCGACGAGAATACTGCTTTGAATCCATGTCTTATTCCGCAGTGTCGTAGGCGTTTCCTGAGCATGTATGCCAGCGGACAGGTGTGTGTTTTCGAAATGTCGGCTATGGATACTTTGGATGGATCTAATTTTGCTCCGGCTCCCATCGAGCTGACAAGCGGCAAGTTACGGCTGAGGCATCCGGCTATCAGCGCCACCTTCGGAGCGAGTGTGTCGATAGCGTCCACCACATAATCGTAGTTTACGTCGAGCAGTTGGTCGAGCGTGTCGTCGGATACGAAGATTTTTTTTGTACGGAGCTGTGCCTGTGGATTTATCATGGCAAGACGTTCTGTGAGGACTTCGGTTTTATCACGTCCAATGGTCGTGGTCAGCGCGATGACTTGTCGGTTGATATTCGATTGGCTAACAAGGTCGTGGTCGGCTAAGGTGAGGCTTCCCACGCCTGCTCTACAGAGCATTTCGGCAGCCATTGCACCCACTCCGCCCAAACCGACTATCAGCACGCTGACATTCCGAAGTCGTTCTACACCAGCGATTCCGACGAGCAATTCGGTACGCTCGCCGAAGCCATTGATCGCTTCGGAAGTCGAGGCGTCCTTGTTTTGTTCATTTTCGTAATTATTTGAGCTATGGTCTATTGCATCTGTCGAACTTTGACCTTCTGTTTGCATCTGTTTTTTGTATGATGTTGATATTTTTGTTGTGATTTGTCGATCTGCTAATTGATTGCCAATCTGCATCCTGTGGCTAATAAAACAGTCTTGTGCCGTCGAAACTGACTCGTACAAGCGAGCGAGTGTCGATATGTTCGAGTTGCGCCAGGTTGCAGTTTCGTATGGCAAGTTCGAGCATGTTATCCGAATTAAAAAGTGCAAGTCGGTAATGTTCAGGCACATCGTCATAATACTGCGAGATTCTATCTATTGCATCTTTTGGCGAGCGGAGGTATATGTTGAATGGACGGTTTTTTCCCACGTTTTCAAATAGTTCGCGGCTGATATTGGTTATCAGATTTCCGAAGGAATCAATAAAAATGACGGTTCCGGTGATTCCAAATTCGTCGAAACTTGCTTTCGAGAGGAGATCACGCTTCATTTCGCAGGGTTTTCCGAGTTCGGCGAGTTCTCGTTTATCAACTATACACTTGACAATCTGTGCGAAGAGTTTGAGAGCAGCGAATCCGTGAATTTTTTCGTCGTGTTGAAGTTCGACAATCAGGTCTGGTTCTCCATCGAAAATCATCCCAAAAATTCCGTCGTTAGCTCCTGCGAAAATGTGATTGTTTTTGCAGATTACCACGATTTTATTTCGCGGCGAGGGTTCGCTGTTTACGCCTATAATATGCAGAGTTCCTTCGGGATACAGTCTGTAAACCTGCCTGACGACATGCGCCGCCTGCACTGCGTTGAAGGCTTGTATGCGGTGCGATATGTCGATGATTGCTGCGCGCGGAGCGAGGTGCATCAAAATTCCCTTGAGCTGGGCAACATAGTGTTCTCCAACGGGGTAGATTGACGGCATAGACTGGTCGTAGATTGCCGAGAAGTAATATCCTGCGTTGTTCCAGTCTGTGGTAAGCGTTATGATTTGCTGCCCGTTATGCTCCACGGGGTACATCGGAAAACGATGAAAAACTGTTTATGTAATATCTTCGAGTCAAAGAATCGAGTTTAAAATTCGGCGCAAAGATACTTTTTTCGCGCGAAACGCAGAGCAGTTTCATCATCCGCGTCAATAGGTTCGATATACCCAGGCTTCGCCGTCGTGCTGCGCGATGTAGTCGTCCTTTCTACGATCAGCTTCGTTGAAAGTAGCGAATTTTTCGATAGATACGGGATAAAGTCCGCCAATCTGCGGAAGTATTTCGGCGGAGGCGAATCCTATTTCGCGGCATTTTTGGAGAAAACGTTCAGAGTTTATTTTTTCTGCAAAGCAACCGACTACTACGTGATAATGTAGGCTTTGCGCTGCGGCCATCAGAGATGTGGCTTGTTTCTCCGGCTCGATTTTCCGGCTCTCCGTCATTTTCGAGGCCACCGGTTCGACAATCGTCGCCGTTACAGGCTGTTGTATTGCGTC
Organism: Prevotellaceae bacterium; assembly: GCA_031280885.1. GTDB lineage: Bacteria > Bacteroidota > Bacteroidia > Bacteroidales > UBA932 > JAIRLF01. The sequence continues at coordinate 14,015 of JAITGD010000045.1, read as the reverse complement.
AGCCGTTTGTCCTTTCAGGCTTTCTCCGCTGTTTTCGAGGACGAAGTATATCCCCGCAGCAATTATTGCCCAGGCCGATACGACGCTTGCCACAACCCAAACCCTGCGCGAAACGCGAGGCGGAGGTGCGGAATTTTTTTCGAGCGAAGTCGTAAACGGAGACGCGCCCGACGGTTCGGTATGCAGCTCGACGGTTTGAGAATTTGTGTCGCGTGCATCGAAAAGGAACTGTATCCCTTTGTCGTCCTTCGTGAAACAACCCAGATTTGCTATCCGAAATTCCTCGCCGGCGTTCAGCGTGTTATTCACATTAAAGACAAAATCTTTCAGAAGTTTTACGGAATCATGCTCGCTGATACCTTTTTGCTTCAGAGCGCTCTCGATGAAGCCGTCGTTATATCGCAGAAAAGTCGAGAATATAATCGATTTGCCTCGCGAAGCGGTGTCGGTAAGTAAAAACGCACCGAGATCGGGGACAATAACTCTGCGATTCTTCAAGATCAAATCACCTAAAAACTTTTCAAAGTCAAACATAACTAATCGTTTGTGTGTACGTAATAATTATTTTGCTCAACGGTTTCAACAACCGTATTTTCCATATAAAATATCGGGTCAAATATAATGATATTTTTTCTTTGATACCTTTGCGATAATTTTTTTGGGATATTTTTTTTGATGTCCTGACACAAAATAAATGATTATGAGAAGTATAATTGGATTGATGGCTGCAATATTTTTGATGACAGCCAAGCCTTCGCCGGCACAAAACGCGGGACAAATACTCAAATTTGGGCTGATTGCCGACGTTCAATACGCCAATTGCGAGCCAAGCGGCAGCAGATTTTACCGTCATTCGTTGGAAAAACTCGAAAACTGCGTCAAACATCTAAACAATGAGGGTGTTGAGTTCACCGTCAATCTTGGAGACGCTATCGATCGCGATTTTTTGGATTTGGATTCGGTGCTTATCCGTTTAAATCGTCTCTCGGCGCCGGTGTATAATCTAACGGGGAATCACGATTACAGCAGTTTAAGCGACAATGAACTTCTGTATCGCAAATTAAACATGGAGCAAGCGTATTATTCGTTTGAACACGGCGAATGGCTCTTTTTGATGCTGAATACTAACGAAATTGCCTCGTATTCAAATATTGGCGGAACAAAGCAGGAGGAGGAATTGAAGGCCATGATGAGCCGAATCAAAAGGACAAAATCCTCTAACGGAGCTACATGGAACGGCGGCGTCGGCCACAAACAGCTTGAGTGGTTGGACGGTCTTTTGTCGGCAGCCGAGCAAAGCGGACAAAAGGTGATGATTTTTTCGCACCACCCGCTTTATCCTCCGACGAGCTTTTCGGCGCTGAATAACTTCGAGTTACTTGACGTCATCGGAAAATATCGCTGCGTGAAAGCAGTTTTTTCCGGTCATCATCACGCAGGAGATTTTGCGTATTTCAGAGGTATTCCGATGGTTACGGCAGAGGGCATGGTCGAAACCAGCGATAAAAATTCATTCGCCACAGTGGAAATCCACGGAAACAAAATTGTGGTTAATGGCTATGGACGAATGAGTTCGCGAAAATTTGATCTTCATTAGAACACCACACAAAAATGGGTAAGGATAAACTGCGACGATTTGCAGAAAATTTGAGTTTTGAACGGCTCTTTCAGCCTGTGTTCGAGGAAATTTACAATAGGGATTACGTTCTGAAAGGTCGGTGGCACGAAATTTTCGGTAACGACAATCCAATTGTTCTCGAACTTGGCTGTGGACGAGGCGAGTACACAGTAGCTCTTGCTAAAAAATTCCCCGATAGAAATTTCATCGGAATAGACGTCAAAGGTGCGCGTCTCTGGCGTGGCGCCAAGACGATCCACGAAAACAGGATATTAAACGCTGCTTTTCTGAGGATTCGTATCGATTTTATTTGCTCGTGCTTCGCCCGCGACGAAGTAAGCGAAATCTGGATTACTTTCCCTGATCCTCAGCCTCGCAAAGAGAATAAACGACTTAGCTCGCCACGCTTTGTGGCTCGATATAAGACCTTTATGAAAACCGGCGGTATGGTGCATCTCAAAACCGACAATCTCCCTCTGCATGAATATACAAAAAAGTGGGTAACAGCCGCCGAATTGCCCGTGTATGAGCATTATACCGACATCCAATCGCAATGTTCAGACGAACTTTTGCTAAATATCCAAACGCACTACGAGGAAATGTTTTCCGCTCAGGGTTTTCCGATTACTTATTTAAAGTTTGGACTATTAGAGCCTTAGGTTTTTTGGACTTTTGGACTTTTAGACTTTTGGACGATTAGAGGTTTGGATTTTTATGATGTTTCAGTTCGATTAATAATTGATTGACAGCATCTTCTATCGATTCTGATTTGCCTAAAAGGGTTATGAATTTACTTCCGACTATCGCGCCGGAAGCATTGTTCATTGCGGCGTCGAGCGTTGATTTATTGGATATTCCAAAGCCAATCAGACGAGGATTTCGCAGATTCATGGCGTCGATTCGCTGAAAATAGCGCTGACGGCTGTCGTCGAAATGCTCCTGAGCGCCGGTGGTTGCGGCCGACGAAACCATGTAAATAAATCCGTCGGTGTGGCTGTCGATTAAACGTATCCGCTCGTCGGAGGTTTCGGGAGTTATCAGCATGATTGTTTTGAGGTCGTACTTGTCGCTGAGCGGTTTATACTGATTTTGATAGTCGTTGAAAGGGAGGTCGGGGATAATCAGGCCGTCGATTCCAACGCGGCGACATGATTCGCAAAAAGCTTCAAATCCGTACTGTATCACAGGGTTGAGGTATCCCATCATGATCAAAGGAATCGATACTTCGCGGCGTATCTGTTCGAGTTGAGCGAAGAGCAGTCGCAGATTCATTCCGTTGCGCAAAGCAATCGAGCCACTGCGTTGAATTACAGGTCCGTCGGCCATAGGATCTGAAAAAGGAACGCCGATTTCAATCATGTCGATTCCGGCTTTTTCCAGAGCTTTTATAATGGCCACCGTGTCGTTCAAATTCGGGAAACCTGCTGTAAAATAAACGGAAAGGATGTTTTGCTTTTTGCTTTCAAAGAGTTTTTTTATTCGATTCATATTAAATTTTCTAAAAAAGATTTCAACAATTGTGTATTTTTTAATCCGGGTTCGATTTCGAAGCGGCTATTCAGGTCGATGCCATAAAGTTGAGGATGTTTCAGTTCTTTTATTCTGTCGGCGTCGTCGGCGCATATTCCTCCGCTCAAAAAAAAGGGCGTCATTCCGTCGTAGTGGTTGAGTATCGCCCAGTTATATCCAAATCCCGAACCTCCATATATAGGAGTTTTGGCGTCGAACAGAAAGTAATCGCAGATATTTTCGTACGGGATGGTTTGCTCGAAATCGTCGAAATTTTCCAATCCAAAGGCTTTGATTACAGTGTATCCGCAGGTTTTCAGACGCGAACATGCTGCCGGAGATTCGTTTCCGTGCATTTGAATGGCTTGCAGATCGTATTTTTTTGCGAGATCGAGAATTGCATTTTCAGATTCGTTAACAAATACTCCGGTTTTCGTAATGCGGCGAGGCATGAGCGTCAAACTATTAGGATCTAAATTTCCGACATAACGTCGAGATGCCGGATAAAATATAAATCCCATCATATCTATCGGTAGTTCAGCTACATCGCGTATATTGTCGGGCTGCTTCATCCCGCAGATTTTTATTTTTGCCGTAAACTTCATACCGTCCTCGTCTTTAATATTTTTCGAGTTGTTCGACGAAATCGCGCAAAGCTTCGCCTGGGCTGGGAGTTTTCATAAAAGTTTCGCCCATCAGGAATCCTCGAAATCCCGCTTGACGCAAGGACTTTACGGTGGCGACGTCGGAAATGCCGCTTTCGGAAATTTTCACGTATTCCTTCGGGATTTTTTCACCAAGCTCGAAAGAGTGTCGAACGTCGGTTATGAAAGTAGATAAATTTCGATTGTTAATTCCAACTATATCAATATTTTCGCTGATATGTTCCAATTCCGTTTCGTCGTGTATTTCGAGAAGCACTTCCAGACCTAATTCATGAGCGCGAAGGGCATAGCCGGCGGTTTGAGCGGGCGATAAAGCGGCGGCAATCAAGAGAATAATGTCGGCGCAGAGAACTTTCGATTGATAAATCTGATACGAATCGACGATGAAATCTTTGCGTAACATTGGGATATTTAGGCTTTTGCGTGCGACGTCGAAATCGTCAAACGATCCGCCGAAATAATGTTCGTCAGTAAGTACAGAAATAGCTGTGGCTCCGTAAGTTGCATAGTCGGAAACAATTTTCGCCGCCATTGCCTCCTTTGCAATCCAGCCTTTGGATGGCGATTTGCGTTTAAATTCAGCAATTATTCCTGTGGATGAATTTAATAGCGCTTGTTTGAAAGAGCGTTTTTCGCAATTATTTTCGGCGATTATTCTTTCGAGTTCCGACACGGGAAGGGCTTCCTTCTGACGATGAACTTCTTGGCGTTTATTTTCGATGATTTCGTGTAGTATTCCCATTTTGTACAATATTGTTTTTCAGTATATTTTGAAATTACGAATTAATTTCAACGAATTTTTCCAAAGTTCTTTTCGCCTTGCCCGATTGTATTGATTCTTTTGCTATTGCAAGGCAATCGGCAATCGAAAAATTCGGTTCAAAAATCCTGATAGCGAAAGCGGCATTTGCAAGCACGGTATTTGTTTGCGCGTCAGTAGCTTTATTTTCAATCACATTGCGAAATATTTCAGCCGCTTGAGCCACTGTTGTTCCTCCGTTCAAATCGTCGCCTTTATTTACAGGAAATCCAAGATCTTCAGGAGAAAAGATAGTTTCCTCGTTCTTATTGATTACCTTGAACTTGCTGGTCAGCGAGATTTCGTCGTATCCATCGAGGCTATGCACAACGGTGAAATCGCAATCGCTTTGTTGATAGATATAATGATACAGACGCGCCATTTTAAGGTCGTAAACACCAAGCAATTGTCGGCGCGGAATCAAAGGATTCACTATCGGGCCAAGCATGTTGAAAAAAGTGCGCACCGCAAGCGCCCGACGGACGGGAGCAACCGTTTTCAGAGCAAGATTGAAAAAAGGCGCATGTAGATAAGCGATGTTTGTTGCTTCCATAGAGCGTTTTAGCAAGTCGATATCTTTGGAAAATTTCACGCCCTGCTCTTCCATAACGTTTGAAGCTCCGCTGACGGATGTTGCGCCATAGTTTCCGTGTTTTGCGACCTTGTATCCAGCTCCGGCAACTACGAAACAGGCTGTTGTAGAGATATTAAAGGTATTTTTATTGTCGCCTCCCGTACCCACAATGTCAATCGGATTGTACACGCTCAGTTCGTCAACTTTTACGCGCATTTCGAGCAGAGCTTCGCGGAATCCGAGCAATTCTTCGACGCTTATGCTTCGCATAAAATATACGGTAATGAAGGCGGCAATCTGGCTTTCGTTATATTTGCCTTCGGCCATATTCATCAATATCGTTTTAGCCTCATTTTTATTTAGATACTGATGTTCAAAAAGTCGATAAAGTATTTCTTTCATTTGATTTACAATTTTAGAAAGTTATTGATAATCTGTTTTCCTTCAGGTGTTAGCACCGATTCGGGATGAAACTGCACTCCATGCACATCGAAGGTTTTATGACGCAGAGCCATGATTTTGTTTTCGTCGTCCACTGCGGTGATTTCCAATTCGTCAGGAAAATTTTCTTCGTTCACTATCCACGAATGGTATCGTCCAGCGTCGAAAGCTGCAGGTAAACCCTCGAATATCGGGTCGTTAGCTGTAACAGAAATCCGCATGGCAACTCCGTGATATACCTGATCGAGATTCAGCAAGCTGGCGCCGAAAGTTTCGCCAATAGCCTGATGTCCAAGACATACGCCAAGAATACTTTTGACTTGCGCATAGCGTTTTATCAATGGCAGCAGCAAGCCCGATTCGGATGGAATACCCGGACCAGGCGAGAGAATTATTTTATCGAAATCTGCAATTTTATCCAAAGTAATTTTGTCGTTCCGATATACTTCGACTCCATCAAATCCCAAAGCTCCAATCAATTGCACCAGATTGTAGGTAAATGAATCATAATTGTCGAATACCAGGATTTTCATACCTCTATTCATTTAATTTTTAATATCTTCGGCTACGTCTATTGCATGTTTCAATGCGCCAAGTTTATTTTTCACCTCCTGCAATTCGGCATGTTCATCGGATTTCGACACAATTCCCGCACCTGCTTGATAATAAAGCACATTGTTTTTGCTGACAAAGGAACGAATGGTGATAGCCTGATTGATTTCGCCGTTCAATCCGAGGTATCCGATGCAGCCTCCGTATGCGCCTCTGTCATGTTGTTCGATGTCGCGAATCAGCTGCATTGCGCGAATTTTGGGCGCTCCCGAAAGAGTGCCGGCGGGAAAAGTGTCGGCAAATATTTTTACAGTATTTGCTTTTTCAGGCACCGTTCCCGAAACTCTCGAAACAAGGTGAATTACATGCGAATAATATTGCACTTCCTTGTAAAATTCCACTTTGACGTCGGTAACATTTCGTCCGAGATCGTTTCGCGCCAAATCGACCAGCATGACGTGTTCGGCGTTTTCTTTCGGATCTTTAAGCAACTCTTCAGCAAGCAGTTTATCTTTTTCATCGTCGCCCGTTCTGCGAAATGTTCCGGCAATGGGGTCGATATAAGCCTTTTTTTGCGAAATTCTGCAATGCGTTTCGGGCGACGAACCGAATATTCTGAACGAACCGAAATCAAAATAAAATAAATACGGCGATGGATTTATCGAGCGCAAAGCTCTATAAACCTTGAAATCGTCGCCGGTAAAAGCCTGTTCGTAACAGCGCGAAAGGACTATCTGAAAGACGTCTCCACGACGACAATGCCGGATTCCCTCGCCGACCATCTGCATATATTTTTCGTCGGTAATCATGGATTTTTCCTTGCCCGAAGTCGAAAAGTTGTAAGAAGCGTAGTTCCTGTTTTCGAGCAGTGTAGTCATGTCCTGCATTTTACTTTGCTGGCCGTCGAAAAGATTTTCGACAATGGTCAGCTCGTTTTTAAAATGATTGACAATGATGATGAAACGATATAAAATATACATCATTTCGGGGATTAGCGTCGCCCTTGTGGGATATTTGTGCGTTTCGACGTCCTCGAAATATCGCACCGCATCGTAGGACGAATATCCAAACAGGCCATTAATAGGAGTTGGATTTCCGTTTGATACGATGCAAAAGCGTCCAACAAAGCTATTTAGCTCGTCGATTGGCGAAAGTTCTCCGGCCAATTCCTTTTCGATGATATTTCCATCGGGAAATTGTTCGTAAATCTTATCCCTGTCGAGCTTGAAACTCGCTGCAGGATTGACGCCTATAAAGGAATACGAGTTTTCGTTTCCGTGAAAATCGGAACTCTCGAGCAGAGCCGATTCAGGGTAAATATCGCGCACTTTCAAGTAGATGCTGACCGGCGTATGTAAATCAGCAAGAATGGTTTTTGCGACAACGTTTATATTCATAATTTTTATTTTTTTGGATGATTCTTGAAGTCCTGGCTCTTGGTTCCCGAAGCATATACCTCCATATCTTTGTCTCCTCGTCCCGAAAGGCAAAGTACGACAAGGTCGTCGGGAGAAAAGGTTTTACGTTTGAATACGGCCAGAGCGTGCGCCGATTCCAAAGCCGGAATAATACCCTCGGTACGTGTAAGTTCCATTGCAGCGGCAAGAGCTTCGTCGTCCGTAACGGCCAATACTTCCGAGCGTCCCTGCTGAGCCATATTTGCATGAAGCGGCCCGACTCCGGGATAATCCAATCCAGCCGAAACAGAGTATGGTTCAGTGATTTGACCGTCATCGTCCTGCATCAGAAGCGTTTTGCTGCCGTGAATAATTCCAACCGTACCCAAATGAATGGTGGCTGCCGAAAAATCCGTGTCGAGGCCTTTCCCTGCTGCCTCAGCCAGGACGATTTTCACACGTTTGTCGTTCACATAAGGGTAAAGCGTGCCTGCGGCATTGCTTCCACCGCCCACACAGGCAAGCAGATAGTCGGGATAATCGCGCTTTTCCTTCGATTTAAGTTGCTCTTTGATTTCTTTGCCGATGACCGATTGCAGACGTGCCACCAAATCGGGATATGGATGCGGGCCGACGGTCGATCCGATGATATAATGCGTGTCGGAAGGATTGCAACACCAATCGCGAATAGCTTCATTAGTAGCGTCTTTCAGAGTGGCATTGCCGCCTGTAACCGGAACGACTTTTGCTCCCAGCATTTCTATTTTCCTCACATTGAGGGCTTGACGTTGCACGTCGGTAGCGCCCATATATATTACACAATGCATATTCATTAAAGCACAGACTGTTGCAACGGCTACGCCATGTTGTCCGGCGCCTGTTTCGGCAATGATCCGTGTTTTGCCCATTCGACGCGCCATAAGGATCTGTCCGATAGCATTATTGATTTTATGCGAGCCGGTATGATTCAAGTCCTCCCGTTTCAGGTAAATTCTGCAATTGTATCTTTCCGACAATCGCCTTGCAAAGTACAGAGGACTTGGCCGTCCGACGTAATCGCGCAATAAATCGTCCAATTCCTTCTGAAATGAGGATTCGCTAAGAATCTGCAAATAAACGTTTTTCAGATTTTCGACGTTAGAGTAAAGAATTTCAGGGATGTATGCTCCGCCAAAGATTCCATAATACCCGTTTTCATCCACATGATAAGTATCCATAATTATTTAATTTTCAATCAGAAAAGGCCTGTCGCACGAGCAACAGACCTTTCCACCTTAGTTCTTCAAAACCATTCAATAGATAAAAATCAGGCCGATTACTCGCTCATTTGCAAGCATCGACGCCAATATTTATTTCTTAACCTACGTTTCATTTAATCATCAAAATTTCGGGCAAAGGTATAAAAAGTTTTTTAGTTGGATTGTTTGTCAAAAAAAATCTACAATCGATGAACAATTTGCTCGGGAGCTTGTTATATATATGCTTCATTTGTTTTTAGAGATTAAATTTCGAAGTCGCGTCCAATTCCCCAGCGGGCGCGACTTTTTTTATTCATATACAGTCGATTGGGGTATTCAATTTCGGTGTTTGACGAGTTTTATCAGATTATTGGAAACGATGTAAGGCTGAGTGTCTTAGCCAAGATTATCGCTATTCGGCAAGCTCGAATCTTTAACTTTACTAATTTTGTGGTCAAATTTATCGTAAAATGATAGATATACGTTGAAAAGTACTGAACATGCTATAAAAGGGTCTGTAAGAAGATCTTGGCGACGCATACTGCTTCGCTTGCTGCTGATTTTATTCATCGTTGCACTATTGCCCGTCGTTCTTGTACAAATACCTGCTGTACAGACTGCTGTAGTCAATAAAGTTACCAAATCGCTATCCGAAAAGTTGGACGTCGATCTCAAAGTGGAATCGGTCAGTTTATCTATATTTTCAAACAAGGTATCGCTGCACGGCATTTATGTGGAAGATCCTCTTAAAGACACTCTTCTGTACGTCGGACGCTTACGCGCCAGCCTCACTCAACTGCCTTTGTTCGGACGACAGTTGAAGGTTGGACATTTGGAATTGTCGGACGGAATATTCTCGTTAGTAAGCGATTCCGTCGGAGTAAATATCACACAAGTGCTTTCGCGCATCAAAAAGAAAACTGAGGTGAAGGATTCTACAAAGGCAAGTCCCTTCACAATGAGTACTACTTCGTTTACTATGAAGAATTTCCGCTACAACATGTCCCTGCTCGGAGCCGAAACTATGGAGACAAATCCGGAAGGAATAATCTACAAAAACATGTCGGTATCGGGAATATATATCGAGGCCGATAGAATTGATCTCAAGAAAGATACCATCTCATTTCGCTTAAAAAAACTCGCACTGAACGAGCGATCGGGATTCTCGCTGAAAGGCCTGTCGGTGGATACCGGCTATGTGTATTTCGGCAATGGAATCGAACTGAAAAACCTTGAACTTGAGGACGATTACTCTATCGTAAAGATGAAACATTTCAGCATGGCCTATAATGGAAAGGAAGAGTTCAAAGATTTTGTGAATAAGGTCGTTCTGACGGGCGATTTCTACGACTCTGAAATCGCGTTCAAAACTATAGGCTTTTTTGCTCCGGTTTTGGGACATATTCCCCTCAAAGCCAAAGTAAACGGCCTGGTTTTTGGGCCGGTTGCCAATATAAAAAGTAATAATCTGCATGTTGAATCGATGCAAGGAACGGCGCTCGACGGACGTTTCAGCATAACCGGTTTGCCCGACATCGAATCTACGATTATTTATGCCGATTTGCACCGCCTGACAACCGTCAGAAATGACGTAATAACAGCGCTTTCGGGAATAACAGGGAAGAATTTCGACGCGGTGAACAATACTTTCAGCGAAATTAATAAACTCGATTTCTCCGGCACTTTCACGGGATTGGTAAACGATTTTGTGGCTAATGGCCGATTATCAGGCGATTTCGGATCAATCGGAATGGACTTGCTCTTTAAAATGTATTCCGACCAATCGACCAGCTTCACCGGAAGCCTCGCTGCTACAGAATTGAATCTTAATACGATACTAAAATCGGACTTCTTCGGTATGTCCGATTTTAATTTTATGCTCGACGGACGATTGCAAAATAACAGAGCTACAGATATTTCGGGTGAAGGAGTTATTTTTTCGCTTGGCATGAACGGCTATAATTACGAGAATATAAAACTGTCGGGAAGGCTTAAAGATAAGGAGTTTGACGGGAATATCGACAGCCCTGACGCAAATGTCAATTTCGCTTTCGACGGAAAAATAAATCTCGACGGAACGAAGGACGATCCCACTCCGGTTTTCGATTTTAAAGCAGAGCTTAAACACGTCGATCTTAGTAAATTAAACTTCAACAAGCGGGATAGTATCTCGCAGTTTTCGGGCAAAATAAACGCCAATTTCAAGGCTTCGGGAATATTCGACTACATGGGCGAATTGTCAATCGTAAATGGCAAATACAGAGATAATATCGGAGATATTAACCTGGGAAATATCACACTTACCTCGTCGAACAAGGCCGGCAAGGACACGCTGTCGTTGAAGTCGGATTTTGTGAATGTTGATTATTCGGGACAGGACGATTTAAATGGTTTTATATCAAAGCTAAAAGATCTATTTGATAGATATTTACACGTCTTTAATTCCGACCCGTCCGGCACAGTTGCAGAACAGAACAATTTGTATCGGCTCGAAGTGTTGATAAAAAAATCAAGAGGAGTGTCGCGGATTTTTATGCCTGATTTGTTCATCGCCGAAAATACAAAATTGAATATAGACGCAGGCGACAGCCTGAAAATAAAACTTGTATCAGATAAAATATCGCTTGGCGAAAATTATATCGACAAGCTGGTTTTCGACGGTAAAACATCCGGCGATTCGCTGCTGGCAAACCTCAATGCCGATTTTGCAAAGATTGCAGGCCTCGGTCTGCAAAAACTGTCGGCAACGAACTCGATACACAACAAGTTGCTAAAATCACGTATTGCCTTCAGCGACACTGCTGTGCGTCAAAGTTCGGGAGACGTTAATATATCTACCCGATTTGCTGATAATGATTCTGTGCAATTTGCTGAAATCGATATACATAAATCGGAATTAAAGCTGTTTGGCGATAAATGGACTGTGGAGCCGGCAAAGGTAATTATCAACAGAAATAACATAAGTCTGCACGATTTCAACCTGCATCGACGCGGTCAGTATCTGAAAGCCAGCGGAACGATGTCGAAAAGTTATAAGGATACGCTGCGAATAACGCTCGACAAGTATCGGCTTGCAGGACTGGGATATATCTTCGAGCGCGCCGGCTACGAGGTGCAGGGCAAAGTGTCGGGATTGGCCGAAATTACAGGCGTTTACGATGTTCCGATTTTTATGTCGAACCTGCAAGCCGATAGTATCGTGGTAAACCACGATACGCTGGGAAATATTACCGTCGGAACTTATTGGAACAGTGAGCTTCAGAGGGTCGAACTGACCGCAAGAGTATATGACGACAAGTTGGTAAAGGCTTCAATAAATGGATTTTTTGTTCCGAAAAACTTGGGTCTGAAAATCGATTCGGATATTAACGAGCTGAATCTCTTCTATCTAAACCCTGTGCTGAAAGGCGTGCTGTCGGGTATAAACGGCGCTTCGTCGGGAAAAATGTTCCTGCGCGGCACGCTGAAAGATCCGACTTTGACCGGACGGCTCGACTTGAATAATATCGGAATGACAGTCGATTACCTCAAATCGCGATTTAATGTTACAGCGGCTATCGATATCGAAAAATCAAAATTTGTGATTCGCGACGGCAAAATAAAAGACCTGAACGGCAACGGAGGACAACTCAATATCACTCTGGAACACAATAATTTCAGAGATATTAAATTCGATGCTGTAGCCGACGTCAAAAATATCCTTTGCCTGAATACTCGAGAAAAAGACAATCCGCTGTTCTACGGAACTGCTTACGCCACAGGACGAATACGCCTGAGCGGTACACAAAATGAGTTCAATTTCAATATCGCAGCCGAAAGTAACAAAAATTCAATACTTTATATCCCTCTGTCGGATGTGTCGGAAGCCTCAGGTATGGAATTTCTGTCGTTCAAAAAAAAGGGACACGACGAGCTGCCCGTCGAAGCGGTAAATAAAAACGTCAGCAAGTCAAAAATCAGCCTGCAACTCGACTTGGACGTAACTCCCGAATCGGAAATTCAAATACTTATCGACCCAAAAGTTGGCGACATAATCAAAGCAAAAGGTTCCGGACACCTTACTTTCAACGTAGTGCCGGCAATAAATCTGTTTACCGTCGTGGGCGATTATGTGGTGGAAAGCGGCGATTACAATTTTACGTTGCCGAATTTCAGCATCGTATCGCGCAAATTTACTCTTAACAACGGAAGCCGTATCAAATTCAACGGCGATATTGCCGGTGCAACTCTCGATGTTACAGCATCGTACCGTGAACGTGTGCAGATCTCTTCGCTCCTCTCAAATACGAATGTGAGAGATTCGCGACACTATCCGGCTGTGTGCAAAATCCAAATTTCGGGACGAATGACGCGCCCTTCGCTAAAATTCGATATCGATATACAAGATCTTGACCCCGAGCGAAAAGCACAGATTCAAAGCTATATCAACACCGAAGAGAAAATGACCAAACAATTCTTGGCCTTGCTGGTGTTCAAAACTTTTGTCCCCGATCAGGATATAAACAACGTTGATCTTGGCTCGACTGCCCTGATGAGTAATGCTACCGAACTGCTTTCGGCTCAGATTGGTAGCCTGATATCGCTGTTCAAACTGCCTGTCCCTATTGATTTTGGCCTCGATTATTCGACTAATTCGCAAAATAGCAGCGGAAGCGAATTTGAATTCGACCTCAGTACTCAACTCTTCGACAGAGTGATTATCAACGGAAGCGCAGGAAATAATACCACTTCAAACCGCGATTTTGTGGGAAATTTTGAAACCGAAATTCTGCTTGGAAAACAGGGCAATGTCCGTTTAAAAGGCTTTTCAAAATCGCGAGATTATTTCTCGGACGATATGGATAGTAATCGTAATGGCGTAAGTATCTCGTATCAAGGCATGTTTGAACGATTTATCGATCTATTCAGAAAAAAACCAAAAGCTAAGCGCCAATAAGCACGAGATCCCAAATTTTCTCCGTTGATTCTGTGCTTATCCTTCGTTGTAATTCCGTTATGACTCCGTTGTGACTCCGTTGTGACTACGGATATTTTATATTGATTTCGGATATTTAATGCCTTTCTTGCTTTCTTGCTTTCTTGCTTTCTTGCTTTCTTGCTTTCTTGCTTTCTGCTTTCTGCTTTCTGCTTTCTGCTTTCTGCTTTCTGCTTTCTGCTTTCTGCTTTCTGCTTTCTGCTTTCTGCTTTCTGCTTTCTGCTTTCTGCTTTCTGCTTTCTGCTTT
>JAITGD010000051.1 GCA_031280885.1 Prevotellaceae bacterium | reverse complement strand
TAGAGAGGCGATTAATCGCATCTCTACTAAGGGAACCTTGGGAAATAAAGATTTTTATTCTGATTGAAACTGGGAAGAATTTTTTAACCCTTGACCCCGCATTTTTTACACCCCACCCGCAGGGCAATATTTTCCGGACTCGGCACATGACTTGCAACAGTTATATTTATTAATTGCATATGATGTGCCGCTGCCGCCGCATTGAGATGTGTTATTTTGTAACTCGTACCCGCCTTTACAGGTGGCCGCTACGCATTCCCCCCCCCAAGTGGCTACACCGGCTCCATTAGCGCATTGTTCCCATTCCACAAGAATTACCATGTCGGCATCATGTGCAGGCGGATAATCAAATGTAGCCGGAATCTTAGTGGTAGCTTTAATATTGTTGCTAGAATCGAAATACAAAGTAAGGCCCTGAGCGTACACCCATCTTCCGAACGTGTGCCCTGATCTGGTCGGAAGGGCACCCAAGTCGCACTCTGTACCATAAGTACAGGTCGGCCCCGAATATTCCGGGGAAGTACCATCATTTAAATTAATCTTGACATTATACGTATTTGGCGTGCAAGAGCAATTTGGATTTGTCCCGCCACCATTTGGAGTATATCCAGAATCGCAATTGCATCCATAATCGATGCAATCGTCAGGATGATTTGCCGTTCCAGCTGTGGTCGGACTACAATTTGGATTACCAGTAGTACCGGTAGTTGTACATGCGGCACAAGTTTTGTAACAGCTGGTCTTTGGAACAGTATCTACGGGAGATTTTGGATGAGATGTGGGACAGTCATCGCAACCATTAGCTGGAGTGTCACAGTACTTGTTCTCAGAACATTTGTCTGGGCACACCGCCCCAAAAGCAACATTACTGTGAAGCAAAAGTGTGAATCCAAAAACCAGTTTATAAAATATTCTCATATAAACAGCGTAGAAAATTTTAAAACAACGTGCAATAAAAAAATCTAGCGAATGCCAGATTTTTTATTTGTTCTATTCCATTATGTGGCTGGTAACTAGTAATTCGTCATTCCCGCGAAGGCGGGAATCCATTGTATTTACAAACAAGCGATTCCCGCCTTCGCGGGAATGACAACTGTGTGCTGGCAAATAAATCGGCCGCATAATGGTATAGAGCGCTTTTATTTAATTTTTGTTGCGGATTCCTTATAAAACTCAATAGAGTATCCTTGGGCATTCAACCAGGCCGCAGTCTCTGCATCAAGCTTCACTTCTCGAACATTAAGGAAGGTACCTTTTCCTTTTCCCTTGCCATTGGCGGCCTCAAACGCGGGTTTTATGGCATTGTTAACCGGATTAGCTATAGTTACGCCCCAAAACTCTTCACCATCATTATTAGGTATTACCTGAAAAATTATATTACGAACCTGTGCAGAATCCGCAGATGCTCTGACCCTGTTAAGATTTTCAAGATTATCATAATTGCGAGAGCTAAAACTATACGTTGTATCGTGTTGCACGATTGGTTCTTCATCTTTCTTGCAAGATTGGAACGCCATTCCGCCGATCATGGCCATCAACAATCCTTTCTTAAAATTATATGGGATTTTCTTCTTAAGCATTTTAGACTCCTTCTTTATTTGTGAGTCAGAGGTGATTCCTGAAAAATTTTGTGTAGCACGCATGTTTTATGTTTAAAATTTTTAATTCCATTGACACTCAAAGTTCATTCAATGATGTGTTCAAATGCAAAATTACTGCGAAAAGCAGATGCGGTTGTTCGTTCTTAAGAATATTTAACAGTTGTTTTATTTTTTTGGTTTAATAATATTTTTATTATCAGCAGTATGTGCAATTATATGATTCGGACAAAAGACAAGTTTTTGTTAAAATACGTTAATTGCAAAGGCCTTGTGAGGACTGCGTTTTGTCAAAAAGTAGGCGACGGTCTTTAAAAATTCTTATTCGGGCGAGGCGGGCGCATTTAACTTCGCTGTTCAAATTGTCGCTTCGTCATTGCGAGGGAGACAGCCCAAAGCAATCCAGTCAAAAGGCGAAATCTTTTTTTGAAGTGCTATACTTGTTTATGCTTGTCGTCGAGAGAGCAAGCCCCTGCGGGAGCTTGAATTTTTTAATCATTAATCATTAATCATTAAGAAAAAGTACTTTTTTTGCTGATTTATAGACCATTTCGTATTCAAAACCTCGTGAGGCACCATAGCGAATCAGTGCGGCCATTGTTTTTTTGGTGTCGGCGGTCGATTTTATGGTTTTGAGTTTCTTTATAAGCAGTTCATTGAGAGTAGTTTGCGTCTGTTCTGGGTCTATAGCTGCGCAGGCCTGGGCAACGATTTCGTCGGGTATATTTTTAGCTCTCAAGGCCTGTCGTATTTTTGCCGCGCCCCATTTTGAGAGTCGGCTTTTATCGGCAACGAAAGCTGCGGCATATCTTTTTTGGTCGATATATCCGCTGGAAAGTAAAGCGTTGATTATCTGTGGGAAGTACGATATTTCGATTTGCCATTTTCGCAGTTTGCTTTCGGCTTCGCTGGCGCATATTTCTTTCAGGCTACACAGCGCTTGCAGTCGGTTAAGAGCTTCTTCGTGAGTCATTTCCTTGTAAGGTTTATGTCTCGGTTTCGTAGAAAACCTTATAGTATTTTCGTCCGTCCTCCTCGCCCTTTTCAATCAGCGAGCGGTCGCCATGTATGTAGATGTGGAAGTTTTTATCTAATTTCAGTACGCTTTTGAGAATCTTTGAGTTCTTTTTGACAGCTTGCGGGGCTATTTCAAAAGTCATTTCGGTGGGAATATTTTTTTCGTCGCGATATTTTTCGTCAAATTCTCTGAACGATTCGATAAGTTCCGGTTGTTGCAGCACTTCTTGTTCGAAGCGAGGACGTTCAAAGGCTTCATTTTCTTTGAAATATTGCATCGAGCGATTGAGCAGATCTATTTGGTCGGCGCGGTTTATTTCAAATTGTTCGGGCAGTTCATCCGTAACGAAGTCCTTACAAGCCTGCATCATAGCTCGAGTTTTGCTATAAGGATTTTCGTAGGGTTTGATTTTCAGAAATTCGTTGCGCCACTCTGCGTTTTTGCTGCCGTCGATAACAGAGACCAAGTATCCGTTTTCGCTTTCGGTGTTGAAAATCATGCAGCCCTTATCAGGTTTGCGTATGTTTACGCCCTCTTCTGCTTCTATAATATAGTTATTTGCAGCAGGATATATCTTCAAGAAAGTTTCTTTATTTTCGGATTTGAACAATCCGATAGCTTCGACCGTTTCGCCGTCCACCACACATTCGCGGAAATATGCTACGTAAAATTCGCCGTTTTTTGTTTGATCGTTTTCTGTTTCGTGCAATATATGAGCGAGTTTAGCCGATTCTTCGGCCAGCGTGTCGGCATTATCGAAGATTGCTGCGCAGGCTTGGCATAGTTCGCTGCTTTGGCTATCGTCGAGCGAGAAGTATTCGCTTGTTTTGAAAGGAGTTATAAAGAAGGACGTCAGCAGCGTGCAGATTTCGTCGTCGAGTTTGAGAGGCGTTTTCGAGGTTTTAAGAGTATCGCCTTCAGCTTTGCCGCCAACTTTGTGCAGCATAAGCGAGTGAATTATTGCTTCGTTAATCATTATTTTTATTTAAAGATGTTTTTAATGTCCAATGTTTGTTCTATTTCCCAGCTTGCGCGCATAGCGATGAGGTCTTCGTCGTCGGCAAAACGCATCATCACCACCCTTTCGGGCTGTTTATGAGCGAGATATTGTCCGGTATCCCATCGTCCGTTGGCGTTTTTATCTTCTATCACCCTAACTCCGTATTTTCCAGCTTCGAGGTAAGGGAATGAATAAACTCCGTTTCCGTGTATAATTTTCTGAACAACAGTTTTTTTATCCTTTATAATTTGGATAATGTATTGCTGTTCGGCGTTGTGAACATCGATTTTAAGAACTCCGTATTTTTCGGGATTTGCAGTTTCTAAGGATTTCACAATGCTGTCATTTGCAATTCCGTATATATCCACAAAAGCCTCCGGCATGAGCAGCAGTTCATATTTAGCGGCAGTTTTCCAAGCGGTATTAAGTCGATAGTTTCTCAAAGCGGCGGAATCGCGTTCAAAAGTAAATCGAACCGGAGTTTTTTCTTTTCCGGTATCATCGAAAACTTTTAGTTGGATTTTCGAGGTATCGACCCTCAGTAGCGGAGTTTTGAATCCGAAGTGTATTCCGTTTTCATAAATTCGGGCTGCATTAGCCGCTATATTAGGCGTTATTGGAATTATTTCCTCTTCTTCGTCCTCTTTATCTTTATCCTTGTCGCGACCACGTTTTCTATTTATTGATTCCTTCTTTTTCTTTTCGACGGGGAATTTCAATTCGGTGGTATCGGGCGAGAGCATATTCAGGCTATCGGTTTTCATATAGATAAGCGAGGCGAAGATACTGTCGGGCAGCGTTGTAGGTTTCAGCCAGTATTTTACGGTATCGCCAAAGACGCTTGTTTCGCGGATCATATTTTCGCGAGTGAGGCCATTGATTTCAAATTTATTTATCTGCGGATTTATACTGTTGAAAACCAGCTGTATCAATCGCGGTTCAAGCCTTTTATATTCTAAGAGAGCTTGACGTTTAGCATTTTCGGTAAACATATTCAGCAAAGGCAAGTCGGCCAAGGCTATAGAATCCTGCGCCGAGAGCCAGTAGGGTTTTATAGTCGAATCTCTGAAAGCAATACGTTCGCTGGCGGGGTCGTATCGGAAGTTATTATTAGCATCGAGCAGAGCCACTATTTTGTAGTTTATATTCTTGATACCCTTAATCATAAAGGCTCCATCCTTATCGGATTTCGAGAGCGCCGACGGATTTTTTTTGTACGGAATCGAGTCGATATTGTCGGCATACAAAAATACTGAAGCGCCCTCTACGGGAGCGAGGGTAAAGGCGTCCACCACCACTCCGGCATACATCATAGAATCAATCTCGTCGAAAGTCGAAAAGATAAAATTGAGTGATTGCGCCGGATTGCTTTCGTTCAAATCAACGACGCTATTACCAAATTCGAGATAGTAAGTAGTTGAATCAGCCGGCTCTACGGGGAATCGCACCGCTACGCTTTTTCCTTTGAGTCGCAATTCGGGTCTTTTTTCGGGCAGCGGCGGCGAGATGACGAAGTTTTTATTTTGATCCTTCAGTTGCACATATTCATTGAACGTGAAGACAATCTCCTTGCCTTTGAAGTTCTTTGATCCTTGTGCCGGCGTCATATTCAGCAGCACCGGCGCGATAGTATCTTTTGCGCCTCCGGTAGGTGAAATCGAGGAATTTGCGCAGCCTCCACCGGCCATAGTCAGGCCGCCGTAAACCGCAACCGACAGAACAAGAAACGAAAGCTTTCCGAAGTATTTATCTAATTTAAACATCTGACAAAAATTACGCCTGCAAAGGTATTCTTTTATTCGATAAGACGAGCAAACAAAGGGAATCACTTATTTATCAAGATCATCAAAAGAAAGCACCAATGAATTATGAATTATGAATTATGAATTAGCTACGCAGGCTGGATTGATGAAACAGGGTTCGGCCTTAGACAATCAAGTGCAAGACAATCAAAGCCGCCGCCGCCGGCAATTCATAATTCATAATTCCGAAGGTTGCCCGTAGGGCATTAATATCAATAAAAAACAATGTAATACATAGACTCTGAACCCCGTTAGGGGTTCCACAGCGACGATAAAATCATATAAAAAATATGTCCAATCGTCCAACAGTCCAACAGTCCAACAGTCCAACAGTCTTAATTCTTAATTTTTTTGCTACTTTTGTTTGCTGAACGTTTATCTAAAAAAGCGATAAACCTTCTGATTTTTAATACGATTTATAAATTACACAGACATGAAAAAAATTATCTTTCTTTTGATTGCTACCGTCATTACGGTATCGTGTTCGAGCGAAGACAAGTCTTGGACGAAGCTGTTCAACGGCAAGAACTTCGATGGATTCAAGCAGTTGAACGGGCAAGCGCCTTTTACTGTCGAAAACGGTTGCGTGGTTGGAACTACGGTCAAAGACCAGCCAAGCAGCTTTATGGCTACCGAAAAAGAGTACGGCGACTTTATCCTCGAATTTGAATGTGAGGCAGACACTTCGCTCAATTCCGGCGTTCAATTCCGCAGCCTCAGTACTCCCGATTACGACAACGGTCGAGTACACGGCTATCAATGCGAAATCGACCCTTCGGACAGAGCCTGGAGCGGCGGAATCTACGACGAAGCACGACGCGGATGGCTCGTTACCAACGATGGAGACGAAAAAGCCAAAGCCGCTTGGAACAAAACCGGCTGGAACAAATATCGCGTCGAAGCCATCGGAAACAGCATCCGCATCTGGCTGAACGAAGTAAACACAGCCAATCTGCTCGACGAAGAAACCTCGTCGGGATTCATTGCCTTTCAGATACATTCGCTGTACGGCAACAAACCCTGGCAGGAAGGCAAACAGGTTAAATTCCGCAATATCCGCATTATGACCGAAAATCTCGAAGCCAATCGCAAACAAGGCGAGTTGAAACCCTTGGTCAATCGCGTACCGAACACACTATCCGAAGAAGAAAAAGCTCAAGGATGGGCGCTAATGTTTGATGGTCAGACTGTAGAAGGATGGCGTGGCGCACACAAAGATAGTTTCCCGGAACATGGCTGGAAGGTGGAAAACGGCGCAATTACCGTGCTGAGTTCCAAAGGCGAAGAAGCGGCTAACGGAGGCGACATCGTCAGTCGCGAAATGTATTCGGCCTTCGAGCTGGAGCTGGAATTTAAATACTCGACCGGCGCAAACAGCGGCATAAAGTATTTCGTAACGGAATCGGAAAAACAGAAAGGTTCGGCCTACGGACTTGAATACCAGATTTTGGACGACCGTACGCATCCCGATGCAAAACTTTACACCTCCTTTCCGGGCAGCAGAAAACTGTCGAGTTTGTACGACCTGCTTGCAGCCAGAAATAAACGCGACAATGGCGTAGGACAGTGGAACTTGGCACGCATTGTGGTTCGTCCCGACAATCACGTCGAACACTGGCTGAACGGATTCAAAGTTCTTGAATACGAGCGCGGTTCCGATGCTTTCCGCGAACTTGTGGCCGGCAGCAAATACGCCGCTCCGGAATACAACACCGCCGGAGCTTTCGGCGAAGCCCCCGAAGGACGAATCCTGCTTCAGGACCACGGCGACGAGGTGAGCTTCCGCAGTATCAAAATAAAACAACTGCAATAATCGAATACAGACTAAATTGCATCAGTCCGGCTCTCGCTCCCGAAGCGATGGAGAAGGCCGCTCTTGACTGTTTTCGCTATCAAGCAGCGCGTTGCTACGTATATAAAAGGTATATAGAGCTTTTGGATGTGAATCCCGACGAGGTTACGACTATCGACGGGATTCCCTTTTTGCCGATAGAGTTCTTCAAAACCAGCAAGATATACTCTGCGGAATCTCCGCCCGAAGCGGTTTTTACCAGCAGCGGCACCGGCGGCGAAGTTAGCAGGCATTATGTGGCTGATCTCGAAATATATCGAAGGAGCTATATCGAAGGATTTCGCTTGCGTTTCGGTTGCGTTTCGCAGTACGCCGTGCTTGCCCTTTTGCCTTCGTATCTCGAGCGTGAAGGCTCCTCGCTGATTGAAATGGTTTCGGGTTTCATCGCGCTGTCGCAGTGCGAGTTATCGGGTTTTTATCTGAACAATCACGAGGAACTTTATCACGCGCTGTTGCGGCTGAAAGAGATCGGACAAAAAACCTTGCTTATAGGCGTCAGTTTTGCTTTGCTGGATTTCGCCGAGAGATACACTCTTGATTTTCCGGAGCTTGTGGTGATGGAAACGGGTGGAATGAAAGGTCGTCGCCGCGAAATCACTCGCGACGAATTGCACGACGAAATACGCCGAACTTTCGGCCTCGCTCAGGTACATTCGGAATACGGCATGACCGAGCTTTTGTCGCAGGCCTATTCCGTGGGCGGGCGTTTTCGCACTCCGCCATGGATGCGGATAAGTATGCGCGACCCGCACGACCCCTTCCGGCAAGTGAAACACGGCGCAACCGGCGGAATAAACGTAATCGACCTGGCCAATATCTTTTCCTGCTCCTTCATCGAAACGCAGGATTTGGGAATAATGCACGCCGACGGTTCTTTTGAAGTAACAGGCCGGTTCGACCAAAGCGAGCTGCGAGGATGTAATTTGATGATGTTGGACTGTTAGACTTTTGGACTGTTAGACGGTTGGATTTCATAATTCATAATTCATAATTCATAATTCATAATTAGCACTAATTCATAATGACTCCAATAGGCTTATTGGTAATAGTATTTTTATATTTTGCTTTGCTTTTGGGCGTGGCGTATTTCACGTCGCGCGGGGCAAGCAACAATTCATTTTTCATAGGCGACCGCAATTCCAATTGGATGCTTGTGGCTTTCGGGATGATAGGCACTTCGCTTTCGGGCGTAACTTTCGTGTCGGTGCCGGGCGCCGTTGGAAGTCAGGCTTTTGCCTATTTGCAAATAACCATAGGATATTTCTTCGGATACCTTGCCGTAGCTTACGTTCTGCTACCGCTGTATTACAAGCTGAAACTCACGTCGATATACACATATCTGAACGAGCGGCTGGGTTTCATGTCCTACAAAACCGGAGCTTCGTTCTTTATACTTTCGCGCGTGCTTGGCGCCACCGCCCGATTATATCTGGTGGTAAACATCTTGCAAAACTCCGTTCTGGCGAGTTTCGGTATGCCATTCTGGCTCACCACTCTCGTCATTCTGCTGATGATTTTGCTATACACTTTCGAGGGCGGAGTGAAAACCATAGTATGGACCGATACTTTGCAAACGCTGTGTATGTTGGGCGGATTGATTATCTGCGGGATATACATAATGCACGTCATGGATTTCAGTCCATCGACAGCCTTTGCGAAGATGCGCGAAGCGGGATACACTGAGGTCTTCGTTACCGACCCGCTCAGCAGCTTGTTTTTTGTGAAACAAATACTTGCCGGAGCCTTCATTACTATCACCATGACGGGCATGGACCAGGAAATGATGCAGAAAACCATCTCGGTGAAAACGCTGAAAAACTCGCAGAAGAATCTGGTTAGTTTAGCCTTCATAATGCTTGCGGTTATTTCTCTGTTTCTGACGCTTGGCGGTCTGCTACATCTGTACGGCGATGCTTCGGGCGCCGCCGAAACCGGCGACGGTCTCTTTCCTTTGCTGGCTTTGAATCACATGCCGGGGATAGTGTCGGTGATATTTATCATCGCATTGATTTCCGCACTCTTTCCCAGCGCCGACGGAGCAATCACCGCTCTGACCTCCTCGTTTTGCATCGACATCATGGGAATCAACCGAAAACAGAACGAAAGCGAACGGCGACGCAAGCAGATGCGAAAAGCGGTGCATCTGTCCTTCGCTCTCACATTCTTCGTAATGGTTATGATATTCAAGTATATCGACAGTAACAGCATGATAAACATAATTCTTGCCATAGCCGGTTATACTTACGGACCTTTGCTGGGATTGTTTTCGTTTGGGATACTCACGCGGCGCACAGTCAGCGAACGCTTAGTACCACTGATTTGCCTTGCCGCGCCGGTCGTTTGTTTTCTGTTGAACAAATATCAAAACGTTCTTTTCGGCGGTTTCAAGATAGGTCTGGAACTGCTGATAATCAACGGAGCTTTGGTTTTCATCGGTCTGCTGGCGATTTCAAAAAGAAAGAAAATGAGCATCGGACACAAATAGCGTCTCAATCAGATTTGTTTTTCTGACGGCGCCGTCGAGATATAAGATAAAAAAAGAGAGACTGCTTGTTCAAGCAGCTCTCTTTTAACAAGTTTCAGTATCATCTGCAGGCTACCCTGCTCTTACTGCATTTTATTGATGTGCACAGCTAAACCGCTTTTCAGATTGGCGGCCTTGTTTGGATGGATGATATTGGTTTTAGCCAACTTATCAAGCATCGACGAGACTTTTGGAAGCATTGCTTCCGCAGCCGCTTTATCGGTAGTATTGCGCAACGCTCTCATTGCGTTACGGGTAGTCTTTGCGTAATATCTATTATGCAAACGTCGTTTAGCTGTTTGGCGTATCCTTTTTTCCGCCGATTTATGATTTGCCATAATACAAATTTAATTAATGTAGCCCGTAGGGGAATCGAACCCCTGTTACAAGGATGAAAACCTTGCGTCCTAACCCCTAGACGAACGGGCCGAGTTTTCTATGAACCTGCAAAAAACCGACAAACGCTGCCGATTTTTGCGGTGCAAAGGTAGTCTTTTTTTCAATTCACCAAACTTTTAGATGAAATTATTTTGAATCTTTTTTAAATTGCTTTGTAAATCAGCATCTTGTATCTTTATCTTTTCTCCCACAAAGCCCAAATTTATTCTCCCACAAAGCCCACAAAGCCCACAAAGCGCATCTTTTCTCCCACAAAACCCACAAAGCTCACAAAGCCCAAATTTATTCTTCCACAAAGAATACGAATCTCATTATAAAAACTTTGTGGGCTTTGTGAGCTTTGTGGGAGAATAGAGGCGAAACTGTGGAAAAAAGCTTAGTTATTGATTGTGAGAAATGGTATGGTCGTGGTCGTAGCATTTATATCGAAACCAATTGAAATCGGCTATTCCTGTGGAGTTTTCGGTATTATAGGTAAAGACTCCGACGCGCGCCCCTTTCCAGTCGCCCGAATATAGTGGGAAGCCCCTGCCACATGGGATGAATGTGGTGTTATTAAGGCTGTAGGACAGGAGGAAGTCATTATTGTATCCGTCGGCAAGGGCGGTCAGATATACAATATTTTGATCGATAGATATGAACTGATTGATATTACCGTCGATTTCGGTGTAAATAAAGTTTTTTCCGCCACGTCGTTCTACGCCTATTGCCCTGTACTGATGTCCGGTACAGAGCAGTCCGGCTCGTTGTCCTTCGGATAGATTACTACAATCCAGTTCGGTGCTTATGCGAGCATAGAAGCCGGTTACTTTTTGAGAAAGTGCGTTTTTAGACGTCCGTAATCTATCGGCTTTCAGGGCTTTGAGGCGAAGGTATCCCGGACGTTCTACGAGGCTCCAAGCGCTGTCCACGGGATTGTGATTAAATTGCCATTGGAGACCTTTTTCTGTGGATGAAAATTCATCGCTACTTTGTGGCTTGTGAATCTCAACATCCTTATTTATAGATGGTTTTTGCCAAGATGCGACCGGTTTACCTGTTCCGTTGGCATTGATTTCAACACCTACACGCGGGAAGTCATTTGCCGGCCATTCGACAGGCTGTAAGTGCATTACACGTCCAAGCGGATCTCTTGATTGGAAATGACAGAACCACCATTCGCCTGAGGGAGTGTCGATGAAAGCGCCTTGGTGAGGCCCGTTAATGGGGGAATCTCTTTGCTCGAGGACGACACGTTTTTCGTAAGGTCCGTAGATGTTCTTAGCACGCATAACTGTTTGCCAACCAGTGCTTACGCCACCTTCGGGGATGCTAATCCAATAATATCCGTCCTTTTTAAAAAGTTTGGTTCCTTCGGCAGTTGGGCCTGTGTATATTGTAGTTCCATCGTCGAGCAATTTTTTGCCGTCGACGCTCATTTTGTGAAGGATGATTGGGCCTCCACCGAGCTGACTGCGTCCCAGATAAGCCTGTCCGTCGTCGTCCCATAAGGGGCAAGGATCTTCCCATCCGCTGATGTTCACGACATTATATAATGGCGACCAGGGACCGGCTACATCCTCAGCAGTGGATACGAAGAGGCCTTCGTTTGGGGTACAGAAATATACATAATATAAACCTTTGTGCCAACGAATTGCGGGCGCCCACGAACCTCCGCCATAGCGTTCCATACGGTAGTATTCTGCGAAGTCGATACTGCTGTATATCTGTGCAATAATTCGCCAATTGATAAGGTCGTCGGATTCGAGTATAGGCATACCCATGAAATGAAAATCGGAGCATACCATATAGTATTTTTCGCCCATTCGGATGAGATCGGGATCGGAGTAGTCGGCGTTCAATACCGGATTGATATATCGACCCTTACCGTCGTCGCCCCAGGGGTGTCGCGGAATATCGACGGTCTCTTCGGTAATCATTTCCGATGGAGGCAAAGCAACCGCACTCAAAGAACAGCATAAGGCGGTGCATACAAGCGCATTGATGATAATTCTTTGGCCGAATTGCATTGTATGAACTCTCCCGCAAAGCGCAACCTTTTCTCCCACAAAGCGCAGTCTTTTTTCTCCCACAAAGCACACAAAGCGCACAAAGCTCATTATAAAAACTTTGTGAGCTTTGTTAGCTTTGTGGGAAACATAAGTTGAAACTGTGGGAAAGATGATGTGGGCTTTGTGGGAGACATAAGTTGAACTCTGTGGGAAAAAGCACATTGGTAGCAAGCGGTTTTAATGGTTTTTTGTGCTGTCGAGCGGGTGTTCTAATTGTGGTTCGAGTCTGTACCCGCCGGAGGACTGCTGTTCAAACGTATGCGTAATCATATAAAAAGCAATTTGGCCAATTACAATTGAAACAAGAAAGAACCACCATGCAGGGCGTACTTTATCTTTCTGTTTGATTTTGCGATATATAACCATCAGCACAAAAACGAGGAGTACGTTTAGAATTAGGAGGGGTACGAGGTAGTAAATAAAGACTAATATGTCCATAATCAATGTGTTTTAATTGTTTGTTGTTTATGATGTATTTTTAATTAAAATTCAAGGGCAAAGGTAAGCAAAAAAATCGCAGACCTCAGCACGTTTATTATTTCGGTATTTTTGGGCGAGATGACATATTTTTTGCTTGCGGTGGTAATCAACACTAAGTTTCGTCGTCGGGAGGCGTAGAGGTGTATTTCGTGATGTTTCTTAGATGAGAACACTCCGTAACATCCAAGTAATCCGCAGGAACGCACACCGTACAGGCCGGCTTTGTCGTCTTTTAAAAAATCGCGAACTTCGAGAATTTCTTTTCTGTTGATTTTTCGGTCGAAAAACGGACTGCGAATCACGACTTCGGCGCCGGTTACGATTATTTTTTTTGGTATATTGATATATGCTGAGATTAATATAATTGCAAAGAGGGTAAAGATCGCTATTCCAATTACTTTATCTGTGTCGAACGCTGTGATCGACGCCACAATAAACAGGAGCGAAAAGATGATGGTTTGAATAAGATTGAAACAATCCATCGGCGCTTCGACCTGATAAACAATATCTTTCAGAGGTTGTTTTTTTGCGATTGCCATGATGTTTGTGGTTTATATTAAATTTTTTCCTGCGTTTGACTGTTCAATATACTCATTATCTCGGTATTGAGCGGCGAAATGACGTATTTTTTTCTTGTTGTGGCAATCAAGACAAAACTCTTTGAACGAGAAGCATATACATATAGCCAAGAATGTTTTTTGGAGAAAAATATTCCGTAACATCCAAAAAATCCGCCGGAAGCACAAATTCTCCACATTCCTGCTTCGTCTTTTTTTGAAAGCAGTTGCACAGCGAGTATTTCTTTTCGTTTGATTTTTCGGTCGAACAGCGGACTGCGAAGTACGAGTTCTTCGCTGGTTACGATTATCTTACGCGGCACAATCAGATACATAACGAGAGATAAAAGCGTTGCAAAAATAAACCATATTGTTCCGGCAGTTTTATTTTCGTTGAATGTCAAAATAGCCGGCAAAAAAAGGATAAGTAATGCAAGGGCTGTTATGATGATGATAGGTCTATCCATCGGCGCTTCGACCTGATAAACAATATCTTTCAGAGGACGTTTTTTTGCGATTGCCATGTTTTTATTTTTTATTTAATACGTTTATTATTTCGGTATTTTTGGGCGAGATGACATATTTTTTGTTTGCGGTGGTAATCAAAATCCAGTTTCGTTTTCGAGAAACATAAAGGTGTATTTTATTGTATTTCTTGGAGGAATATATTCCGTAACACCCCAAAAGTCCGTCGGAGCGAACCAGGCCGCGCATGACGGCTTTGTCGTCTTTTAAAAAATTGCGGATTTCGAGAATTTCTTTTCGCTTGATTTTTCTGTCGAAAAACGGACTGTGAATCACGACTTCTGTGTCGGTTACGATTATTTTTTTTGGAATATTGATATATGCTAAGATTAATGCCACGGCAAACATAATAAAGAGCGCTATTCCAACTATTTTATCTGTTTTGAACGCCATGATAGACATTGCAATGATTACTAGCGAAATGATGATCGTTTGAATAAGATTAAAACAATCCATCGGCGCTTTGACCTGATAAACAATGTCTTTCAGAGGATGTTTTTTTGCGATTGCCATGTTTTTATTTTTTATTTAATATGTTTATTATTTCGGTATTTTCCGGCGATATGACATATTTTTTGTTTGCGGTGGTAATCAAAATCCAGTTTTGCGCCTGAGAAGCATACACATATAAAGTCGGGTGCTTCTTTGAGGCATAAATGCCACAGTATCCGAACAGTCCGCCGGATGCAAATTTCCTCCACATTCCTGTTCTGTCGTCTTTTGAAAGCAGTCGTACTTCGAGTATTTCATTTCTTTTGATTTTCCGGTCGAATAAGATGTTATGAAGCGTGATTTCTTCTTGATTTACAGTGATCTTCCCCGGCACATTGGCATATATAAAAAGTGAAAGCGACACGACGAACATCAAAGTTATCCATCCCACTATTTTGCTTGTTTTGAAGGCTTTAAACACACAAAACGAGAAAATCAACAAAGCAACCAGCGTTACGACTACATTGGTGCAATCGACAGGGCTATTAACTTGATAAATCATGATATAAGCGTTTTTAAATTTTTAATTCTCTTTATCCGAATAATCCGACCACAAAGGTAGCGAGTAAATCAATGCGGCGCAATATATCAAAGTTGTTGTTCCCACAACTTTAGCTATAATTGTGGGGCGCTGTCCTTGCGATTATTCGATAATTCCATTATGAGTTTCTCGAATTGTTCTTGCATTTGCACCAGTTGTTTAAGTACCTGCTCGTTCAGCGAACTTGAGGGTTGAATATTAATTGTTGGACTGGAGTTCGCGACAATATTATTCTCACCTTTGATTGTGTTGTTTGACAGGTTGATTTCCCTGTTGTCGTCGTACAATTCCGTAACATCGACGTTGTAATGTTGAGAAAGTTTGAGCAAATACCTCATCGAAGGCTTGCTTTTATCGGCTTCCCATTTATTGTAGGCATTTTGTGAAACGCCTATGATTTCTGCGACTTCTGCTTGCGACAATTTGTTTTGTCTTCGTAATTTCAATAATTTTGTACATAGTGACGCCATATCAATAGAGTTTATATTAATTTGTTTCGTAATGCCGCTTCTTCCAAAATTATATAGCGCGGCATGATTTCTATCGCGCAAAGTTAATCAAAAATGAGACATTGCATATTTTCCTCTCCGAAGTTCTGAGATCCGGAAACCTTGCGAATTACTCGTTTCATAATAATGAGTTTTCCGTTCCGGTTTTTTTCTTCTTATTCCTTAAATCCGCAAGTATTTTCAGATTTAACTGTAAATAAGCATATTAAAAGAAATATTTTTCACCTATTTTGGTGCGACGCATGGACTGACGATAGCTTTCCGCAACAAAATCGAAAAAACAGGCAAAGCGTTATAAATAAAATTAAATAAACGCTTTGCCATTTGAGAAATTTCACCTAATTTTGTAGTCTGAAAAATAAAACAAAGTGAATTTCCAGATGACAAAAGTACAAAAAATATCGAAACAAATCACACCCCTTTGCGGGCATCCATTTCGTGAATGAAGAGTTTAAGCGTTGCGGACTGCGGGAGCTTATTGATAGACAGCTTGGTACCCGCAACTCTACCAAAGGGTACACCTATGGCAATCTGATTGGCAACATGTTCAATCTCTATCTTTGCGGCGGCGAATGCGCCGAAGACATTCAACTGCATTTCC
>JAITGD010000134.1 GCA_031280885.1 Prevotellaceae bacterium | reverse complement strand
TACTCTCGACACCCAAGAATTCGAATCAAGCCAAAATCAAGCTCACAAGGATGTCGGAAATATTATCAACAGAGGAAAAAAATCATCAGTCAATATGTCCTGATTCTTGGTTCTTGCTTCCGGTATCTCGATCAGTCAATATGTCCTGATTCTTAGTTATCGCTTCCGGTATTTCGATCAGTCAATAAGTCCTGATTCTTGATTCCTGCTTCATGGTTTGCAGAGGCGTAGCGTCGGCGATACTCTTTCGGTGTGATCTCCATCTCCTGCTTGAAGGCTTTCGAGAAGTGATAAGGGTCGTAATAGCCGAGACGAAAGGCTATCTCTTTTATCTTCATATCGGAGAATTGGAGATAGGAACATGCCCGCTGTATTTTTAACTGATTGTAATATACCATAGGCGCATACGAGGTCTTATGTGTGAAGAACGCTCCAAAATGAGAAACGGAATAGCCTGCATTTCTGGCAAGGTCATCAAGAGAGATGCGGGTTTCGAGATTGTCCTTCATGAACATTATACTCTTCTGTATTACGTCGGTCTGTTGTGCCTTCTTTATCTCTCGGAACTGGTTCACGTACTTGAGGGATGAGAGGAAATATAGGAGACAGAATGATACGTACTCAAGGTTTTCGGGACTGTAGCCCATGGCGAGGTTTTGGTACATCTCCTCGAAGAGTGTGAAGCGGTCGTCGTACCGGCTTTTGTCCGACTCTTCGGGATGAATAAGCTGGCCGATTATCGATGAGAACATAAAGAGGTTCTCGCCTCGAAAGTGGAACCAATAGATACTCCAGGGGTCGCCGCTTTCGGCTCCGTAGGAATGGGCTTCGTGCGCGGGTATGATAAAGGCTCGGTGCCGCGAGAGGTTATAGATTGCGTCGCGGTAACGTATCCATCCTCGACCGTCGGAACAGTATATGAAGATGTTCTCGTTGCAGCCGCTCGGACGTTCGCGATAGTGGTACTTCGCATGTGGGTAATAACCGATGTGCGTGATGAACATCTGTTTACATATAGGGTTCTCGGCTTGGTAGTTTCTGATGTTGTAGGGCGTAACTATTGCCTTTTCGCCCTTGAAACCTTCGGCTATCTTTTCCATGTTATTTTACATCTTTATAGTGTTTATATCAATGTTGCTTTACACAGTAGGTAAATGCAACCATATCGAGGCGCAAAGATAGTGTTTTTTTACATGTTTTTCCAAATTGAGTCTATTTTCGTCTCATCGAAAGGGCGTAACTTTGCACTGTCAAAAATTAGTATGTCAGTATGAAAAAAAGCAGTACATATTTATTGTCAATCTCTACAGTATCAGCTATGGGAGGTTTATTGTTCGGATACGATTTTGTGGTAATCGGAGGCGCAAAGCCCTTCTATGAATTGTATTTCGGTATCGCCGACTTGCCGGTTATGCAAGGCTGGGCTATGGGGAGCGCCATCTTAGGATGTTTACTTGGCGTTACTATTGCGGGCGCTTTGGCCGACAGGTACGGACGGCGACCTTTATTGACTGCGGCGGCGGCTATCTTTATCGCGGCCTCGGCAGGCACCGGAGCGGCCAACGAGCTGTGGCTGTTCATAGCATACAGGATCTTGGGTGGCGTGGGCATAGGCATTGCCTCGAACCTGTCGCCGATGTATATAGCAGAGGTATCTCCGGCAGAGGTACGCGGTCGCTTCGTTTCCATCAATCAGCTAACTATTGTGTTGGGTATATTGGCGGCTCAGACTGCCAATTGGCTTATTGCCGACCCTGTCGTAGCGGGCGATGACATCCTTTTATCCTGGAACGGTCAGACGGGCTGGCGGGTAATGTTTTGGGCTTGTGCCTTACCTGCTGCTCTGTTCTTTGCTTTGGTTTTCTTTATCCCCGAAAGCCCCAGGTGGCTGGCCGGTAAACGGGGCTATGACAGGGCCGAAGCTGTGTTCCTGCGTATCGGCGGAGCGGACTATGCGAGGCGCGAGATGCAGGGACTTTTGGCGTCAGAAGATAAGAAGATCGAAAGGGCGGGAGTGCGGACTTTGTTTCGGGGCAAGTTGCCGCGTATCTTGATGATAGGTACGGTGATCGCTGTGTTCCAACAGTGGTGCGGAATCAACGTTATCTTTAACTATGCGCACGAGGTATTCGCGGCTGCTGGATATGGCGTTTCCGACATGCTGTTCAACATAGTGGTAACAGGTTTAACCAACGTGGCTTTTACCTTCGTAGGGATGTATGCGGTGGATCGACTTGGCCGACGTCGGCTTTTGATGGCCGGCGCCTGCGGGCTTGCCGGTATCTACTCTGCCTTAGGTGCATGTTATTACATGGAGGTTAGCGGATTGGCTGTGTTGGTACTTGTGGTATCGGCAATTGCCTGTTATGCGATGACTTTAGCGCCGGTAACCTGGGTGGTGATCTCCGAGATATTCCCGACGCGAGTACGGGGTTTGGCTATGGCAACGGCTACTTTTGCCTTGTGGGCAGCTTGCTTTGCGCTCACTTACACGTTTCCGATTTTGAACGACGCACTCGGGAGCTATGGTACTTTCTGGCTCTACGGATTGATCTGTGCTGCGGGCTTTGTTTTCATCAAGCGGATACTACCGGAAACAAAGGGCGAATCGCTCGAATCGATTGAAAAGAAGTTATGTAATAAGGATTAATTAAATGAATATGCAGAATATAAGCGAGTATGTAGTTCGTCCGACGCTTACGCAGAGCGGCGAGGTCAGGGCTTGGGAAGAAACACTGATGCTGCCTTCGTATGGTACGGGTGCGGAAGAGAAGAATCCGGTGTTCCTTGAGAAGCGTGTTTACCAGGGCAGTAGTGGAGCTGTGTATCCCTATCCGGTGGTCGAATCGGTGAGCGACAAGATAGAAGCGAGGCCTTTTAAAGCTTTGTTCATCGAGAACGAGTACCTTAAAATATTGATACTTCCTGAGCTTGGCGGACGGGTTCAGATGGCTTACGACAAGCTGAGACGCCGACACTTCGTGTACTACAATCAAGTAATAAAGCCTGCTTTGGTGGGACTTACCGGTCCTTGGATCTCGGGAGGCATAGAATTTAACTGGCCTCAGCACCACCGGCCAAGCACCTTCCTTCCTACTGACTACTCGATTGAGCGCTGCGATGACGGAAGCCGAACTGTGTGGTGCAGCGAGCTTGAGCGCATGACGCGCACTAAGGGTATGTGCGGATTTACTCTGTATCCGAGTAAGGCCTATCTTGAGGTCAAGGTTAAGATATGCAATCGCACGAGCTTTCCGCAGACCTTCCTTTGGTGGGCTAACCCGGCGGTGTCGGTAAACGAAACTTACCACTCGGTTTTCCCTCCGGACGTCAATGCTGTGTATGACCACGGTAAGCGCGACGTCTCGGAATTTCCCATTGCCCGAGGTCTGTACTACAAGCACGATTATTCGGCGGGAGTGGATATATCGAAGTACGTGAATATACCTGTTCCGACTTCATACATGGCGGTCAGTTCGGTTTACGATTTTGTAGGTGGATACGATACAGACGCCCGTGCCGGACTTCTCCATGTAGCCGATCATCACATTGCGCCCGGAAAGAAGCAGTGGACTTGGGGTAAGGGTGATTTCGGGCAGGCCTGGGACAGAAACCTGACCGACGATGACGGTCCGTATATCGAGCTGATGACAGGCGTTTACACGGACAATCAGCCCGACTTTTCGTGGATAGCCTCGTCCGAAGAAAAGGATTGGGTGCAGTACTTCATGCCCTACGCCGAGCTTGGTTATGTTAAGCAGGCTAACAGGGACGCACTTGTGAACGTTGAGGTCGAAAAGGGGGAAACTTGCATATCGCTTTATACCACAGCTCGGTATTCGGAACTTGAGCTTTTGCTGCGAAACGAAGTTAGCGGCGAGGAGTATCGTGAGACCATACTCAGCGTATCCCCGTCGCAGCCTTATAAAGTGGTGGTTCCCACCGGATCGGCTCGTCCCGACCAGCTGGTTCTCGAAATCCGAACTCAGCAGGGCGAGCTTCTCATTGCTTACACTGCGCTCAAGCCCGAGTCGAAACCCATACCAGAGCCGGCGCAGGCGGCGCGGCTTCCAGAAGATATAGAGTCGATTGAACAGTTGTTCCTAACGGGGCTTCATTTAGAGCAGTACCGTCATGCTACTTACGAGGCTACTTCGTACTACGCGGAGGCTCTTCGCCGCGAGCCGCGAGACCTGCGATGCAACAATGCAATGGGTCTATATTTGATGCGTCGCGCCCAGTTTGTCGAAGCCGAGCAATACTTCATGTCGGCAATAGCCACGCTTACGGAACGTAATCCGAATCCTTATGAGGGAGAGGTCTTTTATAACTTAGGATGCTGCCTTCGGATGCAGGGACGTTACGATGAGGCATACGGATACTTCTATAAAGCTACCTGGAACGCTTCGTGGAAGGAAATCTCGTATCTTGCACTTGCACAAATCGAAGCCGGTAGAGCTTCGAGAGGCTCCGGCTCGTGGTCGTCAGTATTAGAGAAAACGGAACGCTGCATAGCTCGAAATCGAAACAATCACAAGGCAAGGCATCTGAAGGCCATCTGTATGCGTAAGCTCGGTCGAAGCGACGAGGCTTTGCTTTGGATAGAGGAGTCGCTGGGTATCGATATGTTTAATCTTGCCTGTCGTTTTGAGCGTTACCTTATCAATGGAGAAGAGCAGAGCTTGGCCGAGCCTGAGTTATGGCTTGGGAACAGGGTTAATTCCTATACCGAATATGCCTTAGACTATGCCGAGGCCGGTCTGTACGCAGAGGCTTCGGCTCTTTTATCGCGCTGTGTGGCAGGTTCAGAGGTTTTCCCGATGGTGTATTACACCTTGGAATACTTCGCCGAGCGAGAGGGAGAGGCCGACCGAGCGCAGGATTACAGACAGAAGGCGGCTGAGGCTTCGCCCGACAGATGCTTTCCTTTTCGTATCGAAGAGTTCAATATTCTGACGGAGGCCATCAGCAAGAATCCCTCTGACGCAAAGGCTCCTTACTATCTTGGGAACTTTCTTTACGCCGCTCGCGTATATCCGAAGGCCATAGCTTGCTGGGAGCAATCCGTAGCCATCGACGCTTCTTTTCCTACCGTGCGACGCAATTTAGCCTTAGCGTATTACAACAAGTTAGGACGTAAGGTCGAGGCTCGCGAGATGCTTGAAAGGGCTTTTGCTATCGACCCTTCCGACGCTCGTATTCTGATGGAGTTAGACGGTCTGTATAAGCGACTTGGGCGCTTGCCATCCGAGCGTCTTGCCTTTCTCGAAGAGCATTTGTCGCTGGTAGAAATGCGCGACGATTTGTCGGTGGAACGTGTGGCTCTTTACAATCAGACAGGCCGTTATCGCGAGGCGCGTGAGTTAATAGCCACGCGACGCTTTCATCCCTGGGAAGGGGGCGAAGGTAAGGTAAGCTCGCAGTATGTTCGCTGCCGTATCGAGCTGGCTAAGATTGCCATATCGGAGCATCGCTTCGCCGAAGCTCTTGATCTCCTGCATGAGACGGATGAGTATCCGCACGCTCTGGGCGAGGGCAAACTTCCCACTGTATATGAGAATGATGTGGATTACTACAAGGGTGTGGCTTATGGCGGAATATCTGATAAGGCGAAGGCTGCGGAGTTCTTTGCTCGAGCTACTAAGGGTCCGACCGAGCCGGTGCAGGCTTTCTTCTATAACGACGCCCGACCCGACGGTATCTATTATCAGGGCTTGGCTTGGCGCGCACTTGGCGATGAGGCTCGCGCACGCAGCTGCTTCGAAAGGCTCGTAGAGTACGGAGAGGCGCATGTAAACGACGAATGTCGAATCGATTACTTCGCCGTGTCGCTTCCCGAACTTGCCGTATGGGACGAGGACTTAAACGTCCGTAATCGTGTTAATTGCCTTTACCTTACGGCTCTCGGATATCGAGGGCTTGGAAAGGAAGAAGTGGCGTCGGAACTTTTTGCAAGCGTGCAGGCTGCCGACGTTAATCACTACGGATTGTACGAGGTTAAAGGGCAAAGTCGGGGTCAATAAGATGGAGAGTTTAGATACGAGGAAACTTGTAATATCAATATATAAAAGTATAAACCAAAGCTAAAACAAGATTAATTATGAAAGTAAAACTAAGAATATTCGTTTTGATATGTTTAGTGTCGCTGTCCCGGTCGGCGATCTATTCACAAACGCATACGATTACCGGCCGGATAACGGATATGCAAAGCGGGAGATCGATATCAAATGTCAGCATAGTTGTGAAGGGCAGTTCCGTAGGGAATTTAAGCGACTCGGAAGGGAGGTACAGCTTGACGATACCTTCGGATGCTGTTCTTCAATTCGTTCTGATGGGCTACAAAACTGTGGAGATTTCGGTTGGTTCGCGCTCTGTTCTTGACGTTCAGTTAGACGAGGACGCTAATGAACTCGAAGAGGTGGTAGTAGTGGCACATGGATCTCAGCGTAAGATTTCCATTACCGGCGCTGTAGGTTCGGTAAGCAATTCGGATCTGATGCGCGCACCTGTGGCGGGCGTCAGTAACGCGCTTACAGGTTTGACATCGGGACTTCAATCAGTTCAGGTATCGGGAGAGTTTGGGAGCGATAAGGCCGACATACGTATTCGCGGTATCAGTACCTTAAACACCGGAGGAGCAGCGCCGCTAATAATGGTCGATGGAGTAGAAAGGGATACGTATAACAATATCGACCCAAATGAGATCGAAAGCCTCAACGTATTGAAGGACGCATCGGCCACAGCTGTCTTTGGCGTGAGGGGGGCTAACGGTGTGATTTTGATTACTACTCGTCGGGGTACGGAGGGAAAACCCAGGGTGAGCTTTACATCTAATTTCGCAATGATTCAGCCTTCCATACTGCCAAAGATGTTGAACTCGTATCAGTATGCCTTGTTGCGTAACGAAGCCGAGAGTAATATGGGGATGCCGACGACCTTTTCCTCTGTTGATACCGAGCTTTATCGTACTGGTGAAGACCCTGTTTTCCACCCCGATAAGGACTGGCTTAAAGAGTTGATCAAGCCCTTCTCGTTCCAGCACTCCTACAATGTGAACATCAACGGAGGAGGGTCGAGGACGCGCTATTTTGTGTCGTTGGGGTATTTCAACCAGTCGGGCGGGTACAACTCGCCTGAGCAGGACCTTGGGTTCTCGACTAAGCATAAGTATGATCGGTATAACGTGCGAATGAACTTCGACTTTGACCTTACCCGCAACTTACAACTTTCGTTGAAGTTAGGTAATCAGGTTACAGACAACGTATATCCCATGGGAGGGGCATGGGGGGCCTTTGATCGGGCTACTTCATCTTCGCCGATGTCAAGTCCCGGCTTTATCGAAGGAAAGGTCATAACAGAGGTATCCGGGTTTCCGGCAGGTGTTAAGGAGTATAACCCCTGGGTCGAAATGGGGACTACGAGCGCAGGCAGCCTTGGCGCTCAGGAACGCTACTATTCTAACACTATCAATGCCAATGTTTCGTTGCGATTAAGCCTCGAACCTTACGTCAAGGGACTTGCACTGCGGGCAATGGGCGCATACGACACTTACTATAATAAATACAGTAAACGTCAGCGTTACTTCGATACCTACACCGTTATAAAGGACATGGAAGGTAAGGCGTCGGTATTCAGGAACAATGAGGAGGGTCCTTACTACGGATTAGCCGAAAACATCTCCGACGATCGCAAGTGGCGAAAGATGTATGCGGAGGCTGCCGTAGAATACGAGTCGTCTATAGCCGAGCGGCATAAATTGACGGGCTTAGTTCTGGGTAACGTCCAAAAGGCATACTACCCTAACATGGCTTATAAGCTACCTACGGCCTACGTTGGCCTTGTGGGTAGGGTAACGTATAACTATGCAAATCGTTATTTGGCTGAGGTAAACGCCGGATACAACGGATCGGAGAATTTCCCTAAGGGCAAGCGCTTTGGATTCTTCCCCGCATATTCGTTAGGGTGGGTATTAACAGAGGAAAGTTTTATGCCAGATAATCGTTATCTTACTTTTTTCAAAGTACGGGGTTCGTATGGCGAAGTAGGTAACGATAAGATAGGCGGGAGTCGTTACATGTATCTCGACGCTCCGTTCCAGTTAGTTAACGATGGCAATGCGCGTACCACCTTCGGGATACCGGGGGTAAACATGGCAACGTATAATCAGTATAAGGAAGGAGCTGTGGGGAATCCGGATGTAACCTGGGAACGAGCGAAGAAGTGGAATATAGGGGTCGATATGTATTTACTCGATAGTCGGCTGAAAATAACGGCAGATTACTTTGAGGAAAGACGCGATAACATCCTTTGGAGCCTTTCGACCGTTCCGGAGCTTGTAGCTGTAGCTCTTCCGAATATTAATCTTGGAAAAGTCAATAATAAAGGCTATGAACTTGAGCTTGGCTGGAAGGATAAGGTCGGTAAGGTCAGCTACTACCTCAGGGCAATGTATTCCTTTTCGCGTAACAAGATTATATTCCAAGACGAGCCGAATCGCGCCTGGCCATGGTTACGTCGCACGGGTCAATCTGTCGGTCAGTATTATGGCTTAACTTTTGAAGGCTTTTACAATACACTCGAGGAAATCAACGATTCCGACCGTCCGATTTCGCAGTGGGAAGGCAGCGGCCTCAAACCCGGCGACATGAAGTATCGCGACCTTAACGATGACAAGCGAATAACGAGCGACGATATATCTCCGCAAGGTTATAACAACTTCCCCGAAATAAACTACAGTTTCTCGTTAGGAGCCTCTTGGAATGGCTTCGATTTATCTGCATTGATTCAAGGCGCCGGCAACGTATCGGTTTATTTCTCGAAGCACGCAGGCGCTTATCCCTTTGACGCTGACTGGGGAGCGGCTTACGAATGGCAGTCGGAACGGTGGGAGCAGGGACGTTACGAGCGCGGAGAGCCGATCTCGTATCCCCGCGTTAAGCTGTCTCCGGCAGCCGGCGACCACAATTATCAGGTATCAAACTTCTGGGTTCAAGATGGTTCATACGTCCGTTTAAAGAATCTTGAACTTGGTTATAGGTTCAATACGACCTTTATGAAACGGCTTAATGTACATTCGTTGAGGGTGTATGTCAGCGGCAACAATCTGGTAACACTCACCGGCATAAAGTACTCTGTTGATCCCGATGCTCGCGAGCTTTACGGACGTGTAATGCCGCCAATGCGAGTGTTTAACTTCGGACTGAACGTTCAATTTTAAATTATCTTTAAAACGAATTAATATGAAAGGAATAACTTACTACACTGTTATATGTCTGACATTTTCATGTTTGACCTCCTGCGACGATTTCCTCGAGAAGCCCGTTAGCAGCGAAGTTACGCTTGATAGCATCTTTGCTTCGCGTATCCGAACCGAACAGTTCCTTTGGAACGTTTACAGCACTTCGTCGATCTATGAGTTCAATCACTTCTGGAGCGGAAGCGATAACCGTTTTTATCACTACGGGGCGTCTGGCTCACTGGTGGATGTGGCTACCGATGCTCTCGAAGTGGAAGGAACGTATCCGGCCATCCCCAATTATATGCACACCGGAACTTGGAATGCATCGAACATTAATCCGGGCAGCTGGGCAATCGAGTTCATGTCGAATGTGTGTTATCAAGGTATCCGTAATTGCAACATTTTCATT
This sequence comes from Prevotellaceae bacterium, assembly GCA_031280885.1. Classification (GTDB taxonomy): domain Bacteria; phylum Bacteroidota; class Bacteroidia; order Bacteroidales; family UBA932; genus JAIRLF01. The sequence goes on along the minus strand of JAITGD010000134.1, from coordinate 22,901 downwards.
GAAAATGTTCACCGGTCGCCCTTTACTGACGACGAGAAGAAAAGTATGAAGGCCGAAGCGATTTTCCTTCGGGCCTTGATGCACTTTGACTTAATGCAACGTTTGGGCGGCATTCCGATAGTAGATCATGTATTCTACGTTAGTTCTGTGTCCGATATCGATAATATCAGAGTACCGAGATCGACATATTCCGAGACGGTTAAGTTTATAGTTGATCAATGCGACACGGCCGCACGCTATCTTCCAAATGTGTATAACGACAGTCGTTACCTCGGAAGAATAGTTAAAGGCGCCGCCCTTTCTTTAAAGGCCAGAGTTCTGCTGTACGCTGCCAGCCCGCTGTTTAATCCCGAAGACGGACAGCCTTATGTTCCGTCGGCTAACTCGACACAGCGCGAATTAACATCTTACGGAAGTTACGACCGCGACCGCTGGAGATTAGCCGCCGCCGCAAGTAAAGATGTACTCGATTGGGCTGAAAACGAGAGCGGCTGGTGCACTCTATATCGCGGAATGAGTAATCCGGTGGATAGATACGAGGAAATATTCATTAACCACACTTGCCCGGAGGTAATTCTTAGTTCGGGACTTGCCAATGTCGCCGGCGGTTACTTTATCCTGTTTATGGTTCCGGGGAACGTATCCGGCGTACAGGGACAAAGTAACCCTTCGAATCACGCGGTTACATTTAACTTTACCCGACTTTATCAGAAAAGCGACGGCACAGAGCAAACGTGGGACGAGGCAGAGGGAGTACCTTATCCATATTCACAGTACCGAAGTAAGCTGGCCGAACTCGAACCTCGCTTTCATGCCTCTGTGTTCTATTCTGGCACCGAGTGGTCGAGAGGATCGGGGAAAGTTTATCACTTCTACGAGACTAACACGGAGATGCTTAAGAATGTGAGAGGAGTAGGCTTTATGCGTAAATTCGTCAAGGGCGTCCGCAACGGCAGCACCGCTCCACGCTGGATAACCTTCCGCCTTGCCGAGTTCTATCTCAACTATGCTGAGGCTCTAAACGAGGTCGATGGGGATCGAAATGAGATAGAATGGGCGATAAATGAAGTACGTACTCGGGTAAATATGCCTGGCATCAGTTACGTATCAAAAGACCAGATGCGCGAGGCAATCCGTCGGGAACGTTCGGTGGAGTTAGCTTTTGAGCAGCATCGATTCTTCGACCTACGTCGCTGGAAGATAGCCGGTCGAGAGGGCTTGATGAAAGGCAGTATATACACCCTTCAACTGTATGACACTAAGCCTGAGGCAACGTATAAGCTTGAGGTAATCGCAAGCCGCGTGTGGGATGATAAGATGTATTTATATCCCTTCCGCCAACCCGAAGTGGATAAGGGTTACATAGTTCAAAATCCGGGATGGTAAAAGTTAATCAATTAAAACTACAAATGTTATGAAATATCATAAAAAACATATCCGCGCTAAATTTTCCGCATTGTTTCTTGCTCTGTTTATAGTTGTTGCTGTTAGCGACAAGCTTAGCGCAAGATCGGCCGGCGGCGACAGTACCGATTTGATAGACGTAGCTTACGGCAAGCAAGAAAGAGATCTTGTAACTTCGTCGATATGGAGGGTCTCGGGAAGTGATTTACGAAAGACGCAGGCCGCTACTTTGAGTAACACGTTTTTTGGACGTATTCCGGGAATGACGACGATTCAAACCGACGGAGAACCGGGCTACGACGAGGCAACGCTTTATCTTCGAGGTCAGCACTCGTTTAGAAGTAACTCGTTTATAATACTTCTGGATGGCTTTCCGATTGACGGATTCAATCATATCCATTCAGAAGAAATCGAGTCGGTTACTTACCTTCGGGATGCTGCATCCTTAGCGGTGTACGGAATGAACGGCGCTAACGGAGTTCTGTTGATAAGTACCAAACGCGGGAGTTCCGACGGCGACCGTATGAAGATCTCGCTTAAGGCTCGTTACGGTGTACAGGTTCCGACGTATATACCGGAATTTGAGGGTTCTTATAACTACGCACGGCTCTATAACGAGGCCTTGCGTAACGACGGTTTACCTGAATTATATACAACTCAGGACTTGGAGGGATACAGAAATCAAACGAATCCGTATTACTATCCCGATGTAAACTGGTATGATGAAATCCTCAGCAAAACGTCGTCGATTCAGGACTATACACTCTCGTTCAGCGGAGGTAATCGCTATGCGAATTATTTTGCGATGGCAAGCCTGACGTCGAATAACGGACTGTATGCTAATACAGACGGTAAGAATAATTCAAACATTAGCTTCGATAGGATAAATTTCCGCGCCAATGTAGATATAAACATCACGCGGAATTTGACTGCCTTAGTCGGTTTGGGTGGACGAATCGAAGACCGTATGTTTCCATCGGGAAGGTCCACAGCTCAATTATGGCAGGATATGGCTACTTACGCGCCCAATCTTTATCCGGTACTCACTCCGGCAGGCAGAGTAACGGGTACGGCAAATTATCCCGATAACCCTCTCGGTACGGTGTTACACGAGGGATATGGCTCCCGCAATTCCCGTGATGTACAGGCCTTTGTTACCTTGAAGGAAAAGCTTGGGTTCATAACGGAAGGTTTAAGCGTTTTCGCAAGCTTTTCGGTGAGTAGCAGTTATCAGAACGGATACAATAAAACAAAGACGTATTCATATCACGAACCGATAAGAACAGTTTCGTCGCTTGGTTCAGACTCAATGTACTACGCTGTTCGCGGCGCAGATACCGATTTGACAGTCTCTACGGGAAACGACGCCGAATCGAACAGAATGAATATCCACGCAGGAATAGAGTACGAGCGTTCATTCGGTAAGCACGAGTTCAATTCACTGTTGATGTTCCAGCAAGGCACACGGTCGGTTCTTGGCGATCAATCGTCTTATGCCAATCGCAATCTGCTTGGACGTTTGACGTATGCACATCAGCGGAAATATCTTGCCGAACTGTCGTTTTCGTATTACGGCACGGAGAATTATAAGCAAGGTCATCGTTTTGGCTTCTTTCCGGCGCTTTCGTTGGGATGGGTGCTTTCGGAGGAGAAATTCATGGCCAATAACTTCGTAAACTTTCTGAAACTGCGAGCTTCGGCCGGCTTGCTCGGAAGCGATAAGGGCGCCGAGCGATTTGCCTACAATCAGTATTGGGGAACGGCCTCAAGTCAGGGATATTATTTCGGATCGGGGGTTACATATTCCGGCGCTCTTGTACAGCTTTCCCTTGCAAATCCGGCGTTTACATGGGAAAAGTCAATGATGTACAATCTTGGAATAGAATCGCGTTTTTTGTCGAATAAAGTATCTTTTACTGCGGATTTTTTCTACGAAAATCGATACGATATTCTGGTGAACTCGGTACAGACCATGCCATCGTTTTCGGGAATAGCTTTTTCGTCGATGAGAAATAAGGGAAAGACAAGGAACTACGGCATAGAAGTTTCGGCAAATTACCGCGATAAACAAGGCGAACTCACTTATTCCGCCGGAGCCTGGATTTCCTTTGCAAGAAACAAAATAAGCGAAAGCTACGAAACACCCAAGGCCGAAGAGCGTCGCTTTACGCAAGGTCGGCCAATGGGTCAAAGGTTTGGCTTGGAAGCAATCGGCTTTTTTCGCGACAATACGGATATTGAGAACAGCCCTGTACATACCTTCTCTAACGTCCGCCCCGGCGATCTGAAATACAGGGATCAAAACAGAGACGGATTCATCGATATTCATGACGAAGTGAACATTGCACGGCCAAGCGTGCCGGAAATCAGCTACGCGCTCAATCTGGGAATAGAATACAAAGGATTCGACCTGGAAATGCTTTTCGACGGCAACGCCAATCGCAGTATTTATTTGAGTGGCTATATGTTCTGGCCGTTTATCAACAATTACAATGTTTCATCGTGGACAGCCGCACGCCGCTGGACTCCCGAAACTCACGCCACCGCCTCAGCGCCACGACTTAGCACCATCGCGAATGAAAATAATTACAGATCTTCTGATTTTTGGGTAAGAAACCTGTCTTTGTTGCGATTGCGAAACATAGAGCTTGGATATAACTTTACCGGTCAATGGCTCAGAAAGCTGAAAGTAGATAAGATGAGGTTGTATCTTAGCGCATTGAATCTCTTCAAATGGAGCAATCTCGACGCAGAGGTCGATCCCGAAACGCTGAGCGCAGGCTATCCCGTTCTGAAAACCTATTCGTTTGGAATAACTCTTGATTTTTGAAACATATTAACTCTAAATTAATTAAGACATGTATTACAAAACATCAATATTATCAGCGCTTATACTTTTGCTGATAAACACAGGATGCAGCGATTTTATGGATACGGACGTCGAAACGAGGTATCCCGAAGAAGAAATTTTTGTCAACTACAGCCGTATGTCTCAGGCAGGTTACGGAGTATATACAGCGCTGTTCGATTTCGGATTCAATCGCATTGGCTCGGCAATGCTGGCCTCGGCCTGCGACGAAGCCGACCACGCCGACAATAATTCCTCCATCCATCGTTTCAATACAGGAACATGGAGTCCTGTTTCAAACCCCGACGATTGCTGGTCAATGTTTTATACGGCAATACGACGAGCAAATCTTTTTCTGAAAAATTCCGAAACGTATAAAAAAATTCTCTATCGCGACACGCTTATTCCCGCAAACAGAGAGGAATACCTTTACAATGTTCGTGATGTGGAATGGTTACGTGCAGAAGTGCGTTTTCTGAGAGCCTTCTATCATTTCGAACTGATTAAACGATACGGAGGAATCCCCTTGATGTCCACCCTTATAGACGATGAGGCCACACTTCGCGCGAAAACTCGCGACAACTTCAATGAGTGCGTGAAATTTATCGCCGACGAATGTGATTCGGTAATTCCCGCATTGCGAGATACTTGGATTAGCGTCGAAGGAGGCAAATGGCAGGGAAGAGCAACAAAAAGTGCAGCTTATGCCTTGAAATCCCGCGCCTTGCTCTACGCGGCAAGCCCCTTGAACAATCCATCGAACGAGATAGAAAAATGGAAAAAAGCCGCCGAAGCAGCTCATGATGTGATAGTTTTGGGACGACATAGTTTGCACATCGATTATCGCGGCTTATTCAATCTGGGCAATAATTCGGATGAAAATTCCGAAGTACTGTTTGCTGTTCATCGCTGGAACGAAAATACTTTCGAAAAACAAAACTATCCGATTGGATACGACCAGGGAGGACAGGCTACAACTTCGCCTTCGCAAAATCTGGTTGATGCTTACGAAATGAAAACCAACGGAAGACGTATTTATGAAGCCGGATCGGGATACGACCCGCAAAATCCTTACGCTAACCGAGATCCTCGATTGGAAATGAGCATCATTGTAAACAATTCTACCTTCAAAGGCCGGCGGGTGGAATCCTGGACGGGCGGTATCGACGGTCTTGGAAAACTGAGAGCAACAACGACCGGATATTATCTGAAAAAATATGTAAACGAAAATCTGAATTTAGCTCAAAATCAGACGAGTGTACACTCGTGGATACTATTTCGTTATGCAGAAATTTTGCTGAATTATGCCGAGGCAATGAACGAAGCTTTCGGACCCGAATCGAAGGGCGAATTAAGCATGACGGCAAAAACCGCTGTAGATGCTGTAAGACAGCGCATTGGAATTGGGATGCCAATACTTCAACCTGGATTAACTCAGGACGAAATGAGGGAACGAATACGCCATGAGCGACAGATTGAACTTGCTTTTGAGGAACATCGCTTCTTCGACGTCAGACGATGGAAAATCGCCGAACAGACAGAAAATATGCCGATTATGGCCGTAAGAATCAACAGAAACGAGGACGGAATATTTGATTACACCGTATTTAAAAAAGAAGATCGTATCTTTGGGCCTCACATGTATCTCTATCCGATACCTGAATCTGAAACGCTTAAAGGTGCAATAGTTCAGAACAGCGGATGGTAGTAGCTGATTATTAAAACGTAAAATTAATTTATTAAAAAAATAAATCTCATGTGTAAATTTATACAAAACGGCATATCGGCTTTCTTGGCGATCGTTTTGACGATATGTTGCTTAGCCTGTGTAGATCGCCTCTCTTTTTCCGATGAAGGTTCGCTGGAGTTGCCTCAAATCGAAAGATTTACTGCCGAATACTTATGGATCGGCCCGGATTACAAACTTGCTGTCGAAATTTCTGTAAAAGGAAATGAATTACAGTCGGTTCAATTATCAAACGGCGAATGGATGATAAATAAAACTTACTCAGCAAATGGAACACAATTCGCTCTGAGAGACACTTTTATGGTTTCAAAAGATGCAAACCGCACCGAACACGAAATGAATCTTGTGGTCAAAAACAGTATCGGAGGACTGTTGAAAGCAAAAGCCGAAGTAAACGACTTATCTGCTGTAAATCAGATAGAAGGATACAATCCCGACCTTCTCCCTCCGGTAATTGTAATCAGTTCGCCCACCGTGAACCGTTTCTACGGATTGAATCCCGCTCCAATTCCTCTGAGTGTTCAGGCTCTTATTACTGAAGATGAAGAGCTTGTGAGCGTATATCTGAAAGTATGGGGCGAGACGAGCGACGGAACATACTTTGAATCGGAACACACTGCAATTCCCGCAAATGAGGCAGAAAAAACGCAGCTTGCTATCGACCACAATCTTGAACTGCCCGGAGGAATCGCCGGCGAATATCAATTTTTAATAAAAGCTACCGATCAAACAGGTAATCAATCGATTCTTGGAGGAAATCTCACCGTAGGCATGATGGACAGACTTTACCTTTCGGACGCAAAAAATGACGACGAGCGTATAAATCAAGGCTACGACTCTTATGCTGCGGCAAGTGCCTGGGGGCTTGGAACTTTGGTCGATATGAGAAAAACCGGAAACAATCTTTTTACTTTGGATTATTATTACAGAAACGAGGCCGACGAAAATATCCGATTCATAGCCTTTATGGGTAACGATCGTCCTTTTGGAACTTCAAGCAGAACAATAAATTACACTCTGGATGGTCAGAATGTAATCGGACACAAAACCGGAAGCGACGACAAATTGACCGCCAATCTTGCTGAAGCCGATTTCAAACTGCCCGTATCACAGGCCGGATATTACACTGTTACTGTGGATATGACGGCACGAACCGTCAGCGCCGTTCCTTTGACGCCGATAAATTCCGATTTTTCAAACGCCGCTTTATTTCCGAATTATTCTGTTGCGGCTCCATACGATTATCTTGCGATAATTTCCGGCGGAGCTGTAGTTGGAACCTCCGGATGGGCTGAAATAGACGGAAATACAAAATTGACACGCGAAACTCAGCATCCATATATTTACAGCGGCGAATTTACAACTGTCGGAGGAGCGAATATCAGTTTTACCGCGCCAAAAACAGCTATGGTTGGCAACACCGGCTGGTTCCGCCTGCCTGCCGCAAGAGCCAATATAAAAGATTCTTACGGAGATTTAGTGTCGGCAATTAAACCCGTAGGAGCGAGTTCAAACGGAGCCAACTATGGAATTTCCCTGCCTGCAAATAAAAATTATTATGCAACATACGATTTGATAACTTATCGTCTGAGAATCATACAAAAACCATAGTATGAAAATATTTTTTTGTATAGTATTTTTTTCCTGCATATCGTCGAATAAAAATTTTGACGAAAACTCAACTGAAACAGCAAAATCAAACTTGTATGTAATTGATTTGTCGAGGACATATCAAACAATCCGAAATTTTGGAGCATCAGATTGCTGGACGGCTCAATTCTTTGGAAATTTTCCCGACGAAAAACGAAATCGAATGGCCGACTGGCTTTTCAGCATGGAAAATCAAGCAGATGGACAACCACGCGGAATCGGACTTTCGCTGTGGAGATTCAATATCGGAGCAGGAAGCGCCGAACAGGGCGAAAATAGTTATATTCCAAATATTACCCGACGCGCCGAATCATTCCAATCGCCTGATGGAACATACGATTGGACTCGACATCAAGGACAACGATGGTTCCTGAAAGCAGCAAGGCAAAGAGGGGTCGAACAGTTTCTCGCCTTTTCGATAAGCCCTCCAATTCACATGACTTTAAACGGATTAGCAAATAACAAATTTAGACCCGAAGACGGAAGTTTTAATATAAAAGATGACAAATTTGATGATTTTGCCGATTTTTTAGTTACTGTTGTTGACGAAATCGAAAAACGGGAAGGGATTAAATTTCAGTATCTTTCGCCATTCAACGAACCGGAATGGAATTGGGGAGGAAATACTACACAAGAAGGAACTCCAGCTTTGATGAGCGAAATTGCAAAAACAGTCCGCCTTATTGATGAAAAAATATCTGCAAAAGGATTGAAAACTAAAATATTGATAAGCGAATCGGGACAAATTGATTTTCTATATACAAAAAATAAATTGAACGGACGAGACAATCAGATAGAACGCTTCTTCAAACCTTCATCAACAGAGTATGTTGGCAATTTAGAGCATTTGCCGAAAATGATGGTTGCACATAGCTATTGGACTGCAACTAAGGAGGATATATACGCAAAACGTTTGGCGCTTAGAAATAAACTCAATGATTACGGCTTGGATTACTGGCAAACAGAAGTTTGCATCATGAGCAACGACAAAGAAATCGGTGGTGGAGGAGGTAAAGATCTCGGAATGAAGACCGCGCTTTATGTTGCTCGAATCATTCATTATGATTTGTGCATTGCAAATGCTGCTGCATGGCAATGGTGGCTGGGGATGACAAATAGCAATTATAAAGATGGTTTAGTGTACGTTAGGCCCAACCAGAATCTGACCGACGGTGAAATATCAGACAGTAAATTGATGTGGACTGTGGGTAATTTCAGTCGTTTTGTCCGTCCGGGAGCAAAGAGAGTGGACGTAACCTGCGCCGACCGTGATGTAAATGATCCTGAGGGATTAATGATTTCATCATACATAAATGAACAGGAAAAAACTTTAGTGATTGTTGCCGTTAATTATTCGACGCAGAAACAAAAAATTAATTTTAAAATCAAAAATGCAGATATAAAATCACTCATCCCGTATATTACTTCCGATACGGAGGGTTACAATCTGAAACCGGTGGATGTTTACAATCCTAATTCAGAATATCTTGTCCCCGAAAGGGCAGTAGTTACCTTTGTTGGAAAATTTTAAAAACACAATTCAATGAAAATAAAAAAATTATCTCTTCTATTGATTTTCTTTTTTGCAATTTCTTTTGTAAACGCGCAATTTCCCGTTCAAAAAGGCAAAAGAGAAAAAGAATCTCTCTCATTAGCTGGTATTTGGCAGTTTAAATTGGATCCTATGAACGTTAGCATACCGGTAAAGGGAAGCGATTTTATTCAAAAATTGCCGGAAACTATAATCCTTCCGGGTTCGACAGATCAGGCAGGAAAAGGATATAAGACTCAGGATATGACTTCTATACGACTTTCGCGAGTATTTGAATATTCTGGAGCTGCATGGTACGAAAAAAATAATATTTTTATTCCGGATGAATGGAAAGGAAAAGATATTTTTATTTTTCTTGAACGAGCACATTGGGAAACCAAAACCTGGGTAAACGGACAGGCCGCCGGACGAAGAGAAAGCCTTTCTACGCCTCATATATATGATATTACGCCTTATGTGATTTTCGGAAAGAAAAATACAATTCGCTTTCGTGTCGATAACGGACAAATATACAATCTTGCATATACTCACGCATTAAGCGCTGAAACTCAAACTAATTGGAACGGAATAGTTGGAGAAATAAAAGTTCAAGCTCTTGACAAAGTCCGAATATCAAACGTACAAATTTATCCAAATCGAAAAGATAAAAAAATGAAAATTGTAGTAGAAATTGTCAATAATACAAAAAAACCTGCACGAGGGAATTTAAATTTAAAATGCAAAACTTTTGATGAAAAAAATCTTATTGAATTATCAGACAAAAATGTGAATTTCGAAGTATCCGATTCATTATCACAGATGTATGTTGAATATAAACTTGGCGACAGTATTCTGCTTTGGGACGAATTTGATCCTAATTTGTACGAATTACATGTCTCGCTTTCAAGCGATGATAAATTATACAAAGACGAAACAAAAATAAAATTCGGTATTCGCGATTTTGCAACAAAAGGTACGCAGTTTACTATAAATGATCGAATTACCTTTATTCGTGGAGCAGTTAATTCCTGCGAATTTCCGCTTACTGGCTATCCTCCAACAGAAAAGGAGGAATGGTATCGGATTATGAAAACATATAAAGATTATGGAATCAATTGCATACGTTTTCATTCCTGGTGTCCGCCGGATGCGGCTTTCTGTGTTGCCGACGAATTGGGTCTCTATTTGCAAATAGAAAATTCCGATTGGCGTTTTACCGTAGGAGATGATGAAGCGACTAATGAATTTTACTTTGATGAAGCGCGCAAAATCTTTGATACTTACGGAAATCACCCCTCGTTTGTTTTCTTTTGCGAAGGAAACGAATTAGTAGGAAAAGGATGTGTTCCCTTTCTAAAAAAAATGCTCGAACAGTGGAAAACCGATACGCGGAAATTATATGTGGCGGCGTCGGGTTATCCTACAGTCGAAGGCAGTGATTTTTACGAGTTTTACGGAGCAAGACCTCAGCGATGGAAAGAAGGATTAGGAGGCCGATTTAATTCAAAACCGCTAAATACTCGATATGATTATGCGGAATATGTGAAAAAATTTGATATTCCGATGATTACTCACGAAATCGGACAATGGTGCGCTTATCCCGATTTCAAACAAGTTTTGAAATACACAGGTGTTTTAAAACCATATAATTATGAGCTTTTTCGCGAAGGTTTGCGAGAAAAAAATATGCTCTCTCAGGCCGAAGATTTTCATCTTGCTTCCGGAAAATTTCAAGTAATTCAAAAGAAAGAAGAATTTGAATCTTATTTCAGAACGCCTGGTTTTGGCGGTTATCATCTTTTGCAGTTAAACGATTTTCCCGGACAGGGAACTTCGCCGGTGGGGGTAGTGGATGTTTTCTATAATCCTAAAAATTACGTTGATGCTGAAGAATTTCGACGGATTCAAAATCCCCAAATGCTGCTTTTACGGACAGATAAACTGACATGGACTTCCAAGGAAAATTTTGTTGCAGACGCACAGTTTGTAAATTTTGGAAAAAACGAAATAAAAAATGCCCGAATATGCTGGACGGTAAAAAATAAAGAGGGAACAATTGCAGAGGGTTTATTTGCTCCAATAGACTGTCCTATTGGAATTATAGTTAAGGTTGGCGAATTGTCGGTTCCTTTAAATAAGGTCAAAAAAGCCGATTCTTATGATGTGATTTTTTCAATTGAAGAAACAGATATTTTTAATAAATGGAAAATCTGGATATATCCAGCTGAATTACCTGAACTTCGTTCTGAAAATATCTTGATAACAGATAAATGGGACACAAAAGCAAAACAATATCTCGAAAAAGGAGGAAAAGTGTTTTTAATTGCAGATACAGCTCTTATAAATTCAGACATTCCACCAGGATTTTCGGGAATTTCATGGAATGCCGTATGGTCGGGAACTCCGCCGAATACTTTGGGAATACTTTGTAATCCAGCCCATAAAGCCTTGGAAAATTTTCCTACCGAATTTCATTCAAACTGGCAATGGTTTGATTTGGTGAGAAATTCAAAACCATTTCTGATCGACCATACTCCATACGAGTTTAAGCCTGTGGTACAAATAATTCCAGATTGGAACAACAATCAAAAAATAGCTTTAGTCATAGAAGCTCGAATCGGAAAAGGAAAATTACTGATGACAAGTATAAATCTGCGTGGAATAATGAAAACCAGTCCTGTTGCACGGCAATTATATTACAGCTTATTAAACTATATATCAAATGATTTCTTCAATCCTGAGATTGTATTAAGTGCAGAGATGATTAATCGTATAATTAAAATCCATAAAAAATGAAACAGATTATAATTGCATTTTTTTGTTTTTGCTGCATTTCTTCTTATGCGCAAATTGAAAATAAAGAAAATTATCTTGACAGGGTCAAAGAAAATTTACGCAAGAAATGGCCTGAAAATAAAGCTGTAAACCTTGTTTTTCATGGACATAGCGTTCCTGCTGCATACTTTAACACTCCGAATGTAAGAACTGCAGAAGCATATCCGCATCTTGTTTTTGAAGCTCTAAAAAATGTATATCCATACGCCGTAATTAACACAATAACAACAGCTATGGGAGGAGAAAATGCCGAACAGGGACTTTCGCGCTTCAAAAAAGATGTTTTGGTTCACCGCCCTGATGTATTATTTATAGACTATGCTTTAAACGATAGAAAAATTGGACTTGAAAGAGCGGAAAAAGCATGGGAAAAGATGATATATAATGCTTTACAGAAAGATTGTCATATAATTCTATTAACTCCAACGCCAGATTTATCCGAAAATATCATCGATGACAATTCTATTCTCGAAAAACACACACAAATTATACGAAAACTTGCAGCAAAACACAATATTGGCCTGATTGACAGCTATGCAGTTTTCAAGGAAAAAGCAAAAAACGGCGAAAATATAAAAAAATACATGAGCCAAAGCAATCATCCCAACGAAAAAGGACATGCACTTGTAGCAGATTTAATTATCGCTTATTTTATGGATAATTCAGAACTAAAAAATCACCGATCAATAAAAATAGGACAAATTATGGAAAAAGTTGCCGGATGGCAATTAAAAAACTTTGAAAATCAGGTTTATAAAGGCTCGAAATGGAAAAATTCACACGCTTATTGGGCATGGACTAACGCAACTCTTTATCTTGGAATTGCAAAATGGGCAGAACTTTCCGGAGATAAACTCTATTGGGATTTCTTATATACAATCGGCAAAAAAAATCAGTGGAAACCCGGACCAAATATTTTCTTCGCCGATGATATTTGCATAATCCAAACATATAATATACTGTATGAGAAATATATAGATAAAAAGATGATAGAATTTTCTATAAAGTCTTTGGATGAAATTATTAAAAATACACAAGATATAAGTTTGCAATACGAAAGTGCTGATTCACATTCGAGATGGTGTTGGTGCGATGCTCTTTTTATGGCTCCAACCTCCTTTGTAAGAGTAGGAAAAGTCAGTGGAGATAAAAAATATTTCGACTTTATGGATAAAGAATTTTGGGTAACTTACGATTCTTTATATTGTCCATCTGAGAAACTGTTTTTCAGAGATACTCGTTACAAAACAATGCGTGAGAAAAACGGCGAGAAAGTATTCTGGGGACGTGGAAACGGCTGGGTTATAGCAGCATTGACAATAATAATAGAAAATCTTCCCGATAATTACCATTCAAAACAGCGCTATATAAACCTTTATAAAGAAATGATGCAAAGAATTGCTGAATTACAAGATTCTCAGGGTTTTTGGCATCCGTCACTTTTAGATATTGAGGAGTATAAAATGCCCGAAACAAGCGCATCCTCTTTCTTTACTTATGGCTTGGCATGGGGAATAAACAAGGGGTATTTGGATAGAAATATTTATACGTCGAAGACCGAAAAAGCCTGGTCTGCACTTTGTTCTGTTGTAAACGAGGAAGGAAAATTAGGTTTTGTTCAAGCTATAGGCGCAGATCCTAAAAAAGTAAAACCAGATGATTCTGAAGTGTATGGAGTTGGCGCATTTTTACTTGCCGGAAGCGAAATTTATAAATTAATAAATAATTAAAAACTGTTTGTATGCGACGAATTTTTATTATCATAGTTTTTTTGTTTGCAAAAATATTTGCAACAGGGCAGCATATCGAACTTTCTTTGAACGGAGAATGGCAATTTAAACTCGAGGATGACAGCCTCGCTCACAAATTGTGGCACAAGGGCTTGACCGATACGCGAACTGTTACTGTTCCACATACATGGAACATAGAAGATGGATTGGAAAGATGCTTCAAAACCGCATGGTATCAAAAAGAAATTGAAATTCCTTCAGAATGGAAAGGAAGTTCTATACGAATTTGTTTCGAAGCTGTCAACAGAAATTCAACGCTTTACATAAATGGTCGAGAAATTGGGAAAAATATAGGATCGGGATATACTCCTTTTTCTTTTGATATCACAAAATTTTTACAATATGGTTCTTTAAATAAGATTATTATTTCGGTAAATAATGAGTTTAGCGATTATTCGTTTCCATACAGAAAAAAATTTGACTGGAATAACGATGGGGGAATAATTCGTCCGGTGAATTTAATAATTACCAAAAGACCATCAATACGTTATGCTCATGTAAAAACAGATGTTAATGTTGCAGAACTTTCGGCTGCGACAGAAATACGGATTAAAACCTGGGAAGAAAAAATAAATAAAGCAACTTTTACTTTTATCTGTACTGAAAATAAATCGGATAAAACCGTTTTATCAAAAACCTTAGAGCTTGAAGCAAAAAATAATATTTTCACTGCATTTTTTAATTTTGAAAATATAAAATTGTGGCATTTTGACCAACCGGAACTCTACACCTTAAAAATAAATATAGCTTATAATCAAAATATTACAGATACTTATCGTACACAATTCGGATTTAGAAAAATAGAAATAAAAGATGAAAAATTATATCTTAACGACGAAGCAGTTCGTTTACCTGGTATTGAATATATGCCAGGCAGTCATCCAAAATATGGAATGGCTGAACCATTTGAAATTATGAGCAATGCAATAAATTTGATAAAAGAATTAAATTGTGTAATAAGTCGTTTCCATTGGCAACAGGATTCTCGAATATTAGATCTGTCGGATGAAAAAGGAATATTAATTCAGCAGGAAATTCCATGGTGGCAAGAGCCTGGAAATCTAAGCTATGAAATGCTGGAATTGGCTAAAAAACAAATTGATTTAATGATTGAAAGAGACTTTAATCATCCTTCAATTTTTTCGTGGGGAGTTAGCAATGAGGTTTTTACAAATACAAATAAGGACAACTATAAAACTTTGATTGATCACGCCCGTTCATGGAATACAAATGCCTTTGTAACAGTTGTTTCAAATAACATTCCAAAGGCTTTGGATAAGGACGAATCATTAATGGCCGATATTCCGACATGGAACGATTACGTCGGCACTTGGCACGGGAAAAGAAATGAAGAAGCCCCGGAAATACTTAAAACAATAAAGGATAAAGCATTGAAAGGCCGTCCTTTACTAATAACTGAAAATGGTCTCTGCGAACCTGCCCACACCGGAGGAGACTCTCGAAGAATCACCGATATGGCCTACCACTATGATATGTGGGCTAAAAATGCTTTCATATTTGGATGTATTTATTTCAGTTTAAACGATTATCGAACGCATTTCGGCGAGTCGGGCAAGGGCCGTTATCAACAGCGAGTACATGGATTAACAGATCAATGGTTTGGAAAAAAAACTTCATTTGATGTGTATAAAAATCTTGTATCTCCGGTTTATTTTGAATCGCTTAATCATTCAGTTTCAGGCGAAGAGGCTGAAATTGTTTTAGCTGTAAAAAACAGTTTACCGAGTTATTCTTTAAAAAATTATAAATTAGTCTGGAAAACATTTTCAGGAAATGCAAAAGAATTAATTTTACCTATATTAAAACCGGGAGAAAAATTCAGCGCTTTCATTGACGAGCTAAATCCTGATGTAAAGCCTGAAGTAAAAGTAATTAGACCTGACGGAAATATTGCAGTAATATATTAGATTATGAAAAAATTTATAATACTTTTTTTATTTATTCCATTCTTTACCAATGCTCAAAAGGGATATTATTTTTTTACGAACGAAGATTTGAAAATCCTTGAAAATAATTCAAAAACAGAGTTTGGAAAGCGAATTATTGAGGGTCTGAAACAAAAAGTAAACGACCGCCGAAAACATTCTCTTCGAGTTCCTTTGATGGAGGGAGGCCATCTCCACCATTATTTTTGTCCGAAACACAATGTTTTTTTTGAATTTGATTGGGACTCTCCATATTCTCATTATTGTGGTCATTGTAAGGAATTTTGGGAAAATAATAATAGTTTCGATTGGGCATGGATAAATAGAGTTCATGCCGAAAATCTGAATTATTTGACCGCATCGATGTATCTTTATCTTATCACAAAAGATACTTTGTATGCCGCTTACATCAGGGACATGATGTTGGACTATTCATCTAAGTATCCGACATATATGGAGCATAATACCAACCGTATTGCAAATGCGGCCTGGGGAGGACGAATGTTTGGCCAAAGTTTGGATGAAGCAGTCTGGGCAAGTGAGTCGGCAAGAGCATATTTCATTGCAAAACAGGTAATGACAGAAAATCAAGTCAAAAAAATAGAAAACGGGTACCTTAAAATATGTGCGCAAATGCTTCTAAATCGTAAAGGTAGCAATAATTGGCAAGTCTGGCACAACAGCGGATTGATTGCTTTGGGTGTAGCCCTTCAAAATGACAGTATTATAGATATCGCATTGAATGATCCGAGATGCGGATACTATAATTTAATGAAACAATATGTCAAAAACGATGGATGGTGGAATGAAGGCTCTCCGATATATCATTATTATCCACTGAGAGCCATGCTTTTATCTGCCGATGCTCTTCGCTGTCGTAATATAAATCTTTTCGATAAAAAACTTTACAGTATGTTTGCTTCACCTGCACTTGGCGTTTATTCTAATTTATTTTTCCCGGCACATAATGACGGATGGTATGGCGAATCACTCACTGAACAAGCTGGATTATACGAAATTGCATACATGAGGTACAGTAAAGATCCGTTTTTTTTTAATATACTTGAACAGACTTACAGACATACGGAAAGAAATTTTGTCGAATCTTTGCTAAATGATGAAAATATAAAACCCGCATCAAAAATACATGCAATACCTTCGGTATGTTTTGAAAATATTGGAGTTGCAGTACTTCGTTCCGGAGAAAAAACAGCTGTATTAAAATATGGTATTCATGGCGGCGGTCACGGGCATCCTGATAAATTGTCAATCACCGTTCATAATGGTAAAAAAGAGCTTGTTACAGATATGGGAACACCTGCTTATGGACTTCTCGACTATAAACAGTGGTATAGAAAAACACTTTCGCACAGCACATTAACAGTTGATGCAAAAGATCAGTGCGAAACCGAAGGTAAATTACTGTCTTTTAAAACTTATGCCGACGGAGCTTTTGTGGAATGTGAATCGGCCGAAGCATATCATGGAGTATATATGAAACGAAGTCTAAACTTTGCAAAAAATTTATTAACTGATTTTTTTACAGCATCATCAAAAGACTTGCATCAATACGATTATGTGTTAATTTTTAACGAAAAACCTGATTTTTCATACAGTACCGAAAAAACATTTCTTGACGATGCTCCGGTCTATAAACGCATTTCAAATGTGCAGAAAATCAATGCAAAAAAATTCATAAATCTCTTGTTTTCCGATGGGACAAGAATAAAAATACAGCCATTAAAATCGTCAAATTTTGAAATATTTATTGGAGAAGCTCCGGGTATTCCACCACGAAACACTGCCATCGACAAAGCACAGATTTTAAATCTTTGTTATCCATTGATAATTCGCGTGAAAGACAAAAATATAAAGATTAAAACCGATTGGAAGTTTCTTAATTGAAGATAAATATTAATAAATATAATTTTAAATAAATTCAAAAAACATGATACGTAGAAAGTTTATAGTTATTTTGCTGATTTTGACGCCATTTGTTTTTTCATGTTCTAATTCGGATAATCAAATTGATTTATCAGGAATATGGAAAATTGCTCTTGACAGTCTTGATAAAGGCATTGAAGAAGAATGGTTCAATAAAATTTTTACTGACGAAATTACTTTGCCTGGAACTCTTTGTGATGGCGGTTATGGAAATCCATGTACGCTTGAACCTTCGATGGATAAAGAAATATTTCTTAATCTGAAAAGAAAATTCGATTATGTTGGAATTGCATGGTATTCGCGAAAAATAACTGTTCCTTGCGATTGGAAAAATAAACATATCACTTTAAATCTTGAAAGAGTGATTTGGAATTCAAGCGTATGGATAGATGGGAAAAAACTTGATGAAGAAAATGAAAGTCTTGTAAGTCCGCATGAATTTAATTTGACAGGCTTGCTTAATAAAGGAGAACATAGTCTGACAATCAGAATAGATAATCGCAAAAAGCATGATATTTCCATCCGAAATATGGCGCACGCCTACACAAATGAAACGCAAACAATGTGGAATGGGATAATTGGAAAAATTTTTCTAAAAGCAAGCGACAAAATATATGTGGAAAACATTCGTATCGAGCCGGAAATAGATTCCTTGCGCATTAAAATAGAATTAGATATAGCCGGAAATGTCGAGAATGAAGAAGGAGATATAATTTTCAAAGTAAAAGAAAAAAACGGTCAAATTTTACCTGAAAAAAAAACAAAATTAACCGGTAATAAAATAAAATTTTACTATCCTCTTGAAAATCCAAAGTTATGGGATGAGTTTAATCCTGATTTATATGAACTTGAAGTAGAATTAAGAACAAAAAATTTTCAAGATATAAGAAAGGAAACTTTCGGAATCAGAAAAATTCATTCCAAAAATTCGTTATTACATATAAATAATAGAAGAATTTTTTTGCGCGGAACTCTGGAGTGTTGCATTTTTCCATTAAAAGGTTATCCTCCTGCGGATAAAGTATCATGGAGAAAAATTTTCGACACAGCAAAAGAGTATGGCTTAAACCATCTTCGATTTCACTCGTGGTGTCCTCCAAAAGCGGCCTTCGAAGCAGCCGATGAAGCTGGAATTTATCTTCAGATAGAACTGCCTCTTTGGGTTTTAACAGTAGGAGAAGATAAAAAAACTGTAAATTTTTTATTTAAAGAAGCCGAACGTATAATAAAAACCTACGGAAATCATCCCTCATTTTGTTTTTTTAGTTTGGGAAACGAATTACAGGGTGATTTTTATGTATTGGATAGCTTGATATTGAGCCTTAAAGACAAAGATTCTCGCAGACTTTATACTACAACTACATTTACTTTTGAAAAAAATCACGGAATTTGGCCTGAAACTCACGATGATTTTTGGGTTTCGCAATGGACTAAAAAAGGATGGATACGCGGACAGGGTGTTTTTGACTCTTATCCGGCTAATTTTGTGAATGATTACAGTGCTGCTATCGACAGTGTGAAAGTTCCTGTAATCACGCACGAAATCGGACAATACAGCGTATATCCAAATCTAAAAGAGATAGATAAATATACAGGAAATTTAATTCCATTGAATTTTATTTCAGTAAAAAATGACCTCACAAAGAAAGGCCGTCTGAATGAGGCAGATGCTTATCTGAACGCGAGCGGAAAATTGGCAGCTATTTTATATAAAGAAGAAATAGAACGCGCTTTAAAAACTCCTAATCTTAGTGGATTTCAATTGCTTGATCTTCACGATTTCCCGGGACAGGGAACGGCTTTAGTTGGTCTGCTCGACGCTTTCTGGGAAAGCAAAGGATTGATTTCTCCTGAAAAATTTCGTAATTTTTGTTCTTCGGTAGTTCCATTAGTGCGCTTTGATAAAGCAGTTTACAGTAATACGGAGACATTCGAAGCAAAAGTTGAAATAGCAAATTTCAGTAACTCTGAATTGCATGGAATTGTTCTCTTATGGAAACTTGCTGGTTATGACGGCAGAACAATTGCAGAAGGAAAATTTTCAAAAACCAACATAATTACAGGAAATAATTTTCAAGCAGGAACAATTTCAGTAAATTTATCATCAATAGAAAAAGCCGAAAAGCTGAAATTAAACATTTTACTTGAAAATACTCAACACAGCAATTCATGGGAAATTTGGGTATATCCACAAAATATTGATATTCACGAAGAAAAGATATTATATACTCGCAATTTTGACGAAGCCAAATCGGCTTTGGAAAACGGAAAAAATGTATTGCTTAATCCTGATAAAAAAGCGATTAATGGACTTGAAGGAAAATTTGTACAAGTATTTTGGAGTCCTGTTCATTTTCCTGATCAAGCAGGCACGATGGGAATTTTATGCGACCCCAATCATCCTGCATTAAAGGATTTTCCGACTGAAAGTCATTCCAATTGGCAATGGCGCGACATTTGTAAAAATTCAACTACACTTATTCTTGATTCATTGCAAAACATTACTCCAATTGTTAGAATGATTGACAATTTTTATAAAAACCGTAATTTGGGTTTGATATTCGAAGCAAAAATCGGAACAGGAAAATTACTGTTTTGCAGTTCCGATCTAAATATCGATAATCATGTTTCACGTCAATTGAGGTTTTCTTTAAATCGTTACATGGCCTCTGCTGATTTCGATCCGCAGCAAAGTATCACATTCAAGGAGCTTGAAGCCGCATTTAAGCACTGATATACTGTAACTTTGCGAAATCGAAATAGCGAAAATACGCTCTGCTCTGCCTGAGTGCTGGAAATATTTTTTGAGGCAGATAGAATCAGATTACGAAATTTTTATTAATTTAGCGGCTTGTAAATAGCGCGATGCGTGAACTTAATATCCTGATAAAAAGGATATTATTTGGATATAAACGATAAAAAATGGAAGAAAACAACGAGATTGTAGAGCCTAACGACACCGATTCGAGGATTATTAGAATCAATATCGAAGAGGAAATGAAAACTGCTTATATCGATTATTCGATGTCGGTAATTGTTTCACGCGCCTTGCCCGACGTGCGCGACGGCTTGAAACCCGTGCATAGAAGGGTGTTGTTCGGAATGTCGGATTTGGGCTTGACTTCGGGTAAACCTTATAAAAAATCGGCGCGTATAGTGGGCGAAGTGCTTGGTAAATACCATCCTCACGGCGATAGTTCGGTTTATGACGCAATGGTTCGTCTGGCTCAGCCTTGGAGTATGCGTTACATGCTGGTCGATGGTCAGGGAAACTTTGGTTCGCTTGATGGAGATACGCCAGCAGCAATGCGTTACACCGAGGCTCGACTTAGAAAAATTGCCGAAGAAATGCTGGAAGATATCGACAAAAATACGGTGAATTTTCAGCTTAATTTCGACGATTCTCTGGAAGAACCCACAGTGTTGCCGGCAAAGGTGCCGATGCTGCTAATCAACGGAACCTCAGGGATAGCCGTGGGAATGGCGACTAATATGCCTCCACATAATTTGCGCGAAGTAGTTGATGCAATCTGTGCGTATATAGATAATAACGAGATTAGTACAGAAGAGTTGATGCACCATATAAAAGGTCCCGATTTTCCAACCGGAGCCACAATATATGGAATACAGGGCATACGCGAGGCCTACGAAACGGGTAGAGGTAAGGTGATTGTCCGCGCTAAAACCGATATCGAAGTCGCTCCAAACGGTCGTGAAACAATCGTGATAAGCGAAATTCCGTATCAGGTAAATAAAAAAGTGCTTTTGGAAAGCATTGGCGACCTGGCGTCCGAAAAGAAAGTCGAAGGAATTGCATACGTTAACGACGAAAGCGACCGGCAGGGCATGAGAATCATCGTCAAGGTGAAGCTCGACGCTGTTGCTAACGTGGTGCTTAACAATTTGTTTAAATACACTCAACTTCAATCGAGCTTTGCAATAAATAATATAGCTTTGGTTGATGGGCGTCCGCGACAGCTTAATCTCAAGCAACTTATCAAATATTTCGTGCGTCATAGACATGAAGTAATCATACGGCGTACACGTTTCGAGTTGGCGCAAGCCGAAAAACGAGTGCATATTCTTGAAGGATTGCTGATTGCCTTAGATCATTTGGACGAAGTTATCGCTCTGATACGTGCGTCCAAAACGCCCGACGAGGCTCGTAGCGGATTGATGGAAAAATTCGGATTGAGCGAAATCCAAGCTTCGGCAATTATCGAAATGCGATTACGTCAATTGACAGGTCTTGAACGAGATAAAATACGCAACGAACATGCCGAATTGATGAAACTGATTGAAGAATTGAAGGGAATACTTGCCGACGAAGCTAAGCAAATGCAGATAATCAAGGATGAGCTTATTGACGTAAAAACACGCTTCGGCGACGAGCGTAAAACAGGCATAATGCCTACAGCAGAGGAGTTTAACCCGGAGGATTTCTATGCCGACGAAAATGTGGTGATCACTATATCGCACATGGGATATATCAAGCGTACTCCTTTGACGGAGTATCGTTTACAAAGTCGCGGAGGCACCGGATCCAAAGGCAGCACCACACGCGACGAGGATTTTATCGAACATATATATGTGGCCAATATGCACAGTACTATGCTGTTTTTCACACAGAAAGGTCGATGCTTCTGGCTGAAAGTTTACGACGTTCCCGAAGGTGCAAAAGCATCCAAAGGACGAGCTATACAAAACGTAATCAATATAGAACCAGGCGATAAGGTGATGGCTTATCTGAATGTCGGAAATCTAAACGACGAAGAGTATATAAACAATAATTATATAGTGCTGTGTACCAAGCGAGCCACCATCAAGAAAACCCGTTTGGCCGAATATTCTCATCCACGAATCAAAGGTGTGAACGCCATCACGATACGCGAAGACGACGAATTGCTCGAAGCCTGTCTCACCAATGGCACAAGCGAAATAATCATGGCCGCCAGAGAAGGTAAAGCAGTGAGATTCAATGAATCAGACGTGCGTCCCATAGGACGTACCGGAGCAGGTGTGCGCGGGATGAGCATCGAAGAAAGCGACGAAATCGTTGGTATGATTTGCGCTGATAATAACACACATATAATGGTGGTGTCGGAAAATGGCTTCGGAAAACGTTCCGATTTGGACGATTACCGTATCACCAAACGTGGAGCTAAAGGCGTGAAAACTATAAATATCACCGAAAAAACCGGAAAAT
>JAITGD010000061.1 GCA_031280885.1 Prevotellaceae bacterium | reverse complement strand
GAACAATTCAACTTCAAACTGCAAAGAAAATACAGAGAAATCGAAGCCGACGAAGTGCGATACGAAGCGCTGATGTGCGACGATGCTGAATATGTGATCATTGCCTACGGATTGTCGGCTCGGGTAAGTCAGAAATCAATGGAACTTGCTCGGGAAAAAGGGCTGAAAGTAGGCCTGTTACGACCCATCACTCTGTATCCGTATCCATATCGTGCCGTCCGCGAGGTCGCCGAAAAAGTCAAAGGAATACTTACGGTGGAAATGAGTGCAGGTCAAATGCTTGAAGATGTTCGCTTAGCTGTGGCCGAACGAACTCCGGTGCATTTCTACGGACGAATGGGCGGAATGTTGCCCTCGCCCGAAGAAGTAACGACGGCGCTCGAAGACCTGTCGAACGGAAAAACCGAAGAGACTTTCACCGAATTGCCCGGAATTAGAATGATTTATTAATGAAACACATACGAAATGGAAAACGTAATTGAAATAGCTCGACCCGAAAATAAAGTATATGCAAGGAGCAAACTGCTCACCGACAAGGTAATGCACTATTGCCCGGGGTGCAGCCACGGGACTATACACAAAATCGTGGCCGAAGTAATCGACGAAATGAATATCGGCGAGCGAACCATAGGAATCTCGCCAGTTGGCTGTGCTGTAATGGCTTACGACTATATCGACATCGATTGGCAACAAGCCGCTCACGGACGCGCTCCGGCTTTAGCCACAGCGACCAAACGTCTGTACCCTGACAAGTATGTGTTTGTGTATCAGGGCGACGGCGATTTGGCTTCGATTGGCATGGGCGAAATAATGCACACCTGCAATCGCGGCGAAAACATCACCGTAATTTTCGTAAACAATGCTATTTACGGTATGACGGGCGGGCAAATGGCGCCCACCACACTCGAAGGAATGAAAACATCCACAAGCCCCGAAGGACGCTCGGCGCCGGAAACCGGTTTCCCGATGAGAGTTACCGAAATCGTCGCCCTGTTTCCCGGAGTGATTTACGCCGCCCGCCATTCGGTGGATACTCCGGCGGCGGTGCGCAAAACCAAACGAGCTATAGCTAAGGCGTTTAAAAGTCAAGAATTGAAACGCGGAACCTCGTTCATCGAAATAGTTTCGACCTGCAGTTCGGGCTGGAAAATGACTCCCGTCGAAGCCAACAAATGGATGCGCGAACACATGTTTCCCGTGTTTCCTCCCGGCGAAATCAAATTAATGATTAATGATTAATCATTATCAAGCCAGACTGCGTAGCGTCTTGATTCTTGGTTCTTGCAATCCTGAATCTTAAAAAGTCATATTGAGAAAAAATGTGCAACTTTGCAGGCTGACAAAAAAATGTTAGATGTCGAAGATAAAAAAAGCATATTTTTGCCAAAACTGTGGTTACGAATCACCAAAGTGGCTTGGTAATTGCCCCTCCTGCGGCGAATGGAACGCTTTTGTCGAAGAACTTGTAAGCAAATCTTCGTCAGGAACAGCAGTAAAATCCCTCGATCGCGGACGTGCAAAGCCCGAAGCGGTGAAGGATATCAGTCCGCTCGAATACAACAGAATCGAACTTAACAACGGCGAAATGAACCGCTTGCTGGGAGGAGGTTTAGTTCCGGGATCTATTGCTCTTGTGGGCGGAGAACCGGGTATTGGCAAATCGACTCTGAGCCTGCAAATAGCGCTGAATCAGGCTCAATTGAAAACGCTCTACGTGTCGGGCGAAGAAAGTTTAAGTCAGATAAAACTCCGTGCCGACAGACTTGGAGGAGGCGAAAGTGCAAACTGTCTGGTTCTTGCAGAAACTTCGCTCGAAAATATCCTGACTCATGCCGACGAAAACCGTCCTGATTTCATAGTCATCGATTCGATACAAACCATTTATACCGACAGGATTGAATCTTCGCCCGGAAGCGTATCTCAAATCCGCGAGTGCGCCGCTCTGCTGATGCGCTACGCCAAAGAAAGCAACACGCCGGTATTTCTCATCGGACATATCACCAAAGACGGCGCCATTGCCGGACCAAAAGTGCTGGAACATATTGTAGATGTGGTGCTACAGTTCGAGGGCGACAATCATTATGTTTATCGTCTGCTGCGCTCGATAAAGAATCGCTTCGGCTCTACTTCGGAAATCGGCATTTTCGAGATGACCGGTTCCGGTTTGCGCGAAGTCAGCAATCCTTCGGAAGTGCTGATTACCAAACGAGACGAAGAGCTGAGCGGAGTTTCGGTGGCGGTGATGATCGACGGAGCACGTTCTTTTTTGATAGAAACTCAGGCCTTAGTAAGCACCGCCGCTTACGGCACGCCTCAACGCTCGGCAACGGGCTTCGACGCGCGACGTCTGAACATGCTTCTGGCTGTGCTTGAAAAACGTGCGGGATTTAAACTTGCATCAAAAGATGTTTTTCTGAATATCGCAGGAGGAATAAAAGTAAGCGATCCGGCTACCGACCTGGCTGTTATGGCCGCCATTCTTTCGTCGAATCTCGACACCGCAATCCGGCAAGAATGGTGCTTTGCCGGCGAGGTGGGACTTTCGGGAGAAATTCGTCCGGTAAACCGTATCGATATTCGCGTGTCGGAAGCCGAAAAACTTGGTTTTAAAAAGATATTTATATCGAAATACAACCGAAGAACGCCGGAACTTAAGAAAACAAATATCGATGTGCGATTCGTAAGCAAGGTCTCGGAGCTTGTCCGTGAACTATTTTCGGGAAATAATTGAACTTTAAATAATGATTTATATATGAGAAAATTCATTTTCATAATCACAGCATGCCTTGCGCTTGTATCGTGCAGACGCACAGCGAAAACCGACTGCGAAAAGCTGAATCTCAAAGGCAATGTCAGTTACATAATCGAAAGTTATTATACCTTTGCCGAATCGTCGGAAGGGCAATTGTCAAAAGATAAAAGAACCGAAAGTGAAACCTGGTTCTTCGACAGCGGCGATCAAACTTTTCTAATGTCGTATGAAACACGAATTTATTTCGACAACAAGGGACGAAAAACTCTTGTAGAGGTTTTAGATTCTGCGGGAATAAATTTATCGGTAAGAGAAACTTACGAATATGATGCGGAAGGAAATCTCTCGGTAAAGCGAGGGTTCAATTTCGATAGTCTGTATTGCCGCGAAACTTTTTTATACGACAATAAAAATCGGGAAATCGAGCGTGTTTTTTACGATATGGACGATAAAATGGAAGAAACAATACAGTCGGAATATTTCGACCAAACGGTCAAAAGCATAGTGCTATCGGCTGATGCTGACGCCGATACGCTCGAAATCCACGCTATACTCGACAAGGATGGAAATCGTACCGACGAATGGCTGAAAACATCAAAAGGAGAACTGCTTAAACGAGATGTGAAAGTGTATGACGAAAAAGGACGCATGACGGAACTTACAAATTATGACAGCAGTAAAACTCCGTATCAAAAATCGACTTGCCGATACGACGAGCATGGTAACGAGGCAGAATTTGTGATTTATAATCTTGAAAATAACGAGATTATTGCAACATATAAGTATCATTATATCTACGACGAAACCGGAAACTGGGTCGAGCAAATAAGCATGATGAACGAGGCTCCATATACCGTAACAGTTAGAGATATAAAGTACTATAAATAAACTTTATATAATAAAAATGTAATGGAACAAAGTACAGTGCGGGATAAAATTTTAGGTTATGATTTTTTCCGTCGCGACGTTCTTATCGTTGCCCCCGATTTACTTGGAAAATATCTTGTTAGATCCGACGGATCAAACATTCAACGTTGCAAAATAGTCGATACCGAAGCCTATCGAGGCGCCGAAGATAAGGCTTGCCACGCCCGAGTTGGACGCACAACTCGCACAGAAGCAATGTTTTTGCCCGGAGGAGTTTCATACATTTATTTTATTTACGGCACTCATTACATGTTCAACGTAGTAACAGGCCAAGAAGACGAGCCTCAAGCAGTGTTGATTCGAGGCCTCGACGTGGTCAGCGGACCGGGACGAATTACCCGCCTGCTAAATATCGATAACAGCTTCTATGGCGAAGATTTAACCCTCTCAAATCGCCTGTGGATCGAAGACGGAGCCGCACCAGCGCCCGAAAAAGTAATCCGCACACACCGAGTAGGAATAAACTACGCCGGCGAATGGAAAAATAAACCGTGGCGATTTATGATCAAACCCACTTTTTAAACTCTTAATTGACAGCGTTTTTCACTTCTTTCACAAAGCGTTCCAGTTCTTTTTCGCTGTGAGCGGCAGAGATAAAATTAGCCTCAAACTGCGAAGGAGAAATATAAAAACCTTTTCTGAGCAGATGTCTGAAAAAAAGGCCAAATCTCTGAAGATCGCAGCTTTTGGCGGCCTCGAAAGAATCGACTTCCTGCGATGAAAAAAACAAGGTAAACATACTTCCGACAGAGTTTAATACTATATCTTTTCCTGCGATATTTTGTTTCAATTCTTCGATAAAGGCTGAGGCTTTGCTGTTTAATGCGGAATAAAATCCTTCGGATGAAAGAATATTCAATGTTTCGATTCCGGCGCTCATCGCAACAGGATTGCCCGACAGTGTACCAGCCTGATAAACCGGCCCGTCCGGCGCTAAAAGATTCATAATATCCGCCCGTCCGCCGAAAGCTGCCGCAGGAAATCCGCCGCCGACAATCTTGCCAATCGTTGTAAGATCGGGCGAGACGCCAAATAGTTGCTGTGCGCCGCCGAGCGAAAGGCGAAAACCGCTTATCACCTCGTCGAAAATCAGCAAAGAACCGTGCCGCTCTGTTACTTCGCGCAGATATTCCAGAAAACCATCGCACGGAAGCACAACTCCCATGTTTGCAGGCGTTGGCTCGACAATGACTGCGGCTATATCGCCACCGATTTCTTTGAAAACCTGCTCGACAGCCGAGCGGCTGTTGAAAGGCAAACTCACTGTGCATGAGATAAAACTCTCCGGCACGCCCGATGACGAGGATTGCCGACCTCCATTAATCGTGGCAAGTCCCGATCCTGCCGAAACAAGCAGATGATCAGCGTGTCCGTGATAACATCCGTCGAATTTCACCAGAACGTCCCGTCCGGTATAGCCCCTCGCAAGGCGAACGGCTGACATCACCGCCTCCGTGCCGGAATTGACAAAACGCACCCGTTCCATGCTCGGAATGTGCGCATTGACCAGCTTTGCCAACTCCGTTTCCTGAAGCGAAGGGATTCCATAACTTGTGCCTCGCGAAACGGCAGCTATCACTGCTTCATTGACCTTCGGATGATTATGTCCGAGTATAAAAACTCCCCACGAGAGACAAAAATCCGTCAGACGGTTATTATCAACGTCCGTCAGCACAACTCCCTTTGCCTCACGTATAAAGATTGGCTGCTCGCCTACGCTTCGCAACGAGCGCACGGGACTGTTAACTCCTCCGGGAATGTATTTAAGCGCCTCCCGATAAGCGCTTTCCGAATTAATTCTATTCATGACTTTTGCTATCTTAAAATATCTCTCATTGCGCGAGACTATACCAGCTGTAAAATTTCGCAATCTCTTCCTCTATTATGCTTTCGGCTTTGGATATTTCCTTGGCGCGCAGCGATAAATTAGTCCGAGCAAAACTCTCGACGTCGTCAAGATCAAATAATTTAACCGTCTCAATACGGCGGACGCTCTTATCGACGTCGCGTGGAAATGCAAGATCAAAAATCAGAATTTTTCTCTTGACTTCCAAATCATCGACCTCAATTAAGGTGTGCGGAGCCGAGCTTGCGCAAATCAGCACATCGGTCGAAGAAAGCATCCGGCGCTTGTGCGCAAGGCCGATTGTCTTTCCGCCGTACTTCGCCGCCATCGCTTTAGCCTTGTCTATACTGCGATTAGACAGAAAAATATTTGCCGCTCCATGCGAAACCAGATATTTCATAATATCCTCCGTCAGCTTGTTTACTCCGATGATACTGACGACTTTTTCCTTCAAATCGATATTCTCGGCGCGCAGTAAATCGACCGTTATTTGACTGTGCGAAACTGCGCCTTCGGATATTCGGGTTTCGTTTCTGATTCGTTTGCCCGTGTGCATGGCCGACTGAAATAAACGGTTCAGCGTGGCCGACATGCGGTATCTCCCCTGAGCTGCGGCGTAGGCCGTCTTGATTTGTCCCTGTATTGCCCGCTCTCCGACGAGCGACGATTCAAGTCCCGAAGCCACACGGTAAAGATGACGGATGACGTCGGCAGATACTTCTCCCTCGCCCCAATATAATTCAACCCGATTGCACGTGTTGAGCAGGACATGCGGAGTGTCCTCGTCTATCAGAACATCTTTCGCCGCAAACTCGCGCTCTTCCAGATTGTAACGCGAATTGTTGATTAATTTACAGTTTATCATTTTTTTAGACTTTTGGACTTTTGGACTTTTGGACTTTTAGACTTTTAGACTTTTAGACTTTTAGACTTTTAGACTTTTAGACTTTTGGACTTTTGGACTTTTGGACTTTTGGACTTTTGGACAACCCTCTCTCAATTCTCCCACGTCCGTCAGGCAATTCATAATTCATAATTCATAATTCATAATTCATAATTCATAATTCATAATTCATAATTCATAATTCATAATTCATAATTCATAATTCATAATTCATAATTCTATCTCTCGTTTCTATCGCCCGTTTCACGTCCAGTCCGTTCGACGACACTGCAACAGTAATATTATCCTTTTTATAAATAGCCGGCGAGATAAAGTCGC
>JAITGD010000026.1 GCA_031280885.1 Prevotellaceae bacterium | reverse complement strand
AGATTTCGATAGTTACGGCTCCGGCGACCGAGCACCCGATCCCGGATGGCAATCTGTGGGCACGACCACATACACTTATCAGTCGACGACTAACTTTAATACTATTTTGCCGGCAGCCGGACATTATGCTTTGCTGAAAGGACGAAACCTTGGTAGTCCCGGCGTAGCCGCCTGGTTTTTCTCTCCGCTCGACGACCATACCTCGCCAACGGACAATACAAAGGGATATTTCCTGAACTTCGATGCGACACAAGCAGCAGGACAATACTACGAATTTGATATGACCGGACTGTGCGAAGGTACCGATCTCATATTTTCGGCCTGGCTGATGAATATCAATCCGACAAGCTGGACTCCCTCAGGTTACGTTGTTCCTATCGTAGAATTTATTATTGAAGACATGTCGGGCAATCGACTGGGTGTATTCAATACCGGAGAAATCCTCAAACAAAACGCGGCAACTTGGGTAAACTATGCTTTCCCCTTTACCGTTCCCGCCGGCGTTAGCGACGTCAAAGTGAGGTTTATAAATGCACAGCTCAAAGCAACCGGCACTGCCGGCAACGATATTTCAATTGACGATATCGAAGTACGCCTCTGCGCACCGCCGATAACGGCTTATGTGAACGGCAAAGCCACCGACACAATTTGCTCCGGCAGTGCTGTAACTCTGACTGTTGATCCGTATGACGACAACCAGGTTTTTGTTCCTTCGGGGACTAACCTGAAAGGCTACTGGCTGAGATCATTCACCGGCGACGTCAATACGCCAACCGCCTGGACTACAGTATCCATGTCGGAAGTTACCGGTACGGCAGTACTGACTGTTCCGCCGGTTACGGATACTCCGCCGGCAAACGATACGGTTTACTATCGCTTTGTAATATCAAGCGTTGCAAATGTCGATAAGCCCAATTGCCGCGCATACTCGGCTGTGTTGCCGGTTGTTGTGCGCGGACATACGCCGAATTATCCCGACGTCCGTCTGCAACTTTGCTCCGGCTTGACAACTCAGATTTATCTAAGTTCTTATCTTGATACTGTGAACTTTACAAGCGTCGTATGGAGCAAGATTTCTACCGGCTCGCCCAACTTCGTAGGCAGCACCGCAAACACCACAGGCGCTTTGAATACTTCGGATTTCTCGCTTGGCACTCATATTTACGAATATGCGATGTCGAATATCTGTAGCGCCAGCGGCACAGGTCGAGTTTACGTCAAATACACTACAAATCCTGTAGTTCCGTCTTTGATTGATACCATTGTGATTTGTCAATCCACGCCATCGGCGGCTCATTTACAGCTAAATCAGATGCTTGGTCTCGAAACCGGCGGAACGTGGAGCTACGATGTTGCGCTAAGTTCTTATGTAACAGCGAAAACACCTCCATCGCAGTTTGCCGGCGCGTATATCTTCGACGCCGCAACTGCATGGTACGAAGCAAACTACGGTTCTTTAAGCGCCTGCAAAATCACGTACAACGGCGACATAAATGCAGCCGCATTTACGTTCAATTACACCACCGGCCCGCAAACTTGCTTCGGCAACCGCGTACGAAAACTTGTGCTGGTGATAACAAGCCGAGTGCTACCGCTGCATTGACAATAGTTATACGGTGGTTAGACAATGGTTATACAATAGTTATACAGGAGAAACGTTGCTTGCAACGTTTCTCCTGTTGTTATACGGTTGTTATACAATGGTTATGGGACGTATTAATTAGGAAATAATCAATTAATCATCCGGTTCAAAAAAAGATTGAGGTGCTATTGATTTGTATTTTGATATTCCAACAACAATTTACCATCCGTAGGGGCATTGCGCGCAAGGCCCCCCTACGATCAAAAGGAGTCTCAAATGTACATTTGAAGGAGTCTCAAATGTACATTTGAAGGAGTCTCATACGTGCGTATGAAGGAGTCCTTTGCAGTTTGAAGCGCGAAAGGATTCTCGAAATCGTTAATTCTGGAAAAATGATTTGCTCGCATAGCACCTCAAACTTTTTTTGAACCAATCATCCAGCCTGCGTAGCGTCCTGAATCTTGGTTCTTGCAATCTTGAATCTTTTTTGATTTCTCGTCCTGCGCCCAAAAAATAAACTACTTTTGTACTCTCGTTTGCCGACCGGCCGGCTGTATGTCCGGAACGTAATCGAGGACGATTATTCTGTAATATTAATGAAACATTTATCGGCAGCAAATTCGCATAAGTTAGACATAGCGCTGACACACAGAGGATGGGGGCTTGTTATCTTTCTTGTTCTGATGTGGTTGATGTTTTACTGCACATTTACTCTTGGCGCATATCCGCAGGAATGGATACAAAACGGCGTATCTGCTCTGTCGAGATACATCGTCAGGACGGTACCCGAAGGAATGTTGAAAGATCTGCTTGTGGACGGGGTGATTAACGGAGTGGGAAGCGTCGTTGTGTTTATTCCTAATATATTGATACTATTTTTGTTCATAGCATTTTTTGAAGAAAGCGGATACATGCAGCGAGCCGCAAGACTGATGGACAGATACATGAATAGGGTAGGCTTGCACGGTCAATCATTCCTCCCTTTGGTGATGGCTTTCGGATGCAACGTTCCGGCCATTCTCTCCACGCAGACCATCAGCGACCGTCGGTATCGCCTCATTACCATACTGATAAATCCATTCATGTCGTGCAGCGCAAGGTTGCCTGTGTATATATTAATGATAGCCGCATTTTTTCCCGAACATTCCGTAACGGTCTTTGTATTCATCTATATCTTTGGTATAACGACAGCTATAATCACTGCGCTGATAATAAGAAGATTCATTGCGCCGGTGCAGTCTAACAAAGTAAAAGTCAAATATCAACTCTCGCCCTATCGGCTGCCTTCGATACGAAGCACCATGAATTTCATGTGGGAAAAAGCTCTGCAATATCTAAAGAAAATCAGTAGTGTAGTGCTTGTTGCGGTGATAATAATCTGGGCATTAAACTATTTCCCGCGACAAACAGCTCATTCTCTTGATTATGAGACGCAAATAAGCCAGATAAAACAAAAACATCAGGACGGACTAATTTCTAAAACACAGATGGCCGCCGAAATCCGACAGACGGAACTTGCAAAACAATCTGAACATCAGCAAAATTCCTATCTCGGACGAATAGGACGTTTCGTAGAACCGGCGATGCGACCCTTAGGATTCGACTGGAAAATGAGCATAGCCCTGCTTTCGGGATTTCCGGCAAAAGAATTTATCGTTGGATCCTTAGGTGTTCTGTATCAAATCGAAAAAGCCGATGAACACTCCTCTGCTCTTATCGACAGACTCAACAACGAAAGATACACGCAAGGCCTCCGAGCAGGCGAAAAGGTCTTCGACAAAGCGGTAGCCCTTGCTTTTCTGATATTTGTCCTGCTTTATTTCCCCTGCGTGGCGTCCATAGCGGCCATTCGCAAAGAAACAGGCGGATGGAAATGGGCGCTGTTTGCCGTTACATACACCACCGCGCTGGCCTGGATACTCTCATTTACAGTGTATCGCATCGCATCGATCTTTTTATAGACCACTCGTCAAAAGCAACATTTATCCAATCAAATTAAAGCATGAAAATAGTTTATATGGGGACGCCCCGATTCGCTGTCGAACCACTGAAAATGCTCATAGACAAGGGACACAATATAATAGCCCTCGTCAGTTCGCCCGACAAACCGGCAGGACGGGGAATGAATCTCAAAGCATCGGAAGTCAAGCAGTTTGCTCTTTCGCAATCCATTCCAATAATGCAACCCGAAAAGCTGCGCGATCCGCAATTTCTACACGAGCTACGCTCGCTCCAAGCCGACCTTTTTATAGTAGTGGCATTCAGAATGTTGCCCGAAGTTATCTGGAGCATGCCTCCCCTTGGAACCATCAATCTGCACGCCTCTTTGCTGCCGCAATATCGCGGAGCTGCGCCAATAAATCACGCGCTGATAAACGGCGAAAAAACCAGCGGACTTACTACTTTTGTCATCTCGCAGGAAATCGACACAGGAGGGCTTCTCCTCCAGCGCGAAGTATCTATTGATGAGGATGAAACAGCCGGACAGCTTCACGACAAACTGATGTGCGCCGGAGCTGAACTGCTCGAGGAAACAGTCCGACGAATCGCCGCAAACGACATCAGACCATATCCGCAGCCCGAAACGCCAAATCTGAAAACAGCTCCGAAACTCACAAAAGAAACATCTCTAATAAAATGGGATAGACTCGGCGAAGAAATCCGAAATCTTGTACGCGGACTTTCGCCCTATCCCGCTGCTTGGAGCGAACTGATTTCCAGTGATAACACAGCTCCATTGCAGATGAAAATCTTCAAAACTCGGGCAGAAAAAACAACTCATCAACTCCAAGCAGGAACAATCGTTACCGACAGGAAAACTTTCATGAAAGTAGCCTGCGCCGATGGATTTGTCCATATTGTTGAATTACAGCTTGCCGGGAAAAAAGCAATGTCCGTAATTCCTTTTCTTGCCGGATTTCGAGACATAGATAAATATCATTTTAAGAAAATTTAAGACTTTTTTAAGAAAATTTAAGAAAACAAAGGCAGGTAAACTCCGCCCAATGCCTTACCTTTGCAATTATTTGTTGGAACATTATATAAATAACAATTACAATTTATGAAAAGATATTTTGCAGTTTTATCGATAGTTACGTTGGTTGCGGGCAGTGTCGAGGCACAATCCCTCCAGCATATAAATCAGAATTTGGCTCATCACGACGGATGCTACGACAACCGCATGAGATCCATAAAACTCTATCGCTCAGGAAATCCGATATCCGACCCGGTGATTACGATGAACACCTCCGAAACAGTAACCCTGATGTTCGACGAAGTGAACGCACTCGGCGAACCGCAAAGAAACTATTATTACACTGTGGAACACCGCGATGCAGACTGGAACTACGAAAGCCTGCTGTCCACAGACTACATCACCGGATTCCCCGAAAATCCCGTAGAATCAGTCGGATCGTCAACAAATACCGCCGTCGCTTTTGTGGCGTATTCGCTGATACTGCCAAATCACAACACTTCCCTCAAAATGTCGGGAAACTACATGATTAAAGTTTACGACAAAGAGACACGAAATCTGATGTTTGAAAAAGGTTTCTCGGTTGTCGAGCCTTTGACCGACGTTTACGTCTCAGTTAAACCACCTGTGTCACAGTTCTGTATGCAGCAGTTGGACATCAAAGTTGGACATCAGAAAATCAAAGTTTACGACCCGTATGCAAACTTAAAAATGCGCGTCGAGCAAAACTCCGTCAGAATGAAAGACATACCTGTGCCGGCATTTGCACAGCCAAATTTGACCGACTTCTCGCGTCCCGATCGAAATATGTATCATGGACTCAATGAGTTCAGAGCATTTGACACACGAAACCTCTCATTCAACGGACAAGGAGTCGCATCCATACAACTTGTGCAGGGAACATACAGAATCGGTTTAGTAAACGACGTCCTGAAAGAAAAAGACAATTACATCTCGTTCAACGATGCAAACGGAAAATACATCGTCGGAGCCGACCGAGCGCAAAATCCGGCAACACAATCCGACTATGTGGAAGTGAATTTTTCGCTCTCGCCGGTAGAACATCTCATAGGAAGAGTGTTCATCTTCGGCGAATTAACAAACTGGAGCCTCATGGACGAATACGAAATGACGTACAGACCCGATTTTGGCGGATATTCCTGTACCTCACTGCTTAAACAGGGATATTACAACTATCGCTACGTTCTGCTGACTTACGATGGAACTATCGAAATAATTCCCACAGAAGGATGTTTCTACGACACCGAAAACGCTTATAACATATACGTTTACTTCCGACAGCCCGGGATGCAGTACGATAGGCTAATCGGATTTGAAAAAATTTCGACCAGAGGTAGATAAAATGCACAAAAAGAGATGGATGCAGGGACAAAAGCTGCGTGGAGCGGTCGCTGTATTTATCGGTGCGGCAAGTTTTGGCGTACTTTCAACGATAGTTAAAAAAGCATACGCACAAGGATATTCACTTGGCGAAGTTACAGGAATACAGGCTTTAATCGGGGCATTGATTCTCTGGACGCTCGTCTTGCTGAAAGGTCTCGTATCATCGTCCTCGAAAAATTGCGGAGGAAAACGCGGCGAATGGCGGAAAATGATAATCGTCGGAACAAGCTCAGGAATAGTTAGTTTAAGCTATTATCAATGCGTAAAACTTCTGCCGGCGTCAATAGCAATCATCCTTTTGATGCAGTATATCTGGATTAGCGTACTCCTTGAGCTTCTGATATTTCGCAAAAAACCAAAGCGCATACAAATATTCTCAATAATTTGTGTGCTGACAGGGACAAGCTTTGCAAGCGGATTGTTTTCGAGTGAAATCCAGGCACTTAATTGGCATGGAGCCTTATATGGATTTGCCGCCGCCGCATCTTACGCCGGATTTCTTTTTATCAACGGACGCATTGGCAATCAACTGTCGCCGACGTACAAAAGCGCGCTGATGGTTACGGGAGCCTGTTTGCTGATATTCAGTATCTTTCCACCGGGCTTCATTTTCGACGGAAGTTTGTCTTCGGGCTTGCTCCTTCCCGGACTGCTTTTAGCCTTATTTGGCACCGTCGTTCCGCCGCTTTTTTTCGCCTACGGAATGCCGAAAGCCGGCGTTACAAGCGGAGCCATACTCAGTTCCGCCGAATTGCCCGTAGCCGTGCTGATGTCATATACCATTCTCCGTGAGCCTGTAAGCCCGCTGCAATGGATAGGCGTAATCATAATCCTCGCCTCAATAATTTTGCCGCGATTTTCTTTGGACTGTTAGACTTTTGGACTTTTTTTAGACTGTTGGACTGTTAGACTGTTGGACTGTTAGACTGTTAGACTGTTAGACTGTTAGACTGTTAGACTTTTGGACTTTTGGACTATTAGACTATTGCATTTAACTTTGTTAAGGGCTTCGCAGTCCAAAAGTCTAATAGTCTAACAGTCCAAAAGTCCAACCGTCCAAAAGTCCAAAAGTCCAAAAGTCTATTTCGGTTGTTTACCTATATACGCTAAAATTCCGCCGTCCACATACAGGACATGTCCGTTGATAAAATTTGATGCAGCCGAAGCAAGGAAAACCACCGGACCTTCAAGGTCTTCGGGAGTTCCCCAGCGAGCGGCCGGCGTTTTTGCAAGAATAAAATTGTTAAACGGATGACCCTCAGTACGTAAAGGCGCGGTCTGCGGAGTGGCGATATATCCCGGTCCAATTCCGTTAACCTGAATATTATACTCAGCCCATTCGCAGGCCAGATTTTTGGTTAACATCTTCAATCCACCTTTTGCAGCTGCGTAAGCCGACACGGTTTCACGCCCTAACTCGCTCATCATCGAACAGATATTAATAATTTTACCGCCGCCTTTGCGAATCATCCCCGGAGCCACCGCTTTCGACATGATAAAAGGCCCCGTCAAATCGATATCGACGACCTCTCTGAACTCGTTTGCGGACATCTCCAAAGCCGGTATTCTTTTGATAATTCCGGCGTTATTCACCAGAATATCGACCTCGCCGACGTTTTGAGCGATGTCTGCAATCATCGTTTTTACTGCTGTTTCGTCGGTAACGTCGCATCTGTAACCATCTGCATCTAAGCCTATTGACCGGTACGTTTCTATTGCCGTCCTTATCTGTTCTTCGCTTCGGGCGTTGAACCGAATTATCGCTCCGGCTTTTCCGAGCGCCATTGCCATTGCCATCCCGATGCCGTAGGTGGCGCCGGTAACAAGAGCAATTTTTCCTTTTAATGAAAATTGATTTTCTGACATAATATTCACTGAATTAAATGTTTATCGAGATACGCGACCCGAGCCGTCGCCTTTCATTAAAGCCTCGACTTCCTGAACGTTTACCAGGTTAAAGTCCCCATAAACAGTATGTTTCAGGCACGAAGCAGCAACGGCAAATTCCAGCGCTTTCTGGTCGTCGTCCGGATAGTTGATAAGTCCGTAGATTAATCCGCCCATAAAAGAATCTCCACCGCCCACACGATCAACTATATGCGTGATGTCGTATCGTTTCGACTGATACAGTTTGCCTTCCGAATAGAGGCAGCCGCCCCAAGTATTATGGTTCGCGTTGATTGAGCCGCGAAGGGTGATTATAATTTTTTTTGCACGCGGAAATTTTTTTATTAACTGAGTGCAAACCGACTCAAATTCAGCCGCATTTACCTCGCCTCCGGTGTGAGCGACATCAAAATCTTTTGGCTTGATTCCGAACACTTTATCCGCATCCTCCTCGTTACCCAGAATAATGTCGCATCCTTCAACAAGAGCCGGCATAACTTCGGATGCGTTTTTGCCATATTTCCAAAGATTTTTCCGATAGTTTAGATCTGTGGACACCGTGATACCCAAATCATTAGCCATTCGGATAGCTTCGAGACAAGCCTCGGCTGCCCCCTGCGATAGCGCCGGCGTAATTCCCGTCCAATGAAACCATTGAGCATCTTTCAACACCTCTTTCCAGTCGATCATTCCGGGCTTTATATCGGCAATAGCTGAGCCGGCTCTGTCGTAAACAACTTTAGATCCGCGCGATACAGCTCCTGTTTCCAGAAAATATATCCCAACGCGGTCGCCGCCGCGAACGATCTTATCCACTCCGACCCCGTATTTCCTCAGTTCTGCGATGCACCATTCGGCTATATCGTTCTGTGGCAGGCGAGTTACGAACTCCGTTGCAATTCCGTAGTTCGACAGCGAGACCGCCACATTGGCCTCGCCTCCACCAAAGCTGGCTCCCAAACTTGCCGATTGCACAAAGCGCTGATAACCTGGAGTTGCCAGGCGAAGCATTATTTCTCCAAAAGTTACTACTTTTTTCATGCTGATATTTAATATATTTTGATTTCTTTTCTTCAGATACTCTATAATTCAGAAGATTATTTACTTTTTCTGATAAATTATTTCCAAAGGATTTTTCAGACTTTCTGCAAATTTTTCAATATATTCCTTGAACGAATCGATACTTGGAAATCCAAATTTCGACCAGCCGTAACCGGTGTAATAAATAGCCGGTTTATCTTTCAAAACACTGGTTATAGCCAGGATATGCGAATGACTTTCCAGCTTGCCCGACTTCGGATGAGTAATTTCGTAAGTATCAACTTTCGTTTCGTTTATTCCATCTTTCATAACCACAGCTACATAAACCTTATCTACCGATTTGCTCGCGGGTTCTCCGTAAATTACATAATTATTTGCAAAGATCACAGTATCACCATCTCCACGTTTCACAATTCCAGCAGCAGCCCGAAGCTCAGGAAATGAATAAGTTTGAACGATTTTTGTCAATTGCGAACCTGCGTCCAATGAAATAATACGTTTTTCGGTAACTTTGACGCTGTCAATATCCATATCACTGTAAATCAGCGCAAAAGTCGTGCGAAGAGGGCCATTATCCAAAATTTCCTGATTTTTGAAATTTTCATTCAACAAAAGTTTTCCATTTACGTAAGGCGCCATGGCTCCGGCGCCCAGAGTACGTCCAACCTTGTAATCGTCAAGGCCTTCGCCATTATCTTTATGATACGAAGCAATCCCTGCAAGATCGTTCTTATACCACTTGTCAATAATCAGGTCGCTTGTACGTTTATACCATATATCCAGGCCGTTGCTGGGTCCGTCAATCTCCACGAGAGCAGGGCCGTAAACACGGAACGCAACCCTATCATTTTCCCAGGCAAAATCGTCTTTACGTTCGGTAATAAAACGTCCATAAGTTTGTGAATCAAACTCATGTGGCTCTCCTGTGGCGATAATAAACGATTTCTCTTCTCCGGCTTTTAATTCCGGACGAAAAATTAGTTTTTCGTCATAAGTAATTTGTGATGGAATTAACTTTCCGTCTGATGTTTTAACCACATATCCAGAGACTTCCTGCGAAATGATTTTTTCTTTCAGTTCACTTAAAGGAATTTCAACAAGTTCTGTCAAACGGTCGAAATCGCTTGGATTTTTTATACTTATACCAGCATTTTTCTTGTCGGACGAGCAAGATGCACAAGTTAAAAACGAGATGATGCTCAAAAAAATTATTTTTATCATATTTTTTGTTTTATGTTACTTAATTTTTATCGTAATTTATCTGCCGAGAAAGTATCCATATCGTCATAATCAAGATTTTCGCCACACATAGCCCAAATAAAGGTATAATTGCTTGTTCCGGCAGCGCAATGTATTGACCATGAGGGCGATATTACGGCCTGTTCGTTTGTCATGAAAATATGTCGCGTTTCCTGTGGCTCTCCCATAAAATGACATACCGACTGATTTTCAGGAACTTTGAAATACATATAAGCTTCCATTCTACGCGAGTGTGTATGTGGAGGCATTGTGTTCCAGACACTTCCCTCCTTGATTTCTGTCATGCCCATTTGCAACTGACAGCAAGGAACAATCTCATTCAAAATGATTTGATTCAAAGTTCTTTCATTCGACAGAGCCGGACAGCCCAAACTCCGCGTGCGCCTCATCGATTCTGTGATCTGTGCAGTCTCGTACTGCTTATGTGCTGGCGCTGAGGCAAAATAATATTTCGCCGGATTCTGCGGACTTTTACTTTTGAAAATAATTTCACGACTGCCGCGAGCGATGTACAAAGCGTCTTTAAATTTCATCGCATAATCCTTACCATCAACGCTTACGCTTCCTTCGCCATCGATACAGATGAGACCGAGTTCGCGTCTTTCGCAAAAATATTCGGATCGAACCAAATCTACTGTTTCAAGTTGCAGATTTTCAGCAACCGGCATAGTTCCGCCTACAATCAGACGGTCATTATGCGTATATGTCATCAATACGCTCTCCGGTTCAAAAAGTTTTTCGATTAAAAATTCTTTACGCAATTGCGCAGTGTCGTAACGTTTTACATCTTCTGGATGAGTTCCCCAGCGTTCCTCAATTTTTGTTTGCATTTTTATATTTTTTAAAATTCAAAAAATTTCTTCGCATTATAATATGATACGTTTTCGACCAGATTTCCCAGAAAATGTATCTCAGATTCAGGCAATAAGCCCTGTTCCACATCATTTCCGATAAGATTACACAAAATTCGACGGAAATATTCATGACGCGGATACGAAATAAAGCTGCGGGAATCGGTTAACATTCCCACAAATCTACTTAGTAATCCTAAGTTAGACAGGGAATTAAGCTGCGCTTCCATTCCGCTCTTCTGGTCGAGAAACCACCAGCCCGAACCGAATTGAATTTTTCCAGCAATGGAACCATCTTGAAAATTTCCCACCATTGTGGCAAGCATCTCGTTATCTCGCGGATTCAGATTGTATATTATGGTCTTTGTCAGCTTATTATCTACGTCTAAACGATCAAAAAACTTAGCCATAGACTTTGCTACGGTGGGGTCGCTGATAGAGTCGAAACCTGCATCGGGGCCGAGTTTTCTGAATAGACGGGTATTGTTGTTGCGAATTACTCCATAATGAAACTGTTGCGTCCAGCCTTTTTCCCAATCCATGATTGCGCCTTCGTAAAGCATGGCCGATTTAAACTTGCGAATTTCAAAATTTTCAAGTTTTTTTCCTGATAAAATTTTCTCAAAAATTGAATTTATTTCCGACGTGCTGTAATTGTCCGAATAAAATTCCTCAAAACCATGATCAGATAATTTGCATCCCACTGATGCAAAAAAATCGTGTCGTTTTCGCAACGCTGCCACGAAATCGTCAAATACTCTTATAGATACGCCAGCAACTTCGGATAATTTTTCCACATAATTTTTGAATATTTCCGGATTTTCCACAGCCATTGCTCGGTCGGGACGCCATGTCGGAAGTACCTTTATTTCAAATCCTTCCTTTTTTAGCGCGATATGATGTTCCAAGGAATCTATGGGGTCGTCGGTAGTGCAAACCACTTCAACCTTGTAGCGTCGCATCAGGTTTTGTGCTGAATATTCGGGAGTTCGGAGTTTTGCAGTACATTCTTCGTAAATTTCATCAGCCGTTTCGGGTTTCAAAAGTTTTTCTATTCCAAAACCGGTCTTCAACTCAAGATGTGTCCAGTGGTACAGCGGATTTCGCATTGTATAAGGCACAGTTTCTGCCCATTTTTCAAATTTTTCTCTGAAACTCGCCTCTCCTGTGATATATTTTTCGTCTATACCATTGGTTCTCATGGCTCTCCACTTATAATGATCGCCTCCAAGCCATAGTTCTCCCAGATTATCGAATCGGTAATCTTCAGCTATCATTTTCGGATCAAGATGACAGTGATAGTCGATGATTGGCAACGACTTTGCGTGTTCGTGATATAATTTTTTTGCAGTTTCACTTTGCAAAACAAAATCAGAATCTAAAAAATTTTTCATTAATTATCGCTTTTACGGTCTTATTTATAGAGAGTTAGTCCGATTCCAAGTTCCAGACCTCTCAATTCGGCCAGACCTCTCAAACGACCGATGCAGGAGTATCCTGGATTTGTTTTTTTATTCAGATCATCAATCATTTGATGGCCATGATCCGGTCGAAATGGAATCGACAGCTTTCTTTCCTGCTGAATTTCCAGAAAAGCCTTCATCACTTCGTACATATTTACGTCTCCTTCAAGGTGATTGGCTTCATAAAAATTTCCTTCGGCATCACGTTGCGTCGATCGCAAATGCACAAAATTTATTTTTTGTCCGAGGCGGCGCATCATATCTGGCAAGGCGTTATCGGCACGCACTCCGAAGGATCCTGTGCAGAAACACAGGCCGT
Organism: Prevotellaceae bacterium; assembly: GCA_031280885.1. Classification (GTDB taxonomy): domain Bacteria; phylum Bacteroidota; class Bacteroidia; order Bacteroidales; family UBA932; genus JAIRLF01. Next base: position 12,232 of record JAITGD010000026.1, on the reverse strand, counting down.
TAGACTCACTTGGAACGGCTTTCACCAATTTCTCAAAATCCTCTTCGGTGCTAAGGATGCGAGGCAGGCCAAGTATGGAATACGGCGGATCGTCGGGATGAATGGCGAGTTTAACTCCAAGCTCGTCGGCTACGGGTGCAATTTCTTTTAGAAAGAGTATCAGATTCTTACGTAAAGTTTCTGCGTCGATATTTTTGTACCGGTCGAGTTGAGCCTGAAATTCTTCAAGCGTAAAACTTTCCTCAGCTCCTGGTAAACCGGCAATCATATTACGAATCAGCAAGTCCTTGTCGGCCTGCGACATCTCTGAATAACGGTTTTTTGCTTTAGCCTGATCTTCAGCAGAATATTCCTTTTCGGCTCCCGGACGTTTTAATATAAAGAGATCAAAAGCCATAAAAGCCGCCCGTTCAAAGCGCAGAGCCTTCGATCCGTCGGGCATGATATAGCCCAAATCGGTTCTGGTCCAGTCTAATACAGGCATAAAGTTGTAAGTAACAATCCTCACGTCGCACATCGCAAGATTCCGTATGCTCTCTTTGTAATTTTCGATGTATTGAGCAAAGTTTCCCTCGCGCGTTTTGATGTGTTCATGCACTGGAATACTCTCTACCACAGACCATTTCAATCCTGCGTCTTCAATCATTCCGACGCGCTTGCGTATCTCGTCCACGCTCCATATTTCACCGTTTTTGACGTGATGCAGAGCAGTTACTATTCCTGTTGCTCCGGCTTGCCTGATATTTGCCAATGAAACCGGGTCATTTGGTCCGTACCAGCGCCATGTTTGTTCGCTAAGTATCATGTTGTTTTTTAAGTTGAACCATACATTTTTTAATTGTGCTTAGTCGCCAAAATCATCTTTTGTCCTCGCTACAATGGCGCAAAGATAGTATAAATTATTTTATGCCGGATTTCAAATTATCGACCTCATGTTGAAATCGGCGTGCAACAAGGCAAAAAATCCTTAGAAAACAAAAAACTAAAACGCCATATCGTTGGAATAGACACAGTAATGCTTTGGAATGTAAAGCGTGTCATTTTGTTTTTCGTACCAAACGGTTATTTTTTTGCGACAATTAATTTTCCATGTAATTTCTTTGATGATAATAATTTGATTTTTAAGTTGTTCTGATGTATAAAAATTATTTAATTCTATACGAAATTCAGGTTCGCCGCCTTTGAATACAAATTCGTCGTCTCGCACTCCCATGTAACTTTCGGTGGTTTTTCCATAACGTAACAATGCTTCATTCAGTGGCATAGCCATTACTTGCTTTTTGTTCGGTTTTTCGTACCGCGTTTGTTGCGTTGGCAATTTATCATTTTTCGGCGAGTTGTCACAAGATGAAAAAATTATTGATACACAGATTATTACAATGATTCTCTTGTTCATTCTTAACATTATTCATTCATTTGTAATATGTTTTTTTATTTTTTTCATAGCCCAATCGTAATGACTTGCTGTTGTCGATACGCAATAAGAGCCTAAAGTAGAGCCGCCTGTCCACAAAAAAATATTTTTTGCAAATAATTCAATATTTACAAGAGACTCAATCAATTCCATTACTTTGCTATGGCTTTCTTTCAGCATTTCTTTGGCGTCTATCAAAGTTGTATTCTGATGTTTTTTCCAAAATTCGACGTTCATTTGCGGGTATGTTCTCCAATTGTAAGGTTCAGGTAAAAAAGGTCTTGTATCGCCTTGTCGATTGCTTTTTACCCAAGTTAACAATAATTCGTGCCATTCATACAAATGCACAAGCACATCGCGCAAGTTTTTGTCGCGGTCTTCAAATGCAAAAGTTGCATTTTGGCTTTCATCGCTCATAGAATCAATCAGTTCCCACAATTTGCCGAATCCTTCGTTTGCAGCAATTACTAAATCTGTCTTTGTTGTTGCTCTTGACATAATATATTTATTTAAAATAAAACATCTTACAAATTAACAATACGTTAATCAGATTGCAAAATTATACTTTCTTTCTGAACTGTGCAACTTTTTTCATATATAATGATTTTCAATTAAAAAAACGGTCTATCTTCGTTCCAGCACAAAAAATCGGCAGGCAGCCAGTTTGTGCTGTCATTTTGGAAATACCAGATTGTCAGGCGCTCTTTGCCTTCGTCGCTGACATTGCGTGTGGGGCTAAGGTCCCATGTCAATTCTTCTATCCAAAAGGCATTGTCTGTTTGCGAATCATTATCGATTTCTAACTCACTGAGTAGCAGCATTGACCGAAATTTGCCACGCAATTGTTTAGAAGTAAATTTTTTGCGATTTAACGGCTCGCCCAATTCGCGTAAAGCAGTGGGCAAGTCGAAGGTCATGAAATTTTTTTCATCAAAAGGGTCAAAATCTTGAGTGCGAATAATTTCGCAAACCGTGCCTCGAAAAGCAAACTCGCCCTGTTCTGTTTTGCTATCATCCTTTGTTTGAGCTGTTTCAATATATCGAAAAATAAAATCACACACAGCACGCAGGGTGTCTCCTATTGCATAGAGTTGTTTGTCGAGTTGCAATTGTTGGTTTTTAGTTTGAAAATCAACTCGAAGCAACTCAAATGGTATGCCCGACGTTTCGGCGCGGAAATTTCCGTTATGCACTTTTACAACTACATTTCTCCAATAAGCAGGCAATTGTGCAAAAAAAGCGATAACAAGCGTGTCGGCCTCAAAATAGACTTGCGCTTTTTCCCAGGTCTGTATATTGTCCGTGCAATGTGTACTTAAATTATTGACAGAAAACGTATTGCTGTATTGAACTGCTTGCCATTTATCGTCGTTTTTTCTGCAATTTGCAAAACCAAATATAAGTAATAATAAAATAATTAATTTATTTATTTTCATTTTAGTAAAAATTTTGTCCTGTGTGAATATTTTCGTTATTATCTGTTTTTTTTTGCGCGCTTCATATTATTCATGGATAATCCAATTTTCCTACGGTTCGCAAATATTCTGTTTTTGCGATTTCGAGTTTGGTTTTTGCGATAATATGTTCCGATTCTGCATTTTGCCAAACAGTCTGTGCTTCAATATAATCGGAAATATTTTCCATGCCCGCTTCGTAATGATTTTTGCTCATTTCGAGATTTTCTTTGGCCTGTAACAAAGCCTTATCGGTCATCGCCACTTCCAGTAAAAATTCATTATACGCATTGATTGCCTGTTGCATTTCCAATTTCATTTTTTCACTGAAATCGTTGAATTGTAACTCGGCAATAGTGCGTTCAGTATCAGCTATTTTTATCTTTTTAGATCCTTCGCCCCAATGAAACAATGGTATTTTAACCGATAGCATTGCCGAAAAGCCTCCGTTGTTGAATAAAACTTCGTTATTCAGCTTTACGCCGTAGATGTAATTATATGAACCTCTTAGACCTACGGAAGGGAGAAAATCGCTTCGGATCATTTGTTTTTCCTGATTTTTGAATTCTGTTTGTTTATTCAACATTTCGTATTCGGGACGAGAGGTAATATCGTCAATATGAGTTATATCGAAGGATTCACTGCTAAATAATTGCAAGGGAATAATTTCACTATCCAAAGAAAGCCCGATTATTTGGCATAAATTCATTCCGGCGAGTTTTATCCCGTTTTTTGCACGTTGAAGCTGTAAATTTGCCTGATTGAGTTGTACTTGCACTTTCAATAAATCGTTTCGGGATTTCATTCCTGCATCCACAGCATTAGATACAACGCGGTAAAATTCTTCGACCGTTTTTTTGTAGCTTTCAGCTGATTTACAAAGTTCTAAAGTCTGTACATACAGCCAGTAAGCCTTATCTGTTTCAACAATAATTTCTGTTTCATTTTTTTTAATATTTAAGTCGGCTATTTCTTTTCCTATTTTTGACATTTTGTAAGCCGAACGAATTTTTCCGCCCATGTATATTGGCTGTTCGAGATTTATTCCTGTCACATAAGAATTATTTAAATTTAAATTAAAGTTTATATCGGGTAAAGAAATTGATGATAAACTTTCGATAAAAGGGTGATATTGAGGAGGAATAAAGGCATTTACCATATTAGGATCGAAAATCTGCATACGTCCCATTTTTAGTGCAAAATCCGATTCGGAAGAAGTGTGGTAGCTCATGCCGCTTGCCGATAATTTTGGTAAAAAATTCGTAAACGTCGATTTTACGGTTAAATCGGATTTTATTTTATTTTGTCGTGCAACAGCCATTGTTTTATTATTTTCCAAGGCCATTTGTCGGCATTGTTTGAGTGTCATTTCTTGCGCGGACAGTGCGACTGATGACAGGATAAAAAAAATCAGTATGGATATATTTTTAAAAATTTTCATAATCGAATTTTATTATTTGATTTTTATATGAAAAAACAAAGCATATAAAACAGGTATAAATAACAGTGTGATAAGTGTTCCGACCAACAATCCGCCCATAATTACAACAGAAGCGGGACCAAATAAAGAATCGCCCAGCAGCGGTATCATTCCGAGAATTGTTGTGAGAGAAGCCAGCATCACAGGGCGAAAACGACTTGCGGAGCTGTCCTGCAAAGCTTTAACAGGCTCGACTCCATTTCCGATTTGCAGCGTTATTTCGTCCATTAACACAATGCCGTTTTTAATCAACATTCCGACTAATCCCAGAGTTGCTACAATAGCCACAAAACCAAATGTTTTGCCCGAAAGCAACATGGAAAAAACTACGCCGATAAATAGCAACGGAAGACAAAGAATAATAATCAAAGGTTTTTTATAATCTTTAAAAAGCATTATCAGGATGATTATCATCAGAATAACAGCTAAAGGATAATATTTGAAAAGATATTTCATCGATTCCGAACTGGCGCTGTGTTCGCCTTCCCATTTCATGTTGTAACCTGTGGGAAGTTCCATGTTTTCAATTTGTTTTGCAATGGTCAGGCGAGAATTTTCGACCGCATATCCCGATTTCGGATAACATTGCACATAAATCGTGCGTTTACCATTGCTGCGCGCAACGACAGGTTCTTCCCAAATTATTTTTATATCGTTTGTAGCTTGACTTAATGGAGTGGTTTGCAGGATGGTAGCCAACAAATCTTCTTCAGAAATAGCGCCTGTCATCAAGTCCAAAACGCTTTGTTTATTTAAACCTTTCAGCGAAGGCGTCATACTAAAAACGGGCATGTTTTCAAGCGATTCAATCGGATTTCCGTTTTTATCGACACATTTTACATAAATACTCTTATTTTCAAGTCCTTCGTAAAATGTTCCGGTCGGTATTCCTTCAGTTGCTATCATAAGCGACAAGCCGACATCCTGCCTGCTCAATCCGATATTTCGGGCTATAGGCTGGTTATAATCAATCATTAAGGCGGGAGTTTTAGCTTCCCAATCGGCAGTGGGCATATACAGCTGTTCGCTTTTTTTAATTATTTCGGTAGCCTGCCTTGCCAAATCTCGAAGTACCTCAGGATCAGGGCCGCTGAAAGCTATTTCAATAGGAAATTTTTTATACATCAAATTATAGCGTTTCAGTCGGATGTACGCATCGGGATATTGTTCGTTCAGATACTCCTGAATTTCATCGATCGAAGCAAGTAAAGCGTCTGAAGAAGTGTAATCTACAATCAGTTCGCCATACGAAAGCGAGGGATCGGCGATACTTCGCACCAAATTGTAACGACAGGGCGTTCCGCCGACCGAAGTAGTTACGTGCCTAATGTCTTCGCGCGCAAGTAGGTAATTTTCAATTGATTCCAAATCGGATTTTGTGCGGGAACTATTCACGCCTTCATTTAGCTTATATTCAATGTATAATTGATCGTAGTCCATATCGGGAAAAAATCCCCGTGGAAGAAAACGGAAGCAGAACAAGCTGATAATAACTAAAATAACCCCGACGCTCAATGAAAAAATGCGATGCGACAAAACCCAGCTCAGCGCTTTGTGTAGCACATGGTAAGCCTTGTTGTCGTATAGATCATTTGATGTGGTGTTTTTTTTGATTTTCAATGATTTATCGGCCTGAATAGGCACTAAAGTCAATGCAAGCGCCCAGCTCAGCAATAGCGAAACGGCAAGCACGATAAATAAATCGCGAACGTAAATTCCCGCCGTGTCGGGCGATAAAAATATGGGAAGAAATGCCAAAATTGCTATGAGCGTGGCGCCGAGCAGGGGCATTGCTGTTTTTTTTCCGATAGCAATTAATGCTTGTCGGCGTTCGGTTTTTCGCTGTAAATCAACCTGAATCCCATCAAGAATCACAATGGAATTATCAACTAACATTCCCATTGCCAACACAAAAGAAGCGAGCGATACGCGCTGCAAAGTTCCGTCGAAAATATTCAGAATAAACAACGACCCCAAAACGGTTATAAGTAAGCCTGTTCCGAGAATTACGCCGCTTCGGAATCCCATTGTAAACATCAGCAGGACTATTACAATAAAAATTGATTCTATAAGATTGATTATAAATGAGTTTAAAGCTGTATTTACGCGGTCGGGCTGGAAAAATATTTTATTAATTTCTAAACCGACAGGAAGTTGTTCGGCCTTCAATTTGAGCATTGTACGCTCAACTTCTTTGCCGATTTTTGTAATATCCGTTCCGCTCAAGGCCGAAATAGATATTCCGATAGCTTGTTTTTGGTCGTAACGCAATTCATTTCTGACGGGAGTTTCATATTTTGTTTTTATTCGCGCAATATCTTTCAATCTAAGTTGGTCGTTTTCATGTCCTTGTAGCACAAGATTGCCAATATCCTCCACTGTTTTATATTTGTCGTTTACCGAAACGCGCAAACGCAGGTCACCACTCTCATAATAACCGGAATAGATGGTTTTATTTTGACCGTTCAAAGTGAAAAGCACTTCGGCAGGATGAACTCCCAAATTCGCCAATTTATCCTCATATAATTCTATTTGAATAGAATTTTTTTGTTTTCCATAAATAGATATATGCGAAATTCCGTCGATTTTTAAAATTTCCTGTTTTATAAAATCGGCATATTTTCCCGCATCTTCCGGCGAATATCCATCACAGGTTAAGGCATAAAACATTCCGTACACATCGCCAAAATCATCCATAACAATAGAAGTCATAGCTCCTTCGGGAAGTTTAGCCTGTACATCGTTTACTTTTCGACGCAAAATATCCCAATATTGCTCTGTTTCATCATTTTGTATTAATGTAGATAGCCATATCGTGAGCATAGAAAGATCATTCATCGATCGGCTTGACACATTATCAATACCTTTCATCGAACGGATGCTTTTCTCCAGAACATCAGTAACTTCCAACTCTACTTGGTGTGCCGATGCGCCCGGATAAATCGTTATTACTTTGGCTATTTTTACCGTAAGTTCAGGATCTTCGAGTTTACTCATATTGTAATAAGCTGTTACTCCGCCGATAACAAGAACTGTAGCCAAAAAATAAATCAGTTTTTTATTATTTAGCGACCAACTTCCTAAATCTTTCATAACAAGCCTCCTACATTTGTTTTACTTACTTGAGGCAATAATTTAATTTTTTCGCCGTCGGATAAAGAGCGAACTCCTGCGGTTACGACTTTTTCACCAGCCTCTAATCCTCTGGAAACTACAAGCATTCCATTGATTTGTATCTCAGTAATTGTGATATTTCGGATATTGACCGTTTGCGAATTTTTATCATAAATCCAAACGCAAGACTGCCCGTTTTTTTCAAACATTGAACCGATTGGTATAGTAAGTAAATCAGTATCTTCCGGTTTAAAATAAATATCGACTATTGTGGACATTCCGGCTGTAGGCAATTGAGTTTTTTTATCTCCAATCATCTTTAAACGAGCGGTATAAAGCTGATTCAAATTGGCTTTTTGATTGATTGCAATTAATTCCAAAGGAAAAATTTTATCAGGATAAATGGCGAAACTGCAAGCGAATTTACCGAACTTGTCGCGACGGATAAATTCGCCGGCAGGAATATTGATTTCAACTTCGGGCATATCCGAGCTAATGATCGATAAAACAGGCATTCCCGCAGAAATAGTTTCATCTTTGTCGAAATATCGTTTTTGAACATATCCATCGAAAGGCGCTATTAACTTCGTATCATTCAATGCGTTTTTGTGAGCATCGTATTTGGCCGTAATTTGCTGTAAACCGGAAACCGCTTTGTCGTAATCGTTTTCCGGAACACTTTGTTTTTCATACAATTGGATGACGCGCTCGGCTTCGGCTTTAACTTGCTTATACTCAGCTTCGGTCGCCGAAAATTGAATAGCGTAATCGCGCGAATCCATTTCGGCTAAAACTTGTCCTTTTTTAATAAATTCGCCCTCTTTTACATTGATTTTAGCAATCGGTCCGCTTATGCGAAATGCCAGATTGATTTCGGAAGAGGCCTTCACTTTGCCCGGGAACGAAACCGCTTTTTCTTCTCCGTATTTCAAAACCTCGCTTATTTTTACTATCGGAACTGATTCGGATTGCCGATTTTGCTCTTTGCAGGCTGATAATAAGAATATTGCTGTGTAAAATACAATTAAAATATTTTTCATATTGTAACTTTTTTGTTCATTGATAAAACATTTATTTTATTAATCCCATTATAAATTAATTTATTTGATTATCGAAATTTTCGGTATTCTAATATTAGTAGGGCTGACAATTAGATAATTAGTCTTTTTTCCACTATCTTCGACTTGTAGCATTTCTTTTTTTACTAAATCCTGTAAATCTCGCAAAGCGGTATCGGTTGAACATTTTGCAAATTTTGCATAAGTCGATGTACGTAAAAAGCCGATTTCTTTATCGTAATTATCATATAAACAGTTAATTATTTTCCGTTGTCTTTCATTGATTAAAGTAAATTTATGTTTATCCCAGAAACGCGATTTATCCAAAATAATTTCCAAATTTTTTTCGCTCGAATGTAAAGCGCGTTCAAAACAATTTAAAAACCATTCTAAATAAGCGGTAATTTCGCTTGTTCCTTTTTGTGTTTTTTCAAGTATTTCATTATATTGTTTATGTTCTTTGAAAATTTGATTAGACATGCTGTAAAACCGCATTTTATTGTTATCGCTTCGAGCCAAAAACATATCCATAATGGCACGGGCAAGTCGTCCATTTCCATCATCAAAAGGATGAATGCTTACAAACCAAAGATGAGAAATAGCTGATTTTATGACTAAATCGGGCTGATTTTCGCTGTTTAGCCAAGTTAAAAACAAATCCATTTCCTGTGGAACTCTTTCTGAGGACGGAGCTTCAAAATGTATTTTTTCTCGACCGAATGTGCCTGAAACGACTTTCATGCCAGCCGAACGATAACGTGCAACATCAATCTTGGTGTAACCACTGTAACCCGACTGAAAAAGAGAGTTATGCCAGCCAAAAAGTCTTTCTTGTGTAAGTGGTTTTGAGAAATTTTGAGTAGCGTCAAGCAGCACATCCACAATTCCGTCAATATTTTTTTGGGTTTTTACAAATTCTGAACCTTCTATTCCCAATTTTCGAGCAATAGATGAACGGACGAGTTCCGGATTAAGAAATTCTCCTTCGATTTTAGAAGTATCAATTACGTCTAAAATCAGTGATTCTACTGTTGCTCTTCCGATTAAGTCGAAGCCTAAATGCTTCATCTGTCCAAACAATTTGCCTTGTAAATATCGCACAGAAGCCAATAAAGGCAATAATTTTTCATTATTCCAACGAAAATTTGTCCAGTTTTTCTTTTCGTGTATATACATAAAATATCACCGCAAATTTTGCGGCGAAATTACGAGTTTTTCACCGCAAAAGTAATTTTTATATTAATTAATCTCCGCACAAAATCTTCGACATCTGCGCTTTATCTGCAAACTCTTTTCTTTTAACGGGATGGTTTGCGAAAACCGTTTTTGTAATTTCTGTATTCATTTTATAAAACATTTAACTTTTATTTACGACACAAATATAATAAATTTCATTATTTATTCTCCAATTTTTTCTGTACAGTTTTCAGATTTTCCAGATAAGCAATTTCTACTTCGCTGAGTGTTTTTGCTTGATATTTACGGTATTCGGCATCGGCTTTTTCCATTGCCTGCACATGCGAAACTGTGCCTGCATTTTGCAGAACTTCCTGACCTGTGGAATTTAAAATTGTATCCAACTGTTTGATATAGTCGCTCATATACATCGGTGTGCGACGAATTGCTTGGATTTCGGCAAAATCAAAATAACCCGAAACCAGATTGTTGAGAATTTTCAACTCTTCTTCGTTCAGATAATTTTTAGCAATTTGCGTATCTTTTTTAGTCAGATATTTGCCTGAAAATGTGGTTAATCCCATAAACGGTTTGTTGCTGTCGGCGCGATGATAAATCACTTCGGCGGCAGTGTGCCCGTGCGCCGCAAAATGCAGTTTATTCTGTACAATTTTGAAAAATTCGACCGATTCCGGCGTATTTGGGTTGTAATCAACAGCAGTAGCATATAAATCAAGAACTTGTCGATACAAAACCTTTTCCGAAGAGCGAATATCGCGAATACGGTTGAGCAGTTCGTACCAATAACTGCCGCCACCAGCCTGTTTAAGTCGCTCGTCGTCCATCGCAAAACCTTTGATAATGTACTCTTTAAGGCGTTCAGTAGCCCATTGGCGAAATTTTGTAGCGATGTGAGATTTAATGCGATAGCCAACAGAAATGACAGCGTCGAGATTGTAGAATTTCTGCACACGCTGCACCTGTCGGCTGCCTTCGATTTGAACTATTAAGAAATCCTTAATAGTTGAAATGTCCTGTAATTCACCTTCTTGATAAATATTTTGAAGATGCATGTTGATATTGGGAATTGTTGTTTGAAACAAATCCGCCATCATTTTTTGTGTGAGCCACAAGTTTTCGTTTTCAAAGCGCACACTGATTTTGGTTGTGCCGTTTTCAGCCTGATAGATAAGCATTTCGCTGTCAGGTTTTTGTAGAAAATCGTTTCCCATATTATTTTCATTTTTTGCAACTTCCATTTTCATTTTCTAAAACATTTAATTTACTAATAATTAATAATTTACATATAATTTTCAATTTATCATTACAATACAAAGATAACAAAAATTACTCCTAAATATTCCGGAACATTTTCGACACCTCTGCCCACAACATTCCAGCAAGAAATATCTGCAATGTATGTAGTTTATAAACAGAGAAATATACTTTTGGTCGAAAATATTTGCTTTCTACCGAAAATTTGTTGTACCTTTGGGCCGATTTTGAACATGGTTTTTGTTAAAATCAAAGTAGAAAATATAATTTTTAGAAGCCTTTATGAATATGAAAAGTAATATTATTTCGGCAATTTTTTGTATGACAATTCTTTGCGCCGGATGTGCTCGTCAAACCGAATTTACGGTCATAAACCGTACAACAACTGATGTTTCCAATGCTTTTTATCTCGGAAACCGCTCACCGCTTGTGCCTTCGCAATTTATAAAGTTGCCGGTCGGAAGTATTCAACCCGGCGGTTGGGTGAGAAAAATGCTTGAACTCCAACGCGATGGCCTGTGCGGTCATCTGGGAGAAATCAGCGCTTGGCTTGATAAAGAGAATAATGCTTGGCTGAGTAAGGACGGAACCGGCGATCATGGCTGGGAGGAAGTCCCCTATTGGTTAAAGGGTTACGGCGACCTCGCTTATCTGCTGAACGACGAGGAGATGATTCGTGAAACAAAAATCTGGATCGAAGCAGCCCTGAACAGTCAGCGCGAAGACGGCTATTTTGGCCCATGGATTGAAAGAAGAAAATGTCCTGATTTGTGGGGTAATATGATAATGCTGTGGTGTTTACAGTCGTATTACGAATATTCGAGCGACAAACGGGTTATTCCCTTTATGACACGCTATTTTCAGTGGCAACTGAAACTTGACGACGCCATGTTTCTCAAAGATTATTGGGAAAATAGTCGCGGCGGAGATAATCTATATAGCGTTTACTGGTTGTATAACATTACAGGTGAGGATTTTCTGCTGGAATTAGCCGAAAAAATCCACCGCAATACGGCAAACTGGCGGCAAGCCGACAACCTGCCGAACTGGCACAACGTAAACATTGCCCAATCGTTTCGCGAACCGGCAACTTACTATCTGCAAAGCCATGATAGCGCTCATTTACAGGCAACTTACGATGATTTTTATCTGATACGAAAACGTTACGGACAAGTCCCCGGCGGCATGTTCGGCGCCGACGAAAATGCCCGTCAAGGCTATCACGACCCGCGACAAGGCACCGAAACATGCGGCTTTGTGG
>JAITGD010000144.1 GCA_031280885.1 Prevotellaceae bacterium | reverse complement strand
CATTGTTTTTTGACTTTGCCATTTTCTTATTGTTTTAATAATTTATAATTTTTTTATGTTCTTTGTTTTTTGTCTCCCACAAAGTTCTTTGTTTTTTGTCTCCCACGAAGGGCACAAAGCCCGCAAAGTTCTTTCTTTTCTTTGTGTGCTTTGTGTGCTTTGTGGGAGATGGATATGCACAATGCATTCAGCGGGGCTGATACTGGAATTATATTGATGGTGAAAATTAGCAGCCGAAACTGCCTGTGCAACAGTATAGTTAGCTGTCGTCGAGTGTGTGTGTGCCAACGTGAACGCAAAACATGCGTAACTCGCTGATCTATACTCTCTCTCTCTCTCTCTCTCTCTCTCTCTCTCTTAGAGTGTGTAAGCGCAAGTAGAATCTGAGCTACAGCTTGTTGGGCAAGACATTCAGGCGGGGCGACGGCTTCGCAGGAAACAGCAATTTCCGGCCTGATATTCAGGCCGAAACCTCTGTTTTCTTTCACCCGTCTTGTAGTACAATTCTTCATCACGTGTACTTCATTATATGAATCAATTTTTCCTTGTTAATGCTTTGCTTGAAAAGCGAGGCAAAGGTAGATATTTATTTTCAAACACGTGCAACATTTTATTCAAATTTCCAAATGTTTTTTTGATTACGTTGAAACACAGTGTGATTCAGGATTGCAAGAACCAGGAACCAGGACAGCTGCGCAAGCACTTAAGAATTAAGAATTAAGAGAGCTACGCAAGCTGGTTTGATAGTCTTTTTGCACGCAGATGATGCAGATTTTACGGATGCACGCAGATTTTTTCTGTGAGCCTCTGTAAGCCAAGCTAACGACCTTCCCGTTGTTCTGACAAGGCAGAGCCTGCCAACAAAGGTAAAGATGCAGGCAGAGCCTGTATGGATAGAGCGGACAAGGTAGAACCTTGTCCGAACAGCGGATGTGGTGGTATCTCTCTTTCTATTGATATTGAAGCCCTACGGGCAATTTGCCTTCGTCAATTTTAATGCGTTGACCCTTTCTGTCTTTTGCCTCCAACCGTCCAACCGTCTAAAAGTCCAAAAGTCCAACCGTCCAACCGTCTAAAAGTCCAAAAGTCCAACCGTCCAAAAGATCAATGTATTTCGTGGATATTATGAAATCCGCGACCTTCGCCCACAACCTGATTTGCGTCGATTACCGTGATGAAAGCGCCGGGATCGACTTCACGGATATATTTCTGTATTATATTGACTTCGCGTGGATTAACATTCGAAAAGATGATGCTTTTCTTTTCATTAGTGTACATACCTTCGCCGTAGAGAATTGTCCCGCCTCGGTCGAGTTCGATGATAAATCGGGCTATATCTTCGTGTTTTTCAGAGATTATGAACATGGTTTTGATACGTTTGAATCCGTACATCGTGGTATTTATAATCTGTCCGGTGATATATATAACGATGAAGGAGTAGAGCGGTATTTTCAGATCCTGAAAAGCGACGAGGCTGATAAGCACCACGCAGGAATCGACCATTATAACCATGTTTCCCAGCGGGATATGAAATTTACGCGACAGAACCATCGAAATCACGTCGGTTCCGCCGGAGGTTGCATTTGCTCTGAAAATCAATCCGCAGCCCAAACCTAAGCACACTGCGCCGAAAATCGACGAAAGCATTGCATCGTCCACAGCAGCTTCGTAGCCCCACGAGTTTTCGAGAACGAAGGTAAAAACGGCAAGCGAGGAAAAACTGACTACGGTTTTTACACCGAATATCGGGCCTAACATCTTCACTCCCAGCAAACAAAGCGGAATATCCATGCAGATGGCGACTACGCTGATGTCTAAATTAGTGGGAATGTTCATTCCCAATATATTACGCATAGTTTCGTGATACATGTCGTACAAATGATGGAGCATTATGGATATTCCATAAACGCCGCCCGGAGCCAGCTTGTACGGCGAAATGAACAGAACCACAGCCACAGCCATCGCAAAGGAACCTATAAATATCTGCGTGTATGACACGAACCATTTCTTTGAAAACATCTTCTCTTGAACCAACTTAACCATATTTCGTCATTTTAAAGTTTTGAAACCACCGTTTTTCGGTGGATATTTCGAATCAATAGAACATCACAAAGGTAAGTTATTCCTTCCAATCGCAGGAGACGAAAAAAATTTGACAAATTATTATCAAGATAATAAGCATGTTACAATTTAAATTGAGAGGAAGGTGAAAATTTTTGGTCGAAACATAGTTCAGGTTAAAAAAATATATATACCTTTGCAAGCCGTTTTGTGCGATTAATTTAATAATAAACAAAAGAATAACAGCGTTTTATATGTTAACTATTCAACAGTTGGTGCGTAAAGGCCGCAAAAAGTCAGTCAATCAAAGCAAGTCTCCCGCCTTGGATGCTTGCCCGCAGAGGCGCGGAGTCTGCGTTCGCGTGTACACCACCACGCCTAAAAAGCCTAACTCGGCGATGAGAAAAGTTGCCCGTGTGAAGCTTACTAATCAAAAGGAAGTGAACGCCTACATACCGGGCGAAGGACACAACCTGCAAGAACACTCGATAGTGCTGGTTCGCGGAGGCCGTGTAAAAGACCTCCCGGGAGTACGCTATCACTTGATTCGCGGAGCTTTGGACGCCTCAGGCGTAGAAGGCCGCAAGCAAGGACGTTCGCTTTACGGAACCAAAAGGCCGAAAGCAGGAGCAGCAGCTAAAACAACTGCCAAGAAGAAATAAATTTTAATTAAAATATTCATATAGAGATAAAATGAGAAAATCGAAGCCTAAAAAGAGGATTCTACTTCCCGACCCAAAGTTCGGCGATTCGCTGGTTACACAGTTCGTCAACAATTTGATGTATGAGGGAAAGAAGAGTATCGCCTTCCGCATATTCTACGAAGCGTTGGATAGGGTGGGCGAGAAGATGAAAGATTCTGACAAGGCGCCTCTCGATATTTGGAAAAAAGCTCTCGAAAACATTACTCCACAAGTGGAAGTAAAAAGCCGACGAATAGGCGGAGCTACTTTTCAGGTACCGATGGAGGTTAGACCCGAACGGAAAATTTCACTGAGTATCAAAAATATGCTGTTATACGCTCGTAAGCGTTCGGGACATTCGATGGCGGAAAAACTTGCAGGCGAAATCCTTGCAGCTTATAACGAAGAAGGCGGCGCCTTCAAACGTAAAGAAGATATGCACAAGATGGCCGAAGCCAACAAAGCATTCGCTCATTTCAGAGTGTAAAACATTGAAACGTAGATGGCAAGAGATTTAAGATACACAAGAAACATCGGCATTATGGCGCATATCGACGCTGGAAAAACTACCACGTCGGAACGCATATTGTTTTACACCGGAAAAACTCACCGAGTTGGTGAGGTACACGACGGAGCGGCTACTATGGACTGGATGGTGCAAGAACAGGAAAGAGGTATTACCATCACATCCGCCGCAACTACAACGTTTTGGAACTACGGAGGACAAACGTTTCATATAAACTTGATTGATACCCCCGGACACGTCGATTTTACCGTCGAAGTGGAGCGCTCGCTGCGTGTGCTTGACGGCGCCGTAGCTACGTTTTGCGCCGTCGGAGGAGTGGAACCTCAATCGGAAACTGTATGGAGACAGGCAGATAAATATAATGTGCCGCGAATCGCATACATAAATAAAATGGACAGAACAGGCGCCGATTACTACAACGTAGTGAGTGAAATACGCGAAAAACTCGGCGCAAATCCCGTACCTGTAGCCTTGCCAATCGGCTCGGAAGACAAGTTCGAGGGATTGATTGACTTAGTTTCCAATAAAGCTATCATTTATTTTGACGATAAAACTATCAGAGATAACTTTACCATCGAGGAAATACCCGCCAATATGAAAGCGGAAGCCGAAGAATGGAGAGGAAAACTGATAGAAGCTATCGCCGAATATAACGACGTGTTGCTGGAAAAATTCTTCGACGCCCCCGAAACCATTACCGAAGAAGAAATTATAGACACGATACGCAAAGCAACGATAGGCATGTCGGTAATACCGACCATGTGTGGCTCGTCGTTTAAAAATAAAGGAGTTCAGTATCTTCTGGACGCCGTGATGCGCTATTTGCCAAGCCCGCTCGACGTGGGCGAAGTAAGCGGCATGGATGAAGACGGCAATGAGCTTGTCCGTCAGCCATCTATCTCGGAACCTTTCTGCGGCTTGGTATTCAAAATCGCAACCGACCCTTATGTAGGTCGTCTGGCCTTTATCAGAGCCTATTCGGGCAAATTGGACGCAGGCTCGTATGTTTATAACTCACGTTCAGGCAAAAAAGAGCGCGTAGCTCGTCTCTATCAAATGCACTCCAACAAGCAGAATCCAATAGAATTTGTCGAAGCCGGCGATATTTGCGCCGCCGTTGGATTCAAGGATCTGCGCACGGGCGATACAGTGTGCGAGGAAAAACACATTATCACGCTGGAATCCATGAGTTTCCCCGACCCTGTGATCGGTTTGGCAATCGAACCCAAAACTCAAAAAGATTTGGATAAACTCGGAGTAGCTCTCGGAAAACTTTCCGAAGAAGACCCGACATTCACCGTCAAAACCGACCACGACAGCGGACAGACAGTCATCAGCGGCATGGGAGAATTGCACCTGGAAATTATCGTCGATCGTCTGAAACGCGAATTTGGCGTAGAAATCAGCCAAGGCGCTCCGCAAGTAAACTACAAAGAGGCGCTTACCGCTACCGTAGAACATCGCGAAGTATTCAAAAAACAAACAGGAGGTCGAGGAAAATTTGCCGACATCATAATCGAAATCGGGCCTTGCGACGAAGGAGTTACAGGGCTTCAATTCGTCGATATGGTCAAGGGCGGAAACATTCCCAAGGAATTTATACCCGCAGTCGAAAAAGGATTCAAAGCAGCAATGGCCAACGGACCTTTGGCAGGATATACGGTTGAAAACATGAAAGTAACACTGAAAGACGGTTCCTTCCACACGGTGGATTCCGACCAGCTTTCGTTTGAAATTTGCGCTCGTGCAGCCTTCCGCCATGCCACTAACAAAGCCAAACCCGTGATTATGGAACCCATAATGTCGTTGGAAGTAGTTACTCCCGAAGAAAGCATGGGCGATGTAATCGGCGATTTGAATAAACGTCGCGGGCAAATCACCGGAATGGAATCGAAAGCCAATGCCCGCGTGGTAAAGGCTAAAGTACCTCTGTCGGAGCAATTTGGTTACGTAACCGTATTGCGTACAATTACTTCGGGACGCGCTACCTCAACCATGGAATTTTCGCATTATGCCGAAGTTCCGGGAAGTATTTCAAAGGAAATCATCGAAAAATCCTCGGGAACACGCAAAAAAGATTCCGATTTGGACGATTAAACTTCATAGAATATTAAAAATGCAACAAACTATCGATAATAACTATTGATATGAGCCAGAAAATAAGAATAAAATTGAAATCATACGATCACTCTTTGGTTGATAAATCGGCCGAAAAAATCGTAAAAACCGTGAAGGCAACCGGAGCGGTGGTTAGCGGACCTATTCCACTTCCCACTCATACCAAGATTTTTACGGTGAACCGTTCGACTTTCGTAAACAAGAAAGCACGCGAACAGTTCCAATTGAGCAACTACAAACGTCTGCTCGACATCTACAGCTCTACCCCTAAAACGGTGGACGCCTTGATGCGACTGGAACTGCCATCGGGAGTGGAAGTTGAAATCAAAGTGTGAGTATAAGGATTTCGTAAATTAAATTGTATAATAATAACTGATACATGCCTCAAATTATTGGAAAGAAAGTCGGAATGACTTCTGTATTCGGTGACGACGGGAAAAACATCCCCTGCACCGTGATTGAAGCCGGGCCATGTGTAGTCACGCAAGTAAAAACCGTCGAAATCGATGGTTATGAAGCAATTCAACTTGCCTATGACGATAAAAAGGAAAAAAACACCGGCAGACCGTTATTGGGCCATTTTGCAAAAGCCCAATGCCCTCCGAAAAGGAGACTGGTAGAAGTTCCCTCTGATTACGGAAGGGATATGAACCTGGGCGAAGTAGTAACGGTCGATTGTATTACCGAAGGCGAATGGGTTGACGTAGTTGGAGTGTCCAAAGGAAAGGGCTTCCAGGGCGTCGTTAAGCGACACGGCTTTGCCGGAGTAGGCGGTAAAACCCACGGCCAGCACAACCGCGGTCGCGCTCCCGGATCTATGGGCGCTTCCTCGTACCCATCGCGCGTCTTCAAAGGAAAGCGCTTGGGCGGACGCACGGGCGGCGACAGAGTAAAGGTGATGAACCTTAAAGTACTGAAAGTAATCCCCGAGCATAATTTATTGTTGGTCAAAGGATCGATTCCGGGCGCCAAAGGCTCATATTTAATCATAGAAGGATAAGCGTTATGGAATTAGATATTTACCAAATAGATGGAACAAAATCGTCGAAACAAATAACACTCGACGACCAGGTGTTCGGCGTCGAACCGAACGAACATGTGATGTATCTTGATGTTAAGCAATATCTTGCAAATAAACGTCAAGGAACCCACAAGGCAAAACAAAGAGCAGAAGTTTCGTACAGCACCAAAAAAATAGTTCGCCAGAAAGGTTCGGGAGGCGCTCGACATGGCAGCCGTAAATCGCCGATTTTTGTGGGCGGAGGACGTATTTTCGGGCCGGTTCCACGCGACTATAGCTTCAAACTGAATAAGAAAATAAAATCGCTGGCTCGTCGCAGCGCTCTGTCCGACAAGGCAAAGCTGGATGCGATAACCATAGTCGAAGATTTTTCGTTCGATGCTCCAAAAACAAAACAGTTCATCGAAATAAGCAAAAATCTGAACTTTTCAGACAAAAAAACATTGTTTGTACTTGCCGAATCGAATAATAACGTATATTTGTCGTCCCGAAATCTACCGAAGGTAAAGGTAGTATTGGCATCGAATTTAAATACTTACGATATTTTGAACGCAGTTAATCTGGTGATTTCGGAAGGTGCAGTAGAGATAATTCACGACTTGCACGGTGTAGTATAACAGGAATTTTAAAGAATATGGAAATATTATTTAGACCGATAGTAACCGAAAAAATGACGGCTCAGAGTGAAACGTTGAACCGTTTCGGCTTCGTCGTGGACAGGCGTGCCAATAAGATTGAGATACGCCAAGCTGTTGAAAAAATGTACAATGTATCTGTACTTGAAGTAAATACAATGAACTACGGAGGTAAACGCAAAAGCCGATTTACCAAAGCAGGCTTGTTGACCGGACGTACAAATCACTTCAAAAAAGCGATAGTAACTCTGAAAGAGGGCGATACGATTGATTTTTACAGTAATATCTAACGAATCATGGGAGTAAGAAAATTCAAACCCGTAACTCCGGGAACGAGACATAAGGTAATCAGTGCGTTTGACGATATTACTTCGGACAAACCGGAAAAATCCTTGTTGGCTCCGTTGAAGAAATCCGGCGGACGAAATAATACCGGAAAAATGACAATGCGACATATTGGCGGAGGTCATAAACGCCGCTATCGCATCATAGATTTCAAACGCGACAGGGACGGAATTCCCGCGACAGTCAAAACGATAGAGTACGACCCCAATCGTAGCGCACGCATAGCTCTGGTCGTATATCTCGATGGCAAAAAAAGCTACATCGTAGCGCCTCACGGATTGAAAGTCGGTCAGCAATTACTGTCGGGAAAAGGCGTGGCGCCAGAAGTGGGCAACACTCTGTTTCTGTCGGATATACCGCTGGGAACTATCGTTCACAACATTGAACTGCAACCCGGACAGGGCGCAGTCATGGCTCGTAGCGCCGGTTCGTACGCACAGTTGCTGGCTCGCGAAGGAAAATACGCTGTGCTGAAATTGCCTTCGGGCGAATCGCGCATGGTGCTGATAACGTGCAGAGCTACTATAGGTTCGGTATCCAATCCCGACCATAATCTCGAAAGTCACGGAAAGGCCGGACGCAAACGCTGGCTTGGTCGTCGTCCCAGAGTTAGAGGCGTAGCAATGAACCCCGTCGATCACCCGATGGGCGGTGGCGAAGGACGTGCTTCGGGTGGACATCCGCGTTCGCGTAAAGGCTTGCCATCCAAAGGATACAAGACACGTAATCCGAAGAAACCTTCGAGTAAATTTATTTTGGAAAAAAGAAAGAAGTAATCGCTTAAAATCAAGAATATGGGTAGATCACTGAAAAAGGGTCCGTATATAGAACCTAAGTTAGAAAAGAAAATATTGGCGATGAACGAAAGCGGCAAAAAAACCGTCATTAAGACGTGGTCGCGCGCATCCATGATTTCTCCTGATTTCGTAGGACATACGGTTGCCGTACACAACGGGAACAAGTTCATTCCCGTTTATATTACCGAAAATATGGTGGGACACAAGCTGGGCGAATTTTCTCCCACACGAGTGTTCCGCGGTCATGCAGGTAACAAACGATAATAATGTATAACCGAATATAGTTGATATATAATGGGTTCAAGAAAAAGAGAAATGGCCGACAGGCTCAAGGATGAAAGGAAATCCTTAGCCTACGCAAGGTTGAACAATTGTCCCACCTCTCCGCGTAAAATGCGTTTGGTGGTGGACATGGTACGCGGCGTTGAAGTTAATCGCGCTATGGATTTGCTGAAATTCAGCAAAAAAGATGCTTCCATTCCCTTGGAAAGGCTGATAAAGTCGGCAATCTACAATTGGGAAGCCAAAAACGAAAGCGAAAGCGCCGACGATGCTGGCTTGTACGTAAAAGAGATATTCGTAAACCAAGGACGGACGCTGAAACGTTTCCGCACAGCTCCGCAAGGACGCGCTGCTCGAATACGCAAACGTTCAAATCATGTTACGGTGATATTGGGTTCGAAACTCAAAGAAGAACAGGGATTAATAGAAACTGAAGAAAACGAGGTAGAATAATCATGGGACAAAAAGTAAATCCGATAGGTAACCGATTGGGAATCATTCGTGGCTGGGATTCAAGCTGGTTTGGCGGTAAAGATTTTTCGGAAAAAATCATGGAAGATCACAAAATCCGCAAGTACCTCGACGCCCGCCTGTCGAAGGCAAATTTGGCTAAGATAATCATCGAGCGCACGCTGAAGTTGATAACCGTTACCATACACAGCGCCCGTCCGGGACTGATCATTGGTAAGGGCGGTCAGGAAGTGGACAAACTCAAGGAAGAATTGAAGAAAATCACTAACAAAGATATTCAAATCAATATTTTTGAAGTGAAACGTCCTGAACTCGATGCAGTTATTGTGGCAAACAATATCGCGCGACAGGTCGAAGGTCGCATATCGTACCGCCGCGCCATGAAAATGGCTATCGCATCGACCATGCGAACGGGAGCGGAAGGTATTAAAATTCAAATATCGGGACGACTTGGCGGAGCTGAAATGGCTCGCAGCGAAACCCTGAAAGAAGGTCGTATTCCTTTGCATACATTCCGTGCAAACATCGATTACGCTCTGGGCGAAGCGCTTACCAAAGTAGGCTTGCTGGGCATAAAGGTGTGGATTTGTAACGGTCTGGTGTACGGAAAACGTGATCTGGAGCCGAATACAGGCATGGCAGCAGTTCAAGCAGGAGGAGGTTTTTCGAGCGACCGAGGCGATCATCATCGCGGCGACCGTTCGGACCGCGGCGATCGCAGACGTTCAGGTGGAAGTCGAAAACCCAAAAAGTAAACGGAGATTAAAATCAAAAAGTAATGTTACAGCCGAAAAGAACTAAATACAGAAGGCAACAAAAAGGCAGGATGAAAGGCAACGCTCAGCGTGGCCACCGGATAGCTTTCGGTTCGTTCGCCATAAAAGCTATGGCCGAATCGTGGATTACGGGGCAACAGATTGAAGCCGCCCGTCAAGCCATAGTTCGCTACATGAAACGCGAAGGGCAAATATGGATTCGTATTTTCCCCGATAAACCGATAACTAAAAAGCCCGCCGAAGTGCGTATGGGTAAAGGAAAGGGAGCTCCCGAAGGATTTGTAGCTCCTGTAACACCGGGACGTATTCTCTTTGAAGCCGATGGAGTACCTCTGGATATAGCCAGAGAAGCGTTGCGATTGGGCGCTCAAAAATTGCCTATCGTTACAAAATTCATCATCAGAAGAGATTACGCGGAATAAAATTGTGAACTATTAAAGGTATGACTAAAGCTGAAATAAAGGAACTCAACACTAAAGATCTGAAAGAAAGGGTTCAAGAAGAAAAAGGAGCATACGTGCGAATGAAATTGGATCATGCAATATCGCCTCTCGAAAATACTTCAAAGTTTAAAGAGGCTCGCAAAGAGATAGCCCGCATGCTTACCGAATTGAGAGTAAGAGAAATTAACGAGCAAAAATAATCGGTGCTTTATGGAAAGAAATCTCAGAAAGGAAAGAGTAGGCGTGGTGGTCAGCAATAAGATGGATAAGTCTGTCGTAGTGGCCATAAAACGCAAGGTAAAACACCCTATCTACGGGAAATTCGTGAATAAAACCACCAAATTAGTGGCTCACGACGAAAAAAACGAGTGTAGCGAGGGAGATACCGTTCGTATCATGGAAACTCGCCCGTTGAGCAAAACAAAATGCTGGCGGCTGGTAGAAATAGTAGAAAAAGTTAAGTAACGATGATACAGCAGGAATCAAGGCTACAAGTGGCCGATAACAGCGGAGCAAAGGAAGTGCTTTGTATCCGCGTACTTGGAGGAACCGGCAAGCGTTACGCTTCGGTCGGAGATAAAATCGTGGTTACGGTGAAACATGCAATTCCGGGTTCCGACGCAAAGAAAGGCTCGGTATCGAAAGCGGTGATCGTCAGAACGAAAAAGGAAATACGCCGTGCCGACGGTTCCTATATTCGTTTCGACGACAATGCTTGCGTGCTTTTGAATAATCAGGGCGAAATTCGCGGTACTCGCATTTTCGGACCTGTGGCTCGCGAACTTCGCGATAGCTATATGAAAGTGGTTTCGCTGGCGCCGGAAGTATTGTAAATTAAATGAATAGAGAATTTCAATAATGAAAGTGAAACTAAAACTCAAGAAAGGAGATAACGTAAAAGTTATTGCCGGCGACGACAAAGGTAAGCATGGCAAAGTGCTGGAAGTGTTTCCCGAAGCAAACAGAGCCATAGTCGAAGGAATCAATATGGTAACGAAACACACTAAACCCAATTCGAAATTTCCGCAAGGCGGACGCATCCCGCGTGAAGCTTCGGTAAATATTTCGAACTTGATGGTGATTTGCCCCGAAACAGGCGAACCGACCAGAGTGGGCAAAATGTTGAGCGAAAAACCAAGCAAGGACGGCAAAATCCGCTTGGTGCGATATTCTAAAAAATCGAAAAAAACAGGAAATATTAAAGTATTAGATTAATAATGGCAAAGAAAAAGGGAGCAGAGGCAATTCAGACCGGTAATGCGGCAGTGCCCAAGGGATATATTCCTACTCTGAAAAAACAGTACGGCGAAAAGATAGTGCCAGCCATGATGAAAGAATTTGCGTACAAAAGCGTGATGCAAGTTCCGAAATTGCAGAAAATAGTTATCAACCAGGGAATAGGTGCGGCGACGGGCGATAAAAAACTTGTCGAAGTGGCTCAAAACGAATTGACCAATATTTGCGGTCAAAAAGCCATAGTAACTCATTCACGAAAAGACGTTTCGAACTTCAAACTGAGAAAGGGAATGCCAATCGGCGTGAAAGTAACGCTTCGCGGCGATAGGATGTACGAGTTTCTCGACCGTTTGATTGCCATTGCTTTACCGCGTATTCGCGATTTCAAAGGCATCAGCGATAAGCTCGACGGACAGGGTAACTATACGCTGGGGATACAGGAGCAAATTATTTTCCCGGAAATCGACATAGATAAAATATCGAAAATCATGGGAATGGAGATTTCGTTCATCTGTTCGACGAACAAGGACGAGGAATCATATTCTCTGCTGCGACATTTTGGGTTACCGTTTAAAAATGCTAAAAAGAACGATTAAAGTATGGCAAAAGAATCGATGAAAGCGCGCGAAGTGAAACGCGGAAAACTTGTGGCAAAATATGCCGAAAAACGTAAGGCTTTGAAAGAGGCCGGCGATTATGTCGGATTGGCGAAACTGCCGAAAAATTCGAGCAAAGTGCGTTTGCACAATCGTTGCTCGCTGACAGGCCGCCCGAAAGGTTACATGCGTTTGTTCGGAATCAGCCGCATACAATTTCGCGAAATGGCTTCCAAAGGCTTGATTCCCGGAGTGAAGAAGGCAAGCTGGTAGTAACTCCGAATGTGTTCGTATCGCGCTTTTTGCGCGTTGTAGAGCATTTTGAACAAAAAAATATTTAAAAGTTGCATCGATATTAAATAATTGTTGTATCTTTGCAACTCGAAAAAAGGTTCTTTTGGATTGTAACAAGTTGTAAAAGTGCTTAATAAATTAAATCAAGCATAATAACTTGAACAATGTTCCTTGATTGAAAAATAAAAAAAGTCGTTCCGTCGGGTCTCCGACTCGACGGAAGATTAAACGTTGGATATCGGATGCCGAGCAAAGTTTTTCGGCGTCGAAATAAATTAAAAACAAATTATAAAATGACTGATCCAATAGCCGATTTCTTAACAAGAATCCGCAATGCGGTTAAGGCTAATCATAAGATTGTGGAGATTCCTACCTCCAAGATGAAGAGAGAGCTTACTCGTATTCTTCACGAGAAAGGCTATATATTGAGCTATAAATTCGTCGAAGCTCAACCAAGCGGGTCAATAAAAATCGCTTTGAAGTATCATCCCGAGACGAAAAAATCGGCCATCAAGCATTTGTCGCGCATCAGCCGTCCGGGTTTGCGCCGCTATGCAGGCGCCGAAGCTATGCCGCGCGTTTTGAACGGTTTAGGTATAGCAATTGTTTCTACTTCTCACGGAGTGATGACCGACAAGGAAGCCCGCGAACAAAACGTAGGAGGCGAAGTATTGTGTTATGTATATTAAGTCGCAAGACGTTAAACATCAATTTTAAGAAATGTCAAGAATAGGAAAATTACCTGTAAACCTGCCCCAGGGTGTGAGCGTTACGCTCGGCGCCGACAATGTGGTTGCGGTGAAAGGGCCTCTCGGCGAGCTTAAACAGAAGGTCGATATCGACATTCAGGTTCTTGTCGAAGACGGTACGGTGAAATTCACTCGTCCTACCGACCAGCCCAGACATCGTTCCAT
This sequence comes from Prevotellaceae bacterium, assembly GCA_031280885.1. Classification (GTDB taxonomy): domain Bacteria; phylum Bacteroidota; class Bacteroidia; order Bacteroidales; family UBA932; genus JAIRLF01. The sequence goes on along the minus strand of JAITGD010000144.1, from coordinate 12,941 downwards.
GCACGGTCTTTATCGCGCTTTGATTGCCAACATGGTGCATGGTGTTTCTGTGGGCTACACTATCAAGCAGGAGCTTGTGGGAGTCGGCTACAAAGTGGAAGCAAAGGGACAAGTGCTTGAATTTAGCTTGGGCTATTCGCACGATATTCATTTTGAGCTTCCTAAAGAAGTGAAAGCCACTGCGGTGGTCGAAAAGAAAGGTGCAAATCCGGTTATCACGCTTACGTCGATAGACAAACAGCTGATAGGCCAGGTGGCTGCAAAAATCCGCTCGCTCCGCAAGCCCGAACCGTATAAGGGCAAGGGTATCCGATTTGTCGGCGAAGTGGTCAGACGTAAAGCCGGTAAATCTGCTAATGCTAAATAATTCAGGAGAATAAAATTATGTTGATAAGAGAAATAAGACGAAAAAGAATACACGCCCGCATACGCAGGATAGTGAAAGGCACGGCCGAGCGTCCTCGCATGGCGGTGTTCAGAAGCAACAAGCAGATTTATGTTCAATTTATTGACGATACGAAAGGCGTAACTTTGGCCTCGGCTTCGTCGCTGGACAAATCGCTGTCGGAACAGGTTAAAGGAAAAACAGGCATTGAAGTCGCCAAATTAGTCGGCAAACTGTCGGCCGAGCGCGCTCAATCGGCAGGAATTTCCAACGTTGTTTTCGACCGTGGAGGTTATCTGTATCACGGAAAAGTAAAAAATTTAGCGGAATCGGCCAGAGAAGGAGGCCTTAACTTTTAAACCATTATGTCGAATACAAATATAAAGAAAGTAAAAACTACTGATTTGGAACTGCACGACAGTCTGGTAGCAGTTCAGCGCGTTACGAAGGTAACCAAAGGTGGTCGCCATTTTAGTTTCGCTGCGATAGTCGTAGTGGGTAACGAAAACGGTATCGTAGGATACGGTTTGGGAAAGGCCGGCGAAGTTACCGCCGCCATCACTAAAGGCATCGAGGATGCAAAGAAAAATCTGGTCAAAGTACCTGTTTATAAAGGAACTATTCCTCACGAGCAGGAGGCGAAATTTGGCGGAGCAAAAGTTTTTATCAAACCGGCCGCTCCGGGAACCGGCGTAAAGGCAGGAGGCGCTATGCGTGCCGTACTCGAAAGCGCAGGTATTCGCGACGTGTTGGCGAAGTCGAAAGGTTCGTCGAATCCTCATAACTTAGTGAAAGCTACCGTAGCCGCTCTTCTGGAACTGCGCGACGCATATACCGTTGCTCAATTACGCGGAATTTCGATGAAACGTGTATTTAACGGATAAGGAGACAGGAAAATGGCAGTATATAAAATCACACAGGTAAGAAGTAAAATCGGCTCCACTCAAAAACAGCGCGATACTTTGAGAACTCTTGGGCTTCGCAGGATCAATCACAGCGTTGAACGCGAAATGACGTCCGACGTTGCCGGTATGGTGAGAGCAGTGCAGCATCTGGTAAAAACGGAGGAAGTGAAATAACACGACCAAATAATATCATACAAAGATGAATCTGAATAATTTAAAACCCGCTAAAGGGTCAACTCATAAGGTAAAAAGAATCGGTCGCGGACAAGGCTCGGGCAGAGGTGGTACTTCCACTCGCGGCCACAAAGGAGCGCAGTCGCGTTCGGGATATTCGCGCAAATTCGGTTTTGAAGGCGGGCAAATGCCTATACAACGTCGTTTGCCGAAATACGGCTTTACTAATCCGAACAGAGTGGAATACAAACCGATAAACCTTTCAACTCTTCAGGAATTGGTCGATAAAAAAGGCGTAAGCGTCATAAATATTGATGATCTGATTTCGTTCGGTCTGGTAGCAAAAAAAGATTTGGTTAAAATTCTCGGCAAAGGCGAATTAAACGCTACGCTCGAAATTACGGCTCATGCTTTTTCCAAATCGGCCATTGCCGCCATCGAAGCCAAACAGGGGAAAGCTATAAAACTCTAAGCGAATGAACAAGATATTGGATTTCTTAGGAATCAACAGGTTCGTTCAAACCATCCGGAATATATTCAGGATAGAGGAACTTCGCAATAGAATCATTTACACGATATTGCTGATACTTGTGTTCAGATGCGGAAGTTTCATTGTGATACCGGGTATAGACCCAACGCTGTTGTCGAGTTTCTCGAAAACTTCGCGCGAAGGCCTGATGGGAATGTTAGACTTGTTCTCGGGAGGCGCCTTCTCCAACGCATCCATTTTTGCTTTGGGGGTGATGCCTTACATTTCCGCGTCCATAGTCATACAGCTGGCTACCATAATGATACCTTCGCTGCAACGTTTGCAGCGCGAAGGCGAAAGCGGACGCAGAAAAATCAATCAATACACACGCGGCTTGACCTTGCTAATTCTTGCAGTTCAAGCACCTGCGTATCTGATTAGTTTACATTCCGAACTTGTATCCGAAGCCTTTCTGGTTACGGGCTTCTGGGCATACACCTTGCCTGCAGCAGTTTGTCTCGTATCAGGCACGATGTTCGTCATGTGGCTCGGCGAGCGTATCACCGACCGAGGTCTGGGCAACGGCATCTCGCTGCTGATTATGATAGGTATCATCGCACGTTTGCCTCATGCTCTTGCAGCCGAGTTCATTACGCGCTTTACGGAAACTACGGGCGGACCGCTTTTGTTTATCGTAGAGATACTCTTTCTGATGTTCGTTTTCATGGCCAGCATCGCTCTGGTACAAGCCACTCGCCGTATTCCGGTGCAATATGCCAAAAGAGTGGTAGGCAATAAACAATACGGAGGCGTTCGTCAATACATCCCCTTGAAAATTAATGCAGCAGGCGTTATGCCCATAATTTTCGCACAAGCGCTGATGTTTGTTCCGCTACTGTTTTCCGGATTCGACAACACAAGCCCCTTAGCCACAGCGTTCCGTCCTTACGGATTCTGGTACACGGTGGTATTTGCAACTCTGGTGATCGTTTTTACATATTTCTATACAGCAATCACTGTCAATCCGACTATGATGGCCGACGAAATGAAGAAAAACGGCGGATTTATACCCGGAGTAAAACCGGGGAAAAAGACAGCCGAGTATATAGATACCATAATGTCGCGAATAACATTGCCTGGGTCGATCTTTCTGGCAATCATCGCTATACTGCCAACATTTGCATACAGATTCCTGAACGTTGACGAACAATTCGCTCAATTCTACGGAGGAACCTCACTGTTGATCTTGGTGGGAGTGGTATTAGATACTCTGCAACAAATAGAAAGTCATTTGTTGTTAAGACATTACGACGGTTTGATGAAAACCGGACGCTTGAAGGGACGTACACAATAAACGATTAAGGTGAAGAGGTTTACGACCAACACAAATGAAAATCGGAGAAAAGCTTGTACGTTACGCAAAAAAAGCAAGGCTCTTTAACTTGATGAGTACTGTAAGAAACGACGAGGAAATCGAACTGCTGAGAGAGAACGCTCTTTTGGTATCGCGCACTCTGGCCGAAGTCGCCAAGCACATCAAACCCGAAATAACAACTCTGGAACTTGACAGGCTTGCCGAACAATTTATCCGCGACCACGGCGCCGAACCCGGTTTTCTCGGTTACAGAGGCTTCCCGAACACGCTTTGTATCTCGGTTAATAGTGTGGTTGTGCATGGAATACCTTCGGCTTATCGACTGCGTGAAGGCGACGTTGTATCGGTCGATTGCGGCACACGCTTGAAAGGCTATTGCGGCGACACGGCTTACACTTTCGCAGTAGGAACAATTACTCCTGAAACTGCTAATTTGCTGAAAGTTACCAAAGAATCTCTTTATAAAGGGATAGAGGCGGCAAAGGCGGGAAATCGAGTGGGCGATATATCCAACGCCGTTCAAAATCATGTGGAAAGGTTTGGTTTTTCGGTAGTTCGCGAAATGGTAGGTCATGCAGTAGGACGCGAAATACACGAACGTCCCGACGTGCCGAATCACGGCAGACGAGGTAATGGCCCAAAATTGCGCAGTGGAATGGTTCTCTGCATCGAACCCATGATAAACATGGGACGCAAAGACATATTTCAGGAAAATGACGGCTGGACGGTTCGCACCAGAGACAGAAAACCTTCGGCGCATTACGAACTTACCGTAGCGATACGGAACGGAAAGGCCGATGTGCTATCGACCTTTGAATTTATAGAACAAGTATTGAAAAATTAAAATGAATGTTAATTTCTTAAATGGCTAAACAAGCTTCTATTGAAAAAGACGGGGTGATAATCGAAGCCTTGTCGAACGCAATGTTTCGAGTGGAATTGGACAACGGACACGTTATCGTTGCACACATCTCGGGAAAGATGAGGATGCACTATATCAAAATCTTACCGGGCGACAGAGTGAAAGTCGAAATGTCGCCATACGATTTGTCCAAAGGTCGAATATCGTTCAGATACAAATAAATGAATTCTAAAAAGAATTTACGAATAAAAACATATATAAAGTAAAGATAAAATGAAAGTAAGAGCATCAATAAAAAAGCGCAGCGAAGATTGCAAAATCGTTAAGCGAAAAGGACGTTTGTATGTGATTTGTAAGAAAAATCCGAAATTCAAAATGCGTCAGGGATAAATTTATTAAATTTGTAATTTTTAAAACGATAATATGGCACGTATTGCAGGTGTTGATTTACCAAAAAATAAACGAGGCGAGATAGGTTTAACCTACATCTTCGGCATAGGCCGCTCCACCGCACGTAAAATACTCGAACAGGCTTCGATAGATTACGATATAAAGGTGAAGGACTGGAGCGACGAACAAGTTACGGCTATTCGTAACATAGTGAGTCAGAATTATAAAATCGAAGGCGAACTTCGTTCAATGGTTCAGTTGAGCATAAAACGCCTGATGGACATTGGCTGCTATCGCGGCATCCGTCATCGTCTGGGGCTGCCCGTTCGCGGTCAAAGTACTAAGAACAACGCCCGTACCCGTAAGGGAAAACGTAAAACAGTAGCTAACAAGAAGAAAGCAACTAAATAGTAAGTAACAATGGCAAAAAAAACCGTAACAAAAAAGAAGGTGGTCAAAGTGGAAGCTCTGGGACAAGCCCATATCCATTCCACGTTCAACAATATCATCATCTCGCTGACCAACAACGAAGGCCAGGTTATAAGCTGGTCGTCGGCAGGAAAAAAAGGCTTTCGGGGATCGAAGAAAAATACCCCTTATGCCGCACAAACCGCTGCTGCCGAATGTTCTAAAACAGCTTTCGACTTGGGCTTGCGCAAGGTAAAGGTCTTTGTGAAAGGACCGGGAGCGGGACGAGAATCGGCAATTCGTACTATCGGTTCCACAGGAATCGAAGTTACCGAAATAGTCGATGTAACTCCAATGCCTCACAACGGATGTCGCCCTCCGGGACGTCGCCGCGTATAATGCCAACAAATTGGCAAACGCAGGTTTTCAGTAGTATATGTTTAAAATGAAACACAATAAAGTATAAATATAATGGCAAGATATACCGGACCAAAAACAAAAATTGCACGTAAATTCGGCGAACCGATATTCGGACCGGATAAAAGTTTCGAACGTAAAAATTATCCTCCGGGGCAACACGGATTGATGAAAAAACGCAAGAAAGTGTCGGAATACGGAATCCAGCTGACCGAAAAACAAAAAGTAAAATACGCTTACGGTCTGCTCGAACGTCAATTTCGCAATCTGTACGAAAAAGCTTCGCGCATGAAAGGACGCAAAGGCGAAAACCTTATCATCCTTCTCGAAAGTCGCTTAGATAATGTCGTTTATCGCCTTGGAATCGCCCCGTCGCGTCCTGCTGCACGTCAGCTTGTGTCGCACAGGCACATAGTAGTGAACGGCAAAATTTGTAACATCCCTTCGTACATACTGTCGCCGGGCGACGTAGTAGCTGTCAGAGAACGCTCCAAAGCGCTGGAAACGATAACAGAATCCTTAGGCTCGATTCAAAAAAGCCGCTATCCATGGATGGAATGGAACGCAGAATCAATGTCGGCCAAACTCTTGAGCCGCCCCGAACGTTCTGAAATACCGGAATCCATCAACGAACAGTTGATAGTGGAACTGTACTCCAAATCGTAATAATCCTTAGTTATAATATGGCAATATTAGCATTTCAGAAACCAGAAAAAGTCATAATGCTCGAATCGGACGAAAAATTCGGAAAATTCGAGTTCCGCCCCCTGGAGCCGGGTTATGGCATTACCATCGGCAACGCTTTGCGTAGAATACTGCTTTCATCGCTTGAAGGATACGCAATCTCGTCGGTGAAAATAGCAGGCATTGATCACGAATTTACAACGATAAAGGGAGTAATCGAAAACGTTGTGGAAATCATATTGAATCTGAAAAAAATAAGATTCAGAAGAACAATCGAAGGCACAGACGTCGAAAAAGTATCAGTTATAATCACAGGTCAAAACGAATTTAAAGCAGGCTATCTGTCTAACTTCTTGAACTCATTCACAGTGCTGAATCCCGACCAGCTTATCTGCCGAATGGAATCAAACGTTAAACTGCAGATGGACTTGACCCTGAAAAAGGGTAGAGGATACGTGCCATCCGAAGAAAACAAGTCGGAAGAGGCTGAATTTGGCGTTATTCCTATGGATTCGATCCATACGCCGATTAAAAACGTGAAGTACGCAGTTGAAAACTGGCGCGTGGAACAGAAAACGGACTACGAAAAACTGCTGCTGGAAATCACTACCGACGGCTCGATTTCGCCCAAAAATGCATTGAAAGAAGCTGCAAAAATATTGATTCATCACTTTTTGCTCTTTTCTGATGACGAAAAAATCACAGAAGACTTTGAATCAAGACCTTCAAACGGCGATTTCGACGAAGACGAGTTGCAAATCCGTCAATTGCTAAAAAGCAAACTTGTAGATATGGAGCTTTCAGTCAGAGCATTAAACTGTTTGAAATCGGCAGAGGTCGAAACTCTTGCCGACTTGGTGAAGTACGAAAAGGCCGACTTGATGAAGTTCCGCAATTTTGGCCGCAAGTCGCTGACCGAACTCGAAGACCTTCTGAAATCTCTTCATCTGAATTTCGGCATGGACATTGCAAAATACAAATTTGAAAAGGATTAAGAAAAATGAGACATAATAAGAAATTCAACCATCTGGGGCGCAAAAGCGCACATCGTAAAGCGCTGTTAGCCAACATGGCTTGTTCGCTAATCAAACACAAACGCATCGAAACCACTCTGGCAAAGGCAAAAGCCCTGCGCGTGTATGTGGAACCGCTGATAACCAAGTCGAAAGCGGCTAACAACGTTGTTATCACACCTATCGTTAAAAAGGTTAAACAAAAGCAAGCCGACGGTACTGTCGTGGTAGTGGAAAGGACAGTCAATCTGAACTCCTCCACCGCTGCTCGTCGTCTCGTGTTCAGCTATTTGAAGGACAAAGAAGCGGTGAAAGAACTCTTTTCGTCTGTTGCGCCAAAAGTCGCCGACAGACCCGGAGGATATACCCGCGTGCTGAAAACCGGCTTCCGCCAAGGCGACGCCGCAGAAATGGCTATGATTGAATTAGTTGATTTCAACGAAAATGCACTATCGCCAGCAGGCAAAAAGGAAACGAAGAAATCGACCCGCCGCAGTCGCCGCAAAGCTGCAAAGCCCGACGAATCCGCCGCCGCACCGGAAACAAAAACGGTAGCAGAAAAAGCCGCGCCGGAAGTAGTGGCTACAAAGGACGAAACGCCAGAAACTGAGTAGATTTTTTATGAAATAAGCTGGTTTGTTAAATCAGCTTATTTCATTATGTTTGAACCGCAAACAAGTAATAAATTTTATGCACGACAAGGATGGAAAGCAGGATAAAAGTTGAACTGAAAAAACTTTTCGAAAATGGTGTCTCGGAAGATGAGGTTTTGGAAGAAATTGGCTTTGAACTATATCGACCTATAGGCGACACGGAAGGTCATGCAGAGAAGTATGAGGGACTTGCAGACACGATAAGAGAGGGTGCTGAAAAATATCTACAGTACGGACGGAAATGGTTTGAGATTAAAAAAAAAGAATTACAAAGTGTTGTATGTAAAGAGTCATGGAAAGACAGCATTGATAAACTTGATGTTGGCGTGGAGATTACAACATTACTAATGGCACAATGTGGTTATTCGGAGTTCTTGTGTGTGAAAATTGCTTGGTTGATAATGAAATCAGATGTCAGTAAATTTTGCGACGGTTATGTAAACAGCTGAAAAAATAAAAGAGATTGTATAATATGGAAGAAGTAAACCCACAAGATACCAGCGATTATGCCGCTATCCTTTCAGAAAGGCTTACTAAGATAAAAGCAGACGAAGAGCAATATTTAGCCAACTTAGAGGCTAAGTTTCACAAAGTTATTGAAACAGCGAAATTTATCGATAAAGCTATTGTGCCAAGCGAAGCTGTATTGACCGCGCGGTTTGATATTTGATAGTTTTATCTTTCACGTGATGCGGCAGGAGTCATGGTAGTTGCTCAGTTTGAAAACAAAGAGTCAATAATAAGCGGATTGAAACCAGAGGAGTTTTCCAGATCGCTAACCGACAAGAGACACTTGAGGTATTTGGAAAATCTTCTTAAGAAGCATGATACACAGACTATTGTATTTGAATACGATTATGTAGATCACGATTATTTGGAAGATTATTCTCATTATTATTCCAAATGCTTTAAGCCGTATCCTAAAAAGTGTACGCGAGTTCATTTCTTCTCAATAAAATTTGATAGCGAACAATTTAAAAATATAATCAGTTGTGAGGCAGAGTATGTTAGACTGAGAGAAAATCTACAAGCTAAATATCTTGGTTTTGTAGTATTTAAGCCGATTCCTTTAACCGTTATTGGGAAAACTTGTTTGAAGCCGGCGGAATCTTGTTCGATAATGTGTCCCATACTGCGCAAATACGATGTTCATCTGTTTGGTTTGAATTTAAACATATTGTCGCTTGCCTTTCAGGAACAAGATAATGTTGTATCTGCTTGTGCTACAAGTGCTGTATGGTCGGCTCTTCAAGTAACAGGAACGCTGTTTCACCATCGCTATCTTTCCCCTTTTGAGATTACATCAAGCGCTTCGAGATATTCTCCAAATAGAATTTTTCCAAATAAAGGCTTGGAATCCTTGCAAATGGCAACTGCAATAAAAGATTGTGGATTAGAACCTTTGCTTAACGACATTGTCCCTGATGCGGATTTTTTAAAGGGGATGATGTATGCTTATTTGAAATGTGGGATTCCTATTATCATGGGAGTCCAATTATACAGAATAACAAAAGTAAAAGATCAAGAAAACAAGTATGAAAATCTTGGCAAACATGCTGTTACCATTACAGGATATAATATTTCAGAAGTCGCGTTTCTATCATCAAATAAACTGAATTTGAAATCCGGAACGATTAACGAAATTTATGTACACGACGATCAACTCGGCCCTTTTGCGAAAATGACCTTTAGAGACATTAACTTTACCACACAGTGGGCTGAGGACGATGATACTTGTGATATTATTGCCAAGCCAATTCTTTTGCTTATACCTGTTTACAATAAAATAAGGATAAGTTTTGACAAAATATATAATATTTTAAATCAATTTACGTTCAGCGAATTGAGTGTATTATCAGGTGAAAATAAAGAAATAGAGTGGGATGTATATTTGCAATCCCTCTCTGACCTTAAACAAAATATTTGTGCTAATAACGATATTTCCTCTGAAAATAAATTCAAGTTATTGACAAGAAGTTTTCCTAAATATATTTGGGTTGCAGATGCTTACGTATTAAGAAAAAAAGATATCTCTATATTCTTTGATGCTACTGATCTGGAAAATGGAAAATTGTTTCTTTGCGCCATACATTATAGTTCTGGATTGTATAAAATGATTCATGAAACACCTTTGAATAAGAAAATTGATAAAATCAGGAGTAAAGTAACTGCCGGATATTCCTTTTTAGGGAATAATTTTATTTTTCCGCATTATTCTGAAGAACAAAGCATTTATTTCCCTTAATGTGCCATATTTGTATGCAAACATGATTATTGCATACTCAAAAAACATCCTTTAAATCAACACTCAATCCATCGAACTCTATAAAATGCTTTTGTTCGACGGAAGAATGAGGTGCTATGAATCCGGAAAGCAAATTGCGTAGGAGGGCTTTGCGCGCAAGGCGTCCCTACATTGCACCACACAACGCCGCCGCAGACATCCTTCGCAGAGACGCACGCCGTGTGTCTCTGTATCGCCGCTCAATTTGTTTCGTTTTTCTGTGCCGTTAGGCACAGAATGTTGGTAGAAACAGGCTGCCTTCCAACCCCTCACCGTACCGTAGGTACGGAATGTGTTTTTTTACATTCTGTACCTACGGCAGAGGGGAGGCATTTTGGCTTTTCTACCAATATTTCGTCCCTAACGGGACGACTTACCTCAAAAAATAGCGCCTCAAACTTTTTTTGAACCTTTTTGAACCCCCTTAACTCATACTTGAAAAAAATGTTTACCTTTGCGCCGATTAAGAATCGAAACTTACAATTGTAACAACACAAACTGTGAACACATGAGAGTGTTATCCAACATAGTAAACGTAGCTTCCACACCACTCTCGGAAGCCGTAAGCCGCTCCCCGATTTATACTTGGGGGGGGGGGGGTAACTCACTTATTATCAGAATACTATAAGGATATAGCCGAGCGTGTAAACGTCTCGATTTTCGGATGGCCGGACTTTGATACCGTCGGGCAGGGGGAAGATTTCATCCTCGCTGTTCGCTGTCGAAGTTTCGGTACTTCATCTGTTTGGGCATACTCAAGCTCAATATTATCAAGCATAAACATCAAACATCAAATATTAAACATCAAACATTAACATTAAATTTTTATTACAATGGCAATATCACGTAACAACGTTATAACCTTCGGATTAAGTGGAAAAGTAGGCGATATATTAGTATTTCGTCAAAAAGATGGTCAAACCATTGTGGCAAAGGCGCCACGGCAGAGCGGCAAGCTCTCGGAAAAGCAAAAGGAACACCGCAAACGCTTTCAACAGGCGGTAATTTACGCAAAAGCAGCTACGGAATCGTCGGAAACGGCTGAACTGTACAAGGCGGTGGCCGCCAAACGAAAGCAAAATCCTATCAATGTGGCAGTGGCCGACTTTTTCAACGCGCCAGACATTGATCATGTCGATTTATCGGGATATGCAGGCGCGGCGGGCGAGTTGATTATTGTTGGCGCCACGGACGATTTCGCAGTCAAATCGGTACACATCAAAATCGTCAATGCCGACGGAACAGTGGAAGAAGGCGCTGCCGTGCAAAACGGCGCACGCTGGCATTATACCACAATAGCCGAGAACAACAGCATCGAAACCAGCAAAATAGTAGTAAGCGTTTCGGATATACCCGGAAATTTGACAGAACAAGAGTTTGAAAAACAGTAAGTTGATGCTCAAAAAAAGCCTTAGGTAAGCCTTAGGTAAGGCATAGGTAAGGCAAATGTAAGCAAATGTAAGCAAAAAGTCCGAACTGTGATTTTAGAATGATTCAAATAATTTTTATGATTTCATCGATAACACAATTAAATCACAGTTCGGACAACCGGCAACGCAAACAATGTAGAGACGCACGGCGTGCGTCTCGGCAAATGCAAACAAAACAATATACGGAGAATGGCCGAAAATCCGGAAAAGAGTAGGCGTAAATTTGACAAAATGTATTTAAAATGAAAAGTAAATTCTTGAAAATCGCTTCATTGATAGCGTGTGTAGCGCTTGTAGCAAGCAGCTGCGGAAACAGTAAAAAAGCCTCGTCGGGCTATGCGGCAGTGCAAACAAAGCCGGCAAACGAGGAGCAGAAACAAGCCGCCAATCGCGGACTGAAACTGCAAAAAGAAGAGTGCGAAGAACTTGCGCTCGAACAGGTAACAAACCTGCGAGAAGCAGGCAATGGCATTTCGCCAAAAGAGTCGCTTGCTATAAACATTGCTTTGCTCGACGCCAGAGCAAAACTTGCGCAACAACTTGAAGTACTTATCAATGGGATGGTGCGCAATTTCGACCAGCAGCACGAATCCTCTGCAAGCAAAGCTATTAATCAAGTTGGCAAAGCCTCGAACCTTCAGCAGGGCTACTTTGAGCAGTTCCTGACCAACACCCGCCCGATTTGCAAAAATACTTATGTAAAGGACAATGGCAATTACAACGTCTATGTCTGCATCGAATTAGGCGAACAGCAACAGCGCGCCATTCACAAAAAACTGACGCAGGACGAAAAAATCAGCATTGATTTCGAGGAAAGTCAGTTCTTGAAGGAATTAAACAAAGCGAAAGAGGACTACCGGCAGCAGCAGTCGAAATAATTGACAATGAATAATTACCTTTTCAAAACGGCGCTTGTTTTTTTCTTGACTTTGCCCCTGTTCGCTTTTGGGCAGATGCCGCAGTGGACGCAGAATGCCTGGCGTGAAAATGCTTTTCCTGCTTCAGAGTATTACACCGGCTTTGTGCGCGACAAACTCCAAAGCGCCGCCGGTATCGGCAATGCGCTGAAAACGCTTGATCGCGACGCGCAGAATCAGCTGGCTGAAAGCATTATCGTGAACATAGAAGGCGATACGCGGACAGTAACCGCCTCGTCGAGCATAGAGCGCGGCAACACGAGCGCCGAAATGGTAATTACCGATTACCGGCAGGCAATCCAGACGGCAACCCGCGCAACCACCGTGAAATGCGAAGTGAAATCTTATCACGACACGGAAACCGGAATGATTTATGCCTTTGCCGTCGTGCGCCGCGCCGACCTTGCCGCGTATTACACCAAACAAATCAATGTGGATTTGAATAAGGTGGAAGTTGCGCTCGGTACCGCCGAACAGTTGGTTGCGGCAGGCAAAAAGATGAGCGCCCGCCGACAGTGCCTTACGGCAAAAAGCGTTCTCGAGGGTATTGCTTACAGTCAGGATTTGCTGACGGC